>NZ_DDIY01000017.1:298732-311792 GCF_002338785.1 Kocuria sp. UBA1838 | reverse complement strand
TCATGCGAAGTCCTTTCACGCGCCGAGGGTGTGTCCGTCGGCGCGCAGTTCGCGGCGCGTGCGCCCGGCCAGGAAGCCCGCGAGCAGCTCCTCGCGGCCCGGGGCGAGTTCGTAGGCCAACAGTTTCCGGGCGGCCAGTGGATCGGTGGGGCCCGTGCCGTAGGAGGGGCACAGATCCGCGACCGGACACACTCCACACGCTGGTTTGCGCGCGTGGCACATCCGTCGCCCGTGGTAGATCAGTTCGTGGGACAGCTCGGTCCACACCGCGGGCGGGAACAGGGCGGCCACGTCCGTCTCGACCTTGACGGGGTCCTCCTGGTCGGTCCAGCCGAAGCGGCGCGCGAGCCTGCCGAAATGCGTGTCCACCGTGATCCCGGGGACCCCGAACGCATTACCGAGCACCACGTTCGCGGTCTTACGCCCCACGCCGGGCAGGGTCACGAGCTCGGTGAGCGTACCCGGGACGCGGCCGTCGTACTCGTCCACGATCCGCGTGGCCAGCCCCTGGATGGAACGCGCCTTGGACCGGTAGAACCCGAGCGAGCGCACCCGTTCCTCGACGTCCTCGGCCGGCGCCTCGGCCAGCTCCCAAGGCCCGGGGTATGCGGCGAACAGCCCCGGCGTTACCGAGTTGACGCGCACGTCGGTGGTCTGCGCGGAGAGCACCGTGGCCACGAGCAGCTGCCACGCGTCGTCGAAATCCAATTCCGCCACGGCGTACGGATAGCTGTGCGCGAGCTCGCGCTGGATCCGCCGCGCGCGCCGCGTCGTCGCCAACCGCGTTTCGCCCCCGGTACGACGACGCCGCGCGGCCGCCTGCTCGGCCTGGCGCGGGGGCACGAAGCGCACGTGGGCAGCGGCGGCCGGGGAGTCCATGTCCTCGATCATGGTGGCCGCCGTGGCGGTGGTCAAACCGCGCGGCCGCCGTGACGGTGCGCGCGACACCGGCAGCCATGGATCGAGCACGGGCGGGAACCTCGACTACGCTGGAGAACAAGAATGTGAACTGAACCACGTGCCCGCGAGCGGCACGACACGGCCCAGGTAAGGAGCACCATGTCCCCGGAATCCGCAGCATCCCAGTCGAAGACCTACGCACCCAGCGAGGAGTTCGCCACCCAGGCCAACGCCACCGCGGAGCTGTACACGCGGGCCGAGGAGCAGGGTGAGGAGTTCTGGGCGGGCCAGGCCCGCGAGCTGCTGACGTGGTCCACCCCGTTCACCGAGGTATTGGACTGGTCCAACCCGCCGTTCGCCAAGTGGTTCCAGGACGGCACCCTGAACGCCGCGTACAACGCCGTGGACCGCCACGTGGAGGCCGGCAACGGGGACCGCGTGGCCCTGTACTTCGAGGGCGAGCCCGGGGACAGTGCGTCCTACACGTACGCGCAGCTCAAGGACGAGGTCTCCAAGGCCGCGAACGCGTTCGAGGCGCTCGGCGTGGGCAAGGGCGACCGCGTGGCCGTGTACCTGCCCATGATCGCGGAGGCCGTGGTCACCATGCTCGCGTGCGCGCGCATCGGAGCGATCCACTCGGTGGTCTTCGGCGGCTTCTCCGCGGACGCCCTGCGCTCGCGCATCGAGGACGGCGAGGCCAAGCTCGTGGTCACCGCGGACGGCTCCTACCGCCGCGGCAAGCCCACGACGCTCAAGCCCGCCGTGGACGCCGCCCTGGAGAAGGGCGGGAGCTCCGTCCAACACGTGGTGGTGGTCAAGCGCAACGGCGAGGACGTCGCGTTCCAGGACGGCCGTGACGTGTGGTGGCACGAGGTCACCGAGAACGCCTCCACCGAGCACACGCCCTCGGAGCAGAACGCCGAGGATCCGCTGTTCATCCTCTACACCTCCGGCACCACCGGCAAGCCCAAGGGCATCCTGCACACCACCGGCGGCTACCTCACCCAGGCGGCGTTCACCCACAAGAACGTGTTCGACCTCAAGCCGGAGACGGACGTCTACTGGTGCACCGCGGACGTCGGGTGGGTCACGGGCCACACCTACATCACTTACGGGCCGCTCGTGAACGGCGCCACCCAGGTGATCTACGAGGGCACCCCGGACTCCCCGCACCGCGGCCGGTTCTGGGAGATCGTGCAGAAGTACGGCGTGAGCATCCTCTACACGTCCCCCACCGCCATCCGCACCATGATGAAGTGGGGCGAGGAGATCCCCGGCGAGTGGGACCTCAGCTCGCTGCGCTTGCTGGGCACCGTGGGCGAGGCCATCAATCCCGAGGCCTGGACCTGGTTCCACCGTGTGATCGGCGGCGAGCGCTGCCCCATCGTGGACACGTGGTGGCAGACCGAGACCGGCGCGATCATGATCTCCCCGCTGCCCGGGGTCACCCACGCCAAGCCCGGTTCCGCGCAGGTCCCGCTGCCGGGGATCGCGGTGGACGTCGTGGACGACGCCGGCAACTCCCTGCCCAACGAGACCGACGGTTTCCTGGTGGTCCGCAAGCCGTGGCCGTCCATGCTGCGCACCATCTGGGGGGACGACGACCGTTTCGTCAACACCTACTGGGGCCAGTTCGGTGACAAGTACTTCGCCGGCGACGGTGCCAAGCGGGACGCGGACGGGGACGTCTGGATCCTGGGTCGCGTGGACGACGTCATGAACGTCTCCGGCCACCGCCTGTCCACCCCCGAGATCGAGTCCGCGCTGGTCTCCCATCCGTCCGTGGCCGAGGCTGCCGTGGTGGGCGCCCAGGACGAGACCACGGGCCAGGCGGTTTTCGCCTTCGTGATCCTCTCGGACCAGGCCACCGCCGAGAACCGGGACGCCGCCGAGCTCGCCGAGGAGATCCGCGCGCACGTGGGCCGGGAGATCTCCCCGATCGCCAAGCCCAAGAAGGTCTTGATCGTCCCCGAGCTGCCCAAGACCCGCTCGGGCAAGATCATGCGCCGTCTGCTCAAGGACGTCGCCGAGGACCGTCCCGTGGGTGACGTCTCCACGCTCGCGGACCAGACGGTCATGCAGCAGATCGTGGACTCGCTCGGCCAGAAGTAACCCCAGCCCCGGCGGACGACGCCGCTGCGGTGCCTCGCGTGAAGAGGTCATCGTGGCGGCGTCGTCCGGTGTTGTCAGGGTGTTCGACGACGCCGCACTGTTCGTCGGTGCCGCGCTGTTGGTCGGTGCCGCCTTGTTCGGAGGTGCCGTGTCGCTCCACGTGACCGTGTTGTTGAATGGAGCCATGAGTGAGCTGCCGATCCACGTCCTGAATGGGCCCAATCTCAACACCCTGGGCACCCGCAAGCCCGAGATCTACGGGCACACGACCCTTGCGGACGTCGAACGCAATGTGCGCGTCCGCGCGCAGTCGTACGGGCTGGACGTGGTGTTCGAGCAGTCCAACTATGAGGGGCAGCTCGTGGACTGGATCCAGCGGGCGCGCACCGAGGCGTGCGGGATCGTGATCAATCCCGCGGCGCTGACCCACTACTCCGTGGCCCTGCACGACGCCCTGGAGATGTGCGAGATGCCGATCGTGGAGGTACACATCTCCAACGTGCACCGCCGGGAGGCCTTCCGGCACACGTCCTTCGTGTCACCGCAAGCCACGGCCGTGATCGCCGGTGCCGGTGTCCTGGGGTACGAACTGGGCGTGCAGGTGATCGCCAACGAACTGGGTAAGAACATCGAGAGTTAGGACGCACCCATCACCGCAGCAGATCCACGGTCCGGTGTGCTCCTGGTCCACAGGCGCATCGACGAGTCCTTCCACCATGTGGCCGCCGCCGGGGACGTAGAGCTGTTCGCCGATGCGTGGTTGCCCGGCGGCCACGAGGTGTACTGGGAGCAGGTCAAGGACACGTGCGTGGAAGCCGCGGTGCTCTACGAGGGGTGCATGTTCTCCTGGGCATTCCGGCCCATGTCCCGGAGGACCTGGTCTCGTCCCTCGAGGAACTGGGCAGGCCCGAGGTGGCCGAGCGGATGACCACGCTCACCGCGCAGGGGACCATGCCCGGGACCGGTCTGACCATGCGCCCCGAGAAACTCATCGAGGCCTACGGACTGGCTGCGCTGGGGTGGCGCCAGGAGATCGGTGACCCGCGGGCCATCATCGACACGGTCGACCGGCGCATGGCGGACGAGGACTGGTTCGTCACTGCCCTGTGGCAACCGCAGTACCTCAACGACGTGTACAAGCTGCGCCCGCTGCGTGATCCCCTGAATGCGTCCTTGGCCCCGGACCGCGCCTCCCTGCTGGCGCACTCGGTACCCGGCCACCGCTCGTCCGTGCTCGACCGCCGGTCATCGGTGCTCAGCCGCTGCTTGTCGGTGTTCAGCTGCTACCGACAGGATGTCCGCTCAGGACACCACGCACTGACCCGTGGGGACGGACTCCGTGGAGTCCCCCGCCGCGGCGAGGATCTCGGTGACACGAGCCACGGGGATCGCATACCCCACCTGGTCCGTGACGGCCTTGGCGAAGACCACGCCCACGACCTCACCGTCCGCGTTGAGCAGCGGACCGCCCGAGTTGCCCTGCTCCACGTTGCCCGCGATCTGGATGATGCTGCGGGTCTGGGTCTGCCCCGTGGTCACGTTCTGCACGGGGGCCACCGCCTGACCCTGGATCGTGGCCGGGCGCAGCGTATAGGGACCGCCCAGCGGGTAGCCCGCGAAGGACACGGTCTGTCCGCTCGTCACCGAACCCTGCAGGGCCAGGGGTGCCTCGGGCAGATCGGGGACGCGCAGCACCGCGAGGTCGGACGCGGCGTCGTACTGCACGGCCTGCGCGCGGTAGACGCGACCGTCGCGCGTCTGGACCACGGGCTGGTCCACGCCCGCGACCACGTGGGCGTTGGTCACCACCGTGCCGGGCTGCGCCACGAATCCCGAACCCGTCTGGTTCTGGGCGCACTGGGCGGCCGTGCCGTAGACCTGGACCACGGACTGGCCCGCGTCCGCGACGCTCTGGGTGTCCGGGGTGTCCGTGGGGTCCGGGGCGGCCTGGGACGGGAAGAGCAGTTCGTCCAGCTGCCGGATGCCCTGGGCGCCGCTGATCGCGTTGCGGGTCTGTGTCATGGCCTGGCGCACGGGCTCCGGGGTGACCCGCTCGATACCGCGCAGCACCTGCGAGGACGCGACCTGTTGGGACAGTGCGGGAAGGCCCAGCTGACCCACGAGCGAACCCACGAGCCCCATGACCAGGGCGGCCACGACCACGTTGAGCACCCCGCCGCCCACGCGGTCCAGGATCCCCAGTCCCGTCCTCTCGGTGATCCGCGCGAGGGCATTACCCGCGATCGACCCCAGCCACTGACCCAGGGCCAGGGCCACGAGGACGGTGAGCAGCACGGCCGGGATCCGCCATTCGTCCGAGACGTAAGCGGACACCACGGGGCCGGCCCAGAACGCCACCACGGCGCCGAGCACTAGCCCCACGAGGGACGCGAACGAGCGGAAGAACCCTCGGCTCAGCCCTGCGACGAGATACGCCACCAGCGCCACGATCAGCAGCACGTCCAGGATGTTCAGGGACAGGGTCATCGAAGTCCTCACGGAGGGGGAACACGCGGGGATCGGGTGCGTGCTCAGCCGAGCATACGGTGGGGGGCTGGGTAAATCGTGGATCGTGAACGGTGGATGAACACGAGCGGGAACACCCGGAACTCGCAGCGCGTTCACACCGGGCATAACCAGCGGGGTGGGCCCGGGCGGTGTGAAATTCGTTACGATGGAACGTACTCAGATCATGTGCCCCTGTCCGGGCTCATCCGCAATCCGTGAGGAGTTTTACCTTGGATACAGACGTCCTACGCCGCGCTCCGCTGTTCGCTTCCTTGGACGATGAGGCGTTCGCCGCTCTGACCGAGGAGATCACCGAGGTGAACCTCTCCCGCGGTGCCACCCTGTTCTACGAGGGTGATCCGGGGGACCAGCTCTACTTCATCGTCTCCGGCAAGATGAAGCTTGGGCGCACCGCGAGCGACGGTCGCGAGAACCTCGTGGCCGTCATGGGTCCCGGTGAGATCTTCGGCGAGATGGCCCTGTTCGACCCCAGCCCCCGCTCCACCTCCGCGACCGCCGTGTCCGAGACCCGCCTGGACGGGCTCAAGCACGAGAACCTGCGCAAGGTCATCCAGCGCTCCCCCGAGGTCTCCGCGCAGCTGCTGCAGGCGCTCGCCCGGCGCCTGCGCCGCACCAACGAGAACCTCGCGGACCTAGTGTTCTCGGACGTCCCCGGCCGCGTGGCCAAGGCCCTGCTGGACCTCGCGGACCGGTTCGGCCGCCCCGCCACGGACGGCATCCTGGTGGCGCACGAGCTCACCCAGGAGGAACTCGCCCAGCTCGTGGGTGCCTCTCGCGAGACCGTGAACAAGGCCCTGGCCGAGTTCGTCCAGCGCGGTTGGATCCGCCTCGAGGCGCGCGCCGTGGTCATCCTGGACCTGCAGCGCCTCAAGCAGCGCTCCCGCTGACGCCGGTTCTTCCGCCGACGGCGCTCGTGGCACCCGCCACGGGCGCCGTCGCCTTTCACACGGGATGCGTGAGGGGTGCGTGAGGGCGCGCGGGACGCGACCCACCCGGGAGGTCACTCGTCCAGGACGAGGACGGGTTCGCCGTCGCGCAGATCCAGTCGGGGACTCTTGACCCGCAGGTCCCGCCGGGCCGCGAGGAACGCCACCGCCGAGCCGGCGTGCGCAACCGCCTCGAGGGCGCACTGCACCCCGGGGGTCGTGAGCTCGTTGAGGTCGAAGTGCCAGGGGTCGTCGGTGAGGCTGGCTTCCTCCGACTGGCGCCGGAACAGCTCCGGCACCGGTGTGGACCACGGGTCCTCGAACAGGGCGCGCGCGTCCACCCAATCGAGCCACGCCATACCGCGCTGCGTGGCCAGCGGCACGGGTCGCTGGCCCACGGGAACGGCCGCCGAATAAAACTGCAGGTCCACGCGCTGGTGGATGAAGTCCGAGGTGATCCAGTGGGACAGCGGCCGGAGGCATTCGCTGTGGAACGTGAGACTGCGCTTGGCCAGCAGGTCCGCGAAGGAGAACTCCTCTGCTGCCAGCCGTTCCCGCGAGGTCATCCAGTCCGCGCCGTCCACGCTCTCGGCGACACCGTGACCCGGGGTTCCCGCGAGCAGGATCCCGGTCTCCACGAACACCTTGCGCGCGGCGGCCACCACGCTGCGGCGCGTGCGGCCGATGTCCTCCGAGAGCACCTTGTGGGCCCACTGCGCGGGGGTGGGGCCGTGCCAGTCCAGGGGTTCGTCGTCGCTGGTCTCGCACACCCCGCCGGGGAACGAGAGCGTGCCCATGGACTGGCGGCCCGGGCGGTGGAGCATGAGGGTCTCCACGCCGTGCTCGCCGTCCCGCACGAACACGGTGGCGGCGCCGTGGCGGGGGGCGGAACCGTGCAACCCCAACCCTCGTTCCATCCAGGCCCGGGCGGCCGTGGAATAGGCGCGGGGCACCGCGAAGATGCGTTCGTTCCCGCGGCCCCCGCTCATCGTCAGTGGAACTCGACGATCAGTTCGACCTCCACCGGGGAGTTCAGCGGCAACACGCTGACACCCACGGCGGAGCGGGCATGCACGCCGGCGTCCCCGAACACCCGGCCCAGCAGGGTGGACGCGCCGTCCACCACGGCGGGCTGACCGTAGAAGTCGGTCGCGGAGGCCACGAAACCCGTGACCTTGACGATGCGTTGGATCCGGTCCAGGTCCTCGATCTGGGACTTCACCGCGGCCAGGGCGTTGAGCGCGCAGCGTTCGGCGAGCTCGGCGGCCCGTTCCGGGGACACGGTCCCCTCGGCGCCGGAATCGCTCACCACGCCGGTCTCGAGTAGTGACCCGGACACCAGCGGCAGCTGGCCTGCGGTGTAGACGTGCTTCCCGCTCACCACGGCCGGGGCGTAGGCCGCGAGCGGCCGGGCCACGCTCGGCAGTTCCAGACCCAGCTGCGCGAGCCGGTCTTCGTAGCTCTTGTCCATGATGTCCTCTTCCCCGCGGGTCAGTTCTTGGGCCGCTTGAAGTAGGCGATCGGGTTGGTCTGGACGGGGGCGTTCACGTTGCCCGCGGGGGTGTCCGCGGCCTGCGTGCCGGGCAGGACGGTCACGAGCTCCCAGCCGTCCTCACCCCAGTTGTCCAGGATCTGCTTGGTGGCGTGGATCATCAACGGAACGGTGGCGTATTCCCATGTGGTCATGGCCACCACACTACTGGTCCCGCCCCCCGCAGCGCGCCGGGAGCGTTCCCGCACGAGGTTCGCGGGCCGTGTGCCCCCCCTCACCGGTACACGATTCGCACAGGACCCGGCCTATAGACTGGCCCAATGGCATCACGCAACAACTCGGGCTCCGAGCCCACCTCGGTACTGGGCAACATCGTGGCGTTCATCGCCGTGTCGGTGGTTGCCGGGGTGGTGGCGGCCGGACTCCTCGTTCCCCCCGCCGCGGCCGCCGGACTGGCCGCCAACGCGTCCATCGGCTGGTTCAAGTCCCTTCCCGCGGACATGGAAATGGGCCCCCTCTCCCGTTCCTCCACCGTGGTGGCCAAGGACGGTTCCGAGATCGCCACGTTCTTCGCGCAGAACCGGGAACCGGTCTCCCTGAACCAGATCTCCCCCAACATGAAGAAGGCGCTGCTGTCCATCGAGGACCGCGACTTCTACGACCACGGCGGTGTGGACCCCTGGGGCATCGTGCGTGCCATGGGCAATAACGTGTTGCGCCCCAGCAACCGCCAGGGTGCCTCCACCGTCACGCAGCAGTACGTGAACAACCTGATCATCGATCAGCAGGTCCGGGCCGGCGAGCAGGCCAGCACCATCGGTGCGGACAAGGGCATCGTGGACAAGATCAAGGAAATCAAGCTCGCGCTGTCCATGGAGCAGGAGAAGTCCAAGGACGAGATCCTGGAGGGCTACCTCAACATCGTGCTCTTCGGCGGGCAGAACTACGGTGTGCAGGCGGCCTCCGAGTACTACTGGGGCATCCCGGCCTCCCAGCTGAGCATCGCGCAGGCCGCCACGCTCGCGGGCATGGTGCAGTCCCCCAACTACTACGATCCGCAGGTCAACCCGGAGGCCTCGGTGCAGCGGCGCAACGTGGTGCTGGACACCATGGTGCAGACCGGCGCGATCACGCAGCAGCAAGCGGACCAGGCGGCCCGCGAGCCCCTGAACCTGGACATCCACCCCACGAGTTCCGGGTGCTCGGCCGCGCGGACCGCTCCCTACTTCTGTGACTACGTGGAGAACCAGGTCATGCAGTCCAACTCGTTCGGTGCCACGCCGGAGGAGCGCCTGGCCACGCTGCAGCGCGGTGGTCTGACGATCACCACCACCCTGGATCCCAAGGCCCAGCGGGCCGCGGACACCCAGGTGAACGCGACCCAGCCCAAGGACGACAACCCGGACAACGTCTCCACGGCGTTGGTCTCCCTGGAGCCGCGCAACGGTCACATCGTGTCCATGGCGCAGAACACCAACTACTCCGCCGCGGAGGGCACCTCCAACACGACGTACAACTTCAACGTGGACAGCTCCATGGGCGGTGCCGGTGGGTTCCAGGTGGGCTCCACGTTCAAGCCGTTCACCCTGGCCCAGTGGATCAACGCGGGCAAGGGCATCAAGGCGAGCGTGGACGCGCGTCGTCTGCACTACCCCGCGGACTTCCGTTGGAAGGCCTCGTGTCTGCCCAACGGGTACAAGATCGAACCGGGTGAGGACGGCAACGGGTTCAGCTTCCAGAACGCGACCGAGGGATACGCCCGGGTCATGGACGTGGACTACGGCATCTACAACTCCATCAACTCGGCGCTGTACGCCATGGCCGCGGACCTGGACCTGTGCGAGATCGGTGAGTTAACCAAGGCCATGGGCATCCACGACGGTAAGACCGGTGATCCCGTGGACACCACCGTCCTGTCCTCCCTGTTGGGTGGTTCGGTGGACATCTCCCCCATGACAATGGCGCGTGCCTTCTCCGGCTTTGCGAACGACGGCGTGATGTGCGAGCCCCGCGCTGTCACCAAGGTCGTGGACTTCACCGGGAAGAACTACGACGTCCCCGGTGACAGCTGCCAGCAGGTGATCAAGAAGGAGGTGGCCCAGGGCGTGAACGAGGTGCTCAAGCAGGTGCTCGTGCGCGGTTCCGGGTACCAGCGCTCAATCGGGCTGCCGGATGCCTCCGCCGCCAAGACCGGCACCACCGACAACTCGACCCAGACCTGGATGCTCGGCTACACCAAGGGCCTCGCGACCGCCTCGTGGGTGGGTAACTACGAGTTCGGTTCCCGCTCCCTCAACGGCCTGAGCATCGGCGGGCGGACCGGCGGTTCGGGTACCGAGTGGGTGGACGGTGCCACGTACGCGGGTGGCCAGTGGCAGAACTACATGCGCACCGTGGCCCCCGACTACGACACCTCCCGGTTCTCCTCGCCGACGTCCAGCGTGATGTCGGCGCGCAAGTAGTGGCGGACTCCACCGCATCCGCCCCGGTCGCCCGCTCCCTCGCCGCGGCCGGAGCGGGCTTGTTCGCCGCTGGCGCCGGGACGCTCGCGTGGGCCTCACTCGGGGAGCGGCGTCGATTCCAACTGCGCCAGGAGACGGTGCGTGTGCTCCCGGAGGGCTCCCGGCCCGTGCGGATCCTGCACATCTCCGACCTGCACACCGTGCCCGGGCAGGAGGCCAAGAAGCACTTCGTGCACTCGCTCGCCGCACTGCGCCCGGACCTCGTGATCGACACGGGTGACAACCTCTCGCACCTGCGCGCCCTGCCGTACCTGCTCGAGATCCTGAAGCCATTGTTCGCGTTCCCCGGGGTGTACGTCCCGGGGTCCAACTGCTACTTCGCGCCGCAGCTCAAGAATCCCGCGCGCTACCTGTGGCGCACCACGAGCGGCGAGAAATCGGACGAGGCCCCGCGGTTGCCCACCGAGGACATGCACCGCGCGTTCGACGAACGCGGCTGGAACGGGCTCATCAACCGCGCCGAGCGGCTCAACATTGCCGACACCGTCATCGACTTCTCCGGCGTGGACGACCCCCACCTGCGCTTCGACCGGCACCCGGGCTTCCCGCGTGAGCAGGACGGGCCGGCCCACGTGCGCATCGGCGTGGCGCACGCGCCGTACGTGCGCACGCTGGACCGTTTCGCCGCCCACGGTGCGGACATCGTCTTCGCGGGTCACACCCACGGCGGTCAGGTCTGCCTCCCCGGGGGCCGCGCGCTGGTGAGCAATTGCGACCTGGATCCCGCGATCTGCAAGGGATTGATCTCCCACAGGGGCGTCCCGGTGAACATCTCCCAGGGCCTGGGCGAGTCCCGCTTCGCCCCGGTGCGGCTTTTCTGCCCCCCACAGGCCGTTCTGGTCACGCTCACGGACTAAGGTTCTTCCCATGGCACCGATTCGACTCCCCCTCCCCACGCGCCGACCCGACGACGCCGCCCCGGCTCCCCGCGACTCTCCGCTGGACCGCGCGGTGGCGAGGATCGAGCGGGAGTGCGGCAGCGGCGTCGTCGTCACCGGGGAGCTGGAGCGGCGCGCGGTGGCTCACGACGCCTCCCACTACCTGATGCAGCCCCGCGCGGTGCTGCGCCCGCGGGACACGCACGAGGTGGGGCGGATCTTCGCCGCGGCCGCGGACACGGACGCTGGCCTGACCCTGCGCTCGGGCGGCACGTCCCTGTCGGGGCAGTCCGTCACGGACCAGATCCTCGTGGACGTCCGCCGCCACTTCAAGAGCGTGGAGGTCCTGGATCGGGGTGCCCGCGTGCGCGTGCAACCCGGGGTCACCGTGCGCCAGGTCAATGCGCGGCTGGCTCCGCACGGGCGGGCGCTGGGCCCGGATCCGGCCAGCGAGTCCGCGTGCACGCTGGGCGGAGTGGTGGCCGACAATTCCTCCGGGATGGCGTGCGGCACCGAGTTCAACACGTACCGCACCCTGGAGTCCATGGTGCTCGTGTTGCCCTCCGGCACGGTGCTGGACACCGCCGCCCCGGATGCTGGTGAGCAGCTGCGGGCCCGAGAGCCCGACCTGTTCGAGGGCCTGCTCCGGCTGCGGGACCGCGTGCGGGGCAATCCGGAGTCCGTGCGGACCATCCAGCGACTGTTCGCCATGAAGAACACCATGGGCTACGGGCTGAACTCGTTCCTGGACCACGAGGACCCCGTGGCCATCCTGGAGCACCTCATGATCGGCTCGGAGGGCACCCTAGGGTTCGTGGCGAGCGCGACCCTGCGCACCGTGCCCGTGCACCCGCACGTGGCCACCGGCCTGCTGGTGTTCCCCACCGTGGTGGCCGCCACGAGTGCCGTTCCGGACCTGGTGGGCTCGCAGTGCGCCACCCTGGAGCTGATGGACGCCACGTCCCTGGCGGTCTCGCAGCGCACCGGACTCGCGCCGCCCGCGATCATGGACATCCCGGTGGGCCAGCAGGCCGCACTGCTCGTGGAGTACCAGCACGACACCGCGGCAGGTGTGCGGGAACTGGCGGAGGCGGCGGCGTCCACCTTCGATGCGCTCGAGCTGGCCGGGCCGGTGGCCCTGACCACCGACCCCCGCGAGCGCGCGAGCCTGTGGACCGTGCGCAAGGGGCTCTACACCACCGTGGCGGGCAACCGACCGCAGGGCACCAACGCGCTGCTCGAAGACGTGGTGGTGCCGGTGGACCAGCTGGGCGGCACGTGCGAGGAGCTCACCGGACTCTTCGACGCCCACGGCTACCGGGACTCGGTGATCTTCGGCCACGCCAAGGACGGCAACGTCCACTTCATGCTCAACGAGCAGTTCGATGATCCCGTTTCGTTACGCCGTTACGAGCAGTTCACCGAGGAGATGGTGGAGCTCATCCTGGGCCGCGGGGGCTCGCTCAAGGCCGAGCACGGGACCGGGCGGATCATGGCCCCGTTCGTGCGGCGGCAGTACGGGGACGAGCTGTACTCGGTGATGGTGGAGCTGAAGGCCCTGATCGATCCCGGCAACCGCTTCAACCCCGGGGTGATCCTCACCGAGGACCCGCGCGCGTACCTGCGCGATCTCAAGACCGCGCCGGCCGTGGAGGAGGAGGTGGACCGGTGCGTGGAATGCGGATACTGCGAGCCGGTGTG
>NZ_DDIY01000017.1:260774-298519 GCF_002338785.1 Kocuria sp. UBA1838 | reverse complement strand
GAAGCGCGCGGTGAGCACGAACTGGCCGGTCGGATGCGGCGCGAGTTCGACTACGACGGGCTGCAGACGTGCGCGGTGGACGGCATGTGCGTGACCGCGTGCCCCGTGGACATCAACACGGGTGACCTGGTGCGTCGGCTGCGGTCGGAGAACCGTTCCGCCGTGGCGGACCTCGTGTGGGCGGGGCTCGCCCGGGCGTGGCCCGTGACCGTTCCTGGTGCGGCCTTCGCGCTGTCCCTGGCCCGGCGGATGCCCGCCGCGCTCCCGGTCAGCGCGACGTCGGTGGCCCGCGCCGCGCTCGGGACGGACACCGTCCCCCGCTACTCCCCTCGCCTGCCCGCGGGCGGTCGCTCCCGTGCCGGATTGACGACGGCGCCCGCGAACGTCCCTGCCGACCGCGCCCGGGCCGTGTTCTTCCCCGCGTGCATCGGGGCCATGTTCGGCACGGTGCACGGGGAGGGACCGTCGGTGTCCGAGGCGTTCCTCATGCTGTGCGAGCGGGCCGGCGTCAGCGTGCACGTTCCCGAGGGCATCACCTCCACGTGCTGTGGCACGCCGTGGAAGTCCAAGGGCCTACCCTCCGGATACGAGACCATGTCCCGGCGGACCCTCGAGACCCTGTGGGAGGCCTCCGAGCACGGCACACTCCCGGTGGTGTGTGATGCCTCCTCGTGCACCGAGGGGCTCGTCACCATGCGAGAACTGGCGGCGAACTCGCCCCGGTACGCCGGACTGCGGTTCGTGGACGCGGTGCAGTTCGTGGCCGAGAACGTGCTGGACCGGCTGACCGTGTCCTCGCCCGTGGGCGCGCTCGCGGTGCACCCCACGTGCTCGTCCGTGCAACTGGGGATCAACGATCACCTCCTGCGCGTGGCTGGCGCATGTGCCGAGCACGCCACCGTTCCTTTCGCGTGGGGGTGCTGCGGGTACGCGGGCGACCGCGGCATGCTGCATCCCGAGCTCACGGCGGCCGCCACGGCTCCCGAGGCTGCGGAGGTACAGGCCGGAGACTTTGATGCATATGCATCTTTGAATCGGACGTGTGAGCAAGGCATGACCGAGGCCACGGGCAAACCCTACGAACACGTCCTGCAGGTGCTGGAGCGGGTCAGCCGCTGACACCGCGCTCGGACGTTTTCGGTGACTCGGGGATTTCACATTCCTCCCGTGCTGCCGCTATGCTGAAGCAGTTGTTCGCGGCTCTGCCGTGTGACATCGGGATGTGGCGCAGCTTGGTAGCGCGCGTCGTTCGGGACGACGAGGTCGCAGGTTCAAATCCTGTCATCCCGACCACATGAACACCCGGACCCACGAATCGTGGGTCCGGGTGTTCTGCATTTCCCCACGGACCCGGATCCCGGAAACCCATTCCGAGCCTCTTCCCGGGACATGTTCCGGCCCGGCGATACTCGGCAGCGGCACATAGAAACCTATGCATAATCATTCATTGTCTGAACCGATATGCACTCCGGTTATGATCGCGTAGCTAACCGGCAATCCGTCACCACCCCCCCCGGCGCACCGGTGAACTCCACGATGACAAGCACTGACGACGAGCCCCTCCGGTTCAGACACAATTCAACTGTTGGTTTGCTAGTGCACACATGAACTGTATATATTCACTGCGGCGACAGCGGAACTGGCCTCATCGCCTTCACATCATTTGCATGGGGGAATTCTCGTCAGCGGGGGCTGACGGGAAGCGCCAGGATCCCCGGGGGACAGCTGTGACAGCTCTGAGAACTTTGGTGCACGATTCTTTCAGTCGCACTCGTACCGCCACGATCGTCGTGGCCCTATTGCTCACGGGGCTGGTCCCCGTGGTGCTTGAACTCCTGGGCTCACACGCCGAGGTCCTGGTCATCGCGGGCGGACTGCTGGTGTTGCTCACCGCATTCCTGGTGCTGCGCGGCTCCCGTCCGGTGGACGCCGAGCACGCATCGGAACCCGCCGGGAGCTCCCGCGGCGGGGTGGAGCTGTTGCTCTACCTCTCGCCGGTGATCTTCCTGAACATCGTCTTCCCGCTCGTGAGCCCGCGCATGGCGGAGGCGACCGTGGGTGGGGTCCAACTGACCCACGTGGTCCTGGCCTCTTCCATCACCGTGCCCTGGCTCGCGCAGGCCGCGTGCATGCCCGCGTACCGCGCGATCGGTGACCTCATGGCCGAGCGGGACATGCAGAAGATCACCCAGCGCTTTTGCGAGGTGTGGCCGGCCATGTTCCTGCAGACCCTCCCGCTCGCCGCGCTGTTCGCACTGCCGCTGTGGCTGGCCACCGGCTGGTCCTGGCAGGCCATGGGCGCCTACCTGCTGTTGCTGGGCGCGCACGTGCTGTTCGTGCAGTCCCTGGTCCTCGCCAACGTGGGAGAACGCCGCGGCCTGTGGGCCGTGGCATGGGGCGCCTACGCCCTGGCGCTGGCCGTGGTTCCCACCGTGTGGATCCTTCCGCCCCTGGTCGCCGCGGCCACCCAGATCGCGGCAATGGGCCGTCAGCTGTCCCACGTGCGGGTCTTCGAACGCCTGGACCACCGCAACTTCGCCGCGGACGCCCTGCGCGGATTGCTGCTCGGATCGGTGTTGTGGGCGGACAAGTTCGTGCTGTTCCTGGCCACGGACGGGACCTTCCAGGTGATCGTGGTGTTCATGGCCATGCTCCCCGCGGTGCTCGCCTACAACTTCTACTTCGTCAACATGGCCCCGCACGTGGACCGCGCCGTCAGCGGACTGCACCGGGCCATCGAGAAGGAAACACTGCCCGTGCTGGCCTCCCGCTCCACGCTGCTCAGCTACGTGGTGGACCGCTCCGTCCTGCGCACCGGCGCGGTGGGCATGGTGCTGACCCTGGCGGCCGCACTGCTACTGGGCGGCTTGCAGCCCAACCACGTCCTACTCGCGGTGACCGTGGCCGTGGCCTCATGGACATTCATGATGCTCACCCTGTTGAGCTACGAACTGGACTACATCGGGGAGAAGATCACGGCCCAGGCCCTGGGTGCGGTGCACCTGGTCGTGAGCGTCCTCGCGTTCGCGGTGTTCTCCACCAACGGGGCGTACGCCCTCCTGTTGCTCGCGGACCTGGTGCTGGTCGCTGGTGCCTGGGCGCTGTACAAACGCCACTGGGCCCAGCCCGAGTACACCCTCTTCTGGCGCCACGCCACGTCCTGGTAACGCAGTCCACGTAAGCGCTTCCTATCAAGCGCATCCGCCGCGCACGGGCGCAGTCCTGCCCGGTCCCGGCCCCACTGCACGTCCCGACTGGTCGCCACATTGCGCCCCCCGGACCCTTTCATCCCGTGAGGAATAGCCGACATGTACCCTTTCACGCGCTCACACGCCAAGCACCGCGCCACCAAGTCCGTGGCCGTCGCGGAACCCGCCCGTCTGTCCCCCGCCGCGCAACAGCGCCAGAAGCAGTACGAGGACGTGGACGTCGCCATCGTCATGGAATCCACCTACCCCTTCCTCAAGGGCGGGGTCTCGGCGGTCGTCCACGACATCGTCACGGGTAACCCCGACCTGAGCTACGGGATCATCCACATCTCCTGGGACTCCGAGGCACCCCAGGAGGACCTCTACTCCATGCCCGAGAACGTGAAATGGGTCCGCGTGGTCTACCTGAGCATGCAGGAGCACCGGGACGACTTCATGTCCGTGCGTCCCAAGGACCTGCGCATGACCGCGGAGCAGCGAACGGTGCTGTCCCACCGGATCTTCGACGCGATCTACGCCCTGGCCGGTGCCCGGGACACCGAGCCACTGTGGGAGCTCATCGACGAAGGACTCAATGAACGTACCCGGCAGTACCCCCTGTGGGCCGTGCTGGGCTCCCGCGAGTTCCTGCATGCGCTGACGGAGCGGATGCCGCAGCTCGGGCTCCCCCTGTCCGAATCGTTCTGGTTGCTGCGCGGATTCTTCTCCCTGGCCCACGCGATCCTGGGCGAGACCATGCCCCGGGCCCGGGTGTACCACGCGCACACGACCGGCTACGCGTCCCTGCTGGGTGCCGCGGCCGCGCGCGATCACGGCACGTCGTTCCTGCTCACCGAGCACAACCTGTACGTGCGCGACACCGTGAACACCCTGCTCGACCGCAACATGGCGCTGTCGATCACGTCCGAGGACTACCGCACGTTTGACGTCAGTGCCGAGGACCGGGCGTGGATGGCGTGGTGGATCGAGATCGGGCACTTCTGCTACCCGAGCGCCGAGCTCGTAACCTACCTCTACCCCACGGCCATCACGGAGGCCGCGAGCCTGGGCGCGGACGTGGACAAGTCCGTGGTGCTGCCCAACGGCATGATCATCGAGGAGTTCGAGGAGAAGTACCACGCCCGCCAAGCCGCGGTAGAGCGCATTGCGCAGTCCCCGGAGGAACACACCTGGCGACTCGTGTACATCGCCCGCGTGGTGCCCATCAAGGGACTCATGGATCTGCTCTCCAGCATGGACATCCTGCGGGATCGCGGGTACCCCAACATCCACCTGGACGTCCTGGGCCCCACCGAGCATGTGCCCGAGTACTACGAGGCGTGCCTCGAGAAGATCGAGGCCCTGGGCCTCCACGACCTCGTGACCATCCACGGGACCGTGAACGTACGGGACATGCTCGACCAGTTCGACCTCCTGGTGCTCCCGAGCTACAACGAGGGCCAGCCGATCGTGGTGCTCGAGGCCATGGCCGCGGGCATCCCCACGGTGGGTTCGGACGTGGGTGGCATGAGCCAGCTCGTGGGCGACGACCTGGTGACCCCCGACGGCCGCACGTGGGGACCGTGCGGTGAACTGCTCGCACCCGGTGACATCGTGGCCATGGCGGACAAGGTCCAGGCCGTGATCGGGAACGTGGACCGTTACCGCTCCTACAGCACCAACGCCCGCGGCCGCGTGGAGGACTTCTTCCAGCTCCACGAGGTCATGTCCTCCTACAACAAGATCTACCGGATGCTCGGCAACATGGGTGAGAAGCGCAACTTCGAGTACTCGGACCTGCGTCAACCGGCGCTCGACGCGCCGTTGGCGGGCGCGGGCGAGTGAGCGGCGTCGGCGCCTGGATCCGGTACGGGGGCCCGATCAGCCCCGAGCAGCTCGACTTCGCCGCGCAGCACTACCGGGCGGCGATCCTGCAACCGTGGGAGACGGCGGCGGCCGCGGACCTCAAGCGGCGCCGCCCGGACATGACGGTGCTGTGCTACAAGTGCCTGTCCTCGACCCGCAGTTACGAACCGGGCCCGATCCACAGTTCCGGGGTCTCGTACGCCGAAGCCCCGGACCGGTGGTTCGCGCGGCGCCTGGACGGTGAACGCATCGAGTGGGCCCGCTACGGCGGACACTGGCAGATGACCGTGTGGTCGCCCGAGTACCGCGAGCGCTGGGTGCGCAACGTCGTCGCCGAGCTGCGGGATTCGCCGTTCGACGGCGTGATGGCGGACAACGACGTGTTCGACGACTACTACGGCCTGGACCTGCCCATCCGTCATGCCCGGACGATGGCGGATTTCCGCGACGGTGCGGGCGAATTGGTGCATGCCGCGGGCACGGCCCTGAACGAGGTCGGTAAGATCCTGGTCCCGAACATCGCGGAATCGCGACGCGAGCCCGGCCGCTGGGCGAGCCACGCGGCCTACGGCGGCGGATTCGAGGAGGTGTGGCTGGGTTTCAGCCCGGTGGACCTGTTCGACCCGGAGACCACCGAGACGCAGCTGCCCCAGGCGGACGGGCCGGGCCTCAGCATCCTGCGGGTGCCCACGGACGGCGACGACGACCACCCCAATGTCGAGTACGGTCTGGCCGCGTTCTGGATCTTCGGGGCGGGCCGCGGCGCGTACGCGGCCACGGCGCACGACGACTACAGCCGCACCCAGCACACCGCGCAGCTCGATTGGGATCTCGGCGCGCCGGTGCAGGACCCCGTGCGCCGCGGTCACACGTGGTGGCGCGAGTTCACGCACGGCTGGGCCGCGGTGAACTTCAACGCCGACCGCCGACGACGCCGCCGCGTCCGGGTGCCGCGCGGCATGGTCGACGTCCGGGGTCGGGCGGCGGGGTCCCACCTGGTGCTGCAGCCCCGCCGCGGGGTGGTGCTGCGGCGGGGGTGAGCCCACCGGGGGTGCGGGGCATCGCGTGCCGGACGCCCGTCCGGCACGCGTGTGCGCCGGACATGTTGTCTCTGGCCGCGCCGTGTGAGGCCCGGGCGCGAGATGACACCCCGTCGGCGCATCGTGATGGAATCACCCCATGAGCCCAATACCTCGTCCGCGCCCGTTCACCCAGGTCGACGTCTTCTCCCGGGAGCCCTATCTGGGCAACCCGGTGGCGGTCATCCTGGATGGCACCGATCTCACCGACGACGCCATGGCCCGCTTCGCGCGCTGGACCAACCTGTCCGAGACCACGTTCGTGCTCCCACCCACGGACCCGGACGCCGACTACCGGCTGCGCATCTGGACCCCGGACCGTGAACTGCCGTTCGCCGGTCACCCCACCCTGGGCTCGGCCCACGCATGGCTCACCGCGGGCAACACCGCGCGTGCCAAGGACGTCATCGTCCAGCAATGCGCCGCGGGCCTCGTGCGGATCCGCCCGTCCGACGACGGCGCACTGACCTTCGAGGCCCCACCCACCGACCGCACGGGAGACCTGGGCCCGGAACTGCTCGGGGGCGTAACCGCGGCCCTGGGCCTGCGGGACGAGCAGGTCGTCGCCCATCAGTGGGTCGACAACGGCCCCGGCTGGGCCGCGCTGCTTCTGGCTGGCGCCGAGGACGTCCTGGCGATCGAGCCCGACCTTCCCGCTCTCCACGGCGCCAAGATCGGCGTGGTGGGTCCCCACCCGCAGAGCAGCCCGCACCAGTTCGAGGTCCGCGCCTTCGTGGGTGGCACCGGCGGGTACGAGGACCCCGTCACGGGAAGCCTCAACGCGAGCCTGGCCCAGTGGCTCATCCGTACGGACCGGGCGCCCGCGAACTACATCGCCCGACAGGGCACCCTCATGGGACGCAGCGGCCTCGTGACCGTGACGTCGGACGGGGACCACGTGTTCGTGGGCGGACACTGCACCGCGTGCATCGACGGGACGGTGCTGCTGTGAACCCCCGGGGCACCGAGCAGGGCGCGTCCCTGCACCTGGTCTTCGACGGCAACTGCGGGTTCTGCACGCGCTGCGTGGGATGGGCCCGGACACTGGACCGCCATGACCGGATCGCCCTGCACGCCTACCAGGTCCCCGGCGTACTGGAGCGGTTCGGACTGACGAATGCGGAGGGCAACGCGTCGGTGTGGGCCGTCCTATCCCGTTCCGGTGAGCGATCCTCGGGGGCGCACGCGGTGGCCGTGACCCTGGACACCGCCCTGGGCATCCGGGTGTTCGAGCCGTTCTACCGATTACCGCCCGTGCGGTGGGTCCAGGACCGCGTGTACCGGTGGGTGGCCGATCACCGGGGGAAGTTCCCCGGTGTCACCCCGTGGTGCCAGCAGCACCCCGGGCGGTGCGGGACCCCGTAACGGTTCCGCTCCGCGTACCGAGCGAGCCGTGCCACCCGCGCGACGGCAAGACACTGCGGCGCCATGACTCCGCCCCGACGCGCACCACCCCACCGAACACGTCGCCACCCGAGCGGTGCCATCCCACCGCGGCGCCGCCGCTCCACCGCGTTCAAAGATCGGGTCTCACCCGGGCAGCGTGTCCCGCAGCGCCCGCGCCGCCGCGGTGACGTCCTCCGCATCGGTCACGGCCCGCACGACCACGATGCGCGAGGCACCCGTGTCGAGCACGGACGGCAACCGCGCGGTGTCGACCCCGCCGATCGCGAAGAAGGGCTTGTCCCCCGCGTGCTGAGCAGCGTAGCGCGGCAGCTCGAGCCCCACGGCCGCGCGACCCGGCTTGGTGGGGGTCTCCCACACGGGCCCGGTGCAGAAGTAGTCGAGCCCGGCGTCGGCCACGGCGGCGTCCACCTGGACCGGGGAGTGACAGGACCGCCCGATCACCACGTCGTCCCCCAGGACCCGCCGAGCCTGCGCGGTGGTGAGATCGCCCTGGCCCACGTGGAACACGTCCGCGCCGGTGAGCAGCGCGACGTCCGCGCGGTCGTTGACGGCGAAAAGTGCGCCGTGCTCACGGGCGACGTCGGCGAGCACCTCGATGGCCTCGATCTCCGCTGCGGCCTCGAGGGATTTGTCCCGCAACTGGATGATGTCCACCCCGCCCTCGTACGCGGCGTGCAGAAATTCCCGCAGGTCACCGCGCTCGCGGCGCGCCGTGACGCACACGTACAGTCGCGCCTTCTCGAGGGCGGCGCGGCGCCCGGTACCCGTCTGGCTCGTGTGTCCCATGCGGCCATCGTGGCACGAACCGCGCGCCCGCGGACACCTCGCCCGATCAGCCCGCCGCGAAGTCCCCCTGCGTTCCACAGCTAGGGGTGATTAGACTGGCAGGGCCGTTCGTCGCCGTTCGACGAACTCCACGGGAGTCCGCACACGTTGGCAACAACCACCGCAGCGGGCTGAGAGGGCGTGAGCCGCCGACCGGATCACCTGATGCGGATCATGCCGCCGGAGGGAGGAACAATGCCAGAGCACCTCGGTGACCACGTGGTCGTGGCCGGAGCTGGTCTCGTGGGCCTGGCCACGGCCTTCGAACTACGACGCCGCGGGGCCGCCGTGACCGTCGTCGATCCCCGCCCGGCGTGGGGCGCCACCCGCGCGGCCGCGGGCATGCTCGCACCGATCGCCGAGACCCAGTACGGCCAGGAACGCCTCTACCCCCTCATGCGGGCCTCCGCCGCGGAGTACCCGGACTTCGTGGAGCGCGTCACCGCGGCCACGGGCCTGCCCACGGGCTACCGCACCGAGGAGACGCTCGTGGTGGCCGCCGACGCCGCGGACGCCCAATCCCTCTCCGACCTCGCGTCACACCAGATCGCCTCCGGGATGGACGTGCAGGAGATCTCCACGCGGGAGGCCCGGCACCTGGAACCGGCTCTTGCGCCGCGGTTGAGCGGTGCGGTACGGATCGTCTCCGACCGCCAGGTGGACCCCCGGATGCTCGCGGCCGCCCTGGTGGAGACCCTGAACTGCCCGCAGCTGACCACCATCGGGGACGTCCCCGACGCCGGACCGGCGCAGTGGCTGACCTCCCGCGTGGACACCGTGCTGACGTCCCGCAGGGAACCCCGGCAGGCCACGGGCGTGCAGGTGGACTCCGGTGAGGTGATCCCCGCGGACGCCGTGGTCGTGGCCACCGGGCTGACCGCCAACACCATGGGCGGGCTGCCCGAGGGACTCGACCTCCGATTGCGCCCGGTGTTCGGGGACATCCTGCGGTTGCGGGTTCCCGAGACCGCACTGGCCCCCGGGGAATCGCATTTGCTCACGCGCACAGTGCGCGCCCAGGTCCTGGGTCGGCCCGTGTACATGGTCCCCCGCGAGGACCGCACCCTGGTGCTGGGCGCCACGAGCCGCGAGGACGGGCGCGAATCCGTGCTGGCCGGTGGCGTGCACCAACTGCTGCGGGACGCGCGCACCGTGGTCCCCGCGATCGACGACTGCGACGTCCTGGAGATGATGGCCCGCGCCCGCCCGGGAACCTCCGACGACCTGCCGTACGTGGGGAAGACCTCGGTGGCCGGGCTCGTGATCAGCACGGGTCACTTCCGTCACGGCATCCTGCTGACCCCCGTGGCGTCCCGGCTCGCGGCGGAGCTCGTGACCGGCGTCCTGGACCCGCTCGCGGACCACGAGTCCGACGCCGCGTTCCTCGCCGACACCGACCCGGCCCGGCACTCGAACCCCGCCCCCGAGGCCCCGTTCACCACACCCGAGAGCTATCCCCAGATGCAGGGAGGACTCGAATGATCGCGCCCGAGACCACAGACAATTCCTCCACGGCCGTCGTGAACGGCTCCCCCGTGACGGTGACCCCGGGGTTGACGGTCGCGAGCGCCGTCGTCGACCTCACGGGCCGCGAGATCACACCCGAGGGCACCGCCGCGGACGGTCATCCCCTGGGGATCGCCGTGGCGGTGGACGACGCCGTAATCCCCCGCTCCCTGTGGGCCACGACCCCCGTGGAAGCGGGTCAATCCGTCGAGATCGTCACCGCGGTGCAGGGAGGCTGAACATGACCACGCACGGAACCCCCCTGACCGTGGCCGGGGTGGAGCTCTCGTCCCGGCTGATCATGGGCACCGGGGGCCTCACCGATTTCGCAATGCTCGAACGGGCCCTGCTGGCCTCCGGGACGGAACTGACCACGGTGGCCCTGCGCCGCTTCGCGCCCGGCCCCGCCTCGCCAGCGGGCGCGCAAGCATCCGGCACGGCGAACCGGGCGAGCGGTCGCGCGGGAGGTGGCGCAGCGGCGTCGTCGACCGGGACACCGCAGGACAGCCTGTACGGGCTGCTGCGCCGCAACGACATCCGGGTGCTGCCCAACACCGCGGGGTGCTACACCGCGCGGGACGCCCTGCTGACCGCTGAACTGGGGCGCGAGGCGCTGGAGACGGACTGGGTCAAGCTCGAAATCATCGCGGACGAGGACACCCTGCTCCCGGACGGTGTGGAGCTGCTGGACGCGACCGAGAAACTCGCTCGGCGCGGTTTCAAGGTCTTCGCGTACACGTCCGACGACCCCGTGCTCGCGCTGCGGCTCGAGGACGCCGGGGCCGCGGCCGTGATGCCCCTCGGTGCTCCCATCGGCACGGGTCTGGGGATCCTCAACCCGCACAACATCGAACTCATCGCGTCCCGCGCGTCCGTCCCCGTGGTGCTGGATGCCGGGATCGGCACGGCGTCCGAGGCGGCCCTGGCCATGGAACTCGGGTGCGACGCCGTCCTGCTCGCGTCCGCCGTGACCCGCGCGCAGGATCCCGTGGCCATGGCGAGTGCCATGAAGCACGCCGTGCTCGCGGGGCACCTGGCCCGCGGCGCGGGGCGGATCGCGCGGCGCACGCACGCCGTGGCGTCCTCGCCCATGGCCGGGCGCATCGACACCGCCGACGCGCCCCGCGGGGACTGGCCCGCGCCTTCATCCACCACCCCACAGCTGGAATCGCAGGTTTCATGAGCACCCCGCTACCACCCCTCGTGGCCCCCGCCTCCGATCTGAGTCGCGAGGAACTCGAACGCTATTCACGCCACCTCACGTTGCCGCAACTGGGCGAGACGGGGCAGCGTCGGCTCAAGAACGCACGCGTCCTGGTGATCGGCGCGGGCGGGCTCGGCGCTCCCGCGCTGCAGTACCTCGCGGCCGCCGGGGTGGGGACCATCGGCGTGGTCGACGACGACGTCGTATCCGTGTCCAACCTGCAACGCCAGGTGGTCCATGGGATGGCCGACATCGGTCGGCCCAAGGTCGATTCCGCCGCGGATGCCGTGGCCCGGCTCAACCCCCTGGTCACCGTGCACCGCCATCCCGAGCGGCTGAGCACCGACAACGCCCTGGAGATCTTCTCCGGCTACGACCTGATCATGGACGGCGCGGACAACTTCGGCACACGCTTCCTGGTCTCGGACGCCGCCGAACTCACCGGCATCCCCGTGGTGTGGGGCTCCATCCTGCGTTTCGACGGCCAGGTCTCCGTGTTCTGGTCCGGTCACGGCCCCGTGTACCGCGACCTGTTCCCGGAAGCGCCCGCGCCGGGCCAGGTCCCCTCGTGCGCCGAGGGCGGTGTGCTGGGCATGCTCCCGGCCACGATCGGCTCGGTCATGGTCACCGAGGCGCTCAAACTCATCACGGGCATTGGCCGTCCCCTGCTCGGCAGGGTCCTCATCCACGACGCCCTGGCCCAGACGTGGCGCGAGCTCACGGTCCTGCCGGACCCGCACCGCCCACCCGTCACGGATCTCTCGCGGGTGGCGCTCGCGTGCGGTCTGCCCTCCGACGACGACGCCGCTCCCGCCCCCCACGAGACCGTCACCGCCCCGGAGCTGGCCGAGCTACTGACCGCCCGGTCCCTCGGGGAGACGTCCTTCACGCTCGTGGACGTGCGCGAGGACTGGGAGCGCAATCTCGTGGCCATCCCCGGATCCGTGCACGTGCCGCTGCAGGACGTCCTGGACCGGGGTGTCACGGCTCTTCCGGATGAGGCGGAGGGCACCGTGATCCTGCACTGCAAGGCCGGTGCCCGTTCCGCCCAGGCCCTCGCGGCACTGCGCAGGGACTACGCCCTGCGGGAGGACACCGTGAAGCACCTGGACGGCGGGGTGCTCGCGTGGATCGACCGGGTGGACCCGGCGCTGCCGCGCTACTGACCCGTTCGATCACAGCTCCTCCTCAAGGAGCGGTTTCCGCGCGTGTGTCACCATGAGGTCCAGCGGTTCGTGGTGGATAGCCGTTGGACTGACTGATCGCTTGTCGCGCGCGGCAGCTCCTCGTGAGCGATCGCTGCTGGTGAGCAACGTGTGAACGCGAAGGTCCCCGTCACCGCGGTAACGCGGGCGACGGGGACCTTTCTCGAAGTATGCGGGACAGGACCGCGCGGCCTCAACCCAGCAGGATCACGTCCAGCGTGCGCGGACCGTGGACACCCTCCACGCGTTCGAGCTCGATGTCCGAGGTGGCCGAGGGCCCCGAGATCATGGTGGTGGGCGCGGTGGGCTCCACGCGGGCCATGGCCTCCGGGATGAGCTCCACCACGGAGTCCAGCGGCACGATGCAGATGTGGTGGTCCGGCACCAGGGTGATGGCGCGCCGACCCTCGTCCGGGCGCCCGGACAGGAAGATGGTGCCCGTCTGCGCGCACGAGACCGTGGAGGAGGTCACCACGGCGTCCACCTGGTTGAGGTCCCGCACGGTGAGCGCGGAGGCCTTGCGACCGTCGTTGGGGTCCACGATGGCCCGGCGGGCGGCAGTCTCCTCGGGCAACCACGCGGTGTCGAGGCCCTCGGGGATCACGTAGCGCGCGGAGGTCCCAAGCTGGGTGGCGACGCGCTGCGCCACGGTCTGCGCGGTCTCCCGGTAGACGTTGGCCTTGTAATCGAGCAACCGATCCTCGAGCATGTCGATGATCTCGTCCCGCCCGAGGTCCGAGGTGTGCCGGTAGTCGCGGGGCACGTGGGGTGCCCGCGGGTGGTCCGCGAGCGCACCGTTGAGCCGCGCGAGGATTTCGGTCTTGGCGTCGGCGCTCATGCCGGCTCTCCGTCCTGGTTCCCGCGGCCTGCGTGGCCGTTGCGGGGTGCGATGTTGTCCTCGTGGGGGTCGCCCGTGGCGGCACTGTACGCCCCGGCCACGGCATCCGCGCCGGCACCCGGGGTGGCGGCGTCCTGGCCGGTGCCGGCCGCGGTCTCCTCGGTCCGGGCGGCCTTGGACTCGCGGTGCAGGCCCTGGGGGGTTGCCGTCTCGGCGGACGACGCCGGGTGGTCCTCCGCAAGCCCCGCACCGGTGCGCGCGGTTCCCGACGCCGCAGTGACGCCGTCGCGCTCGAGTCGTTCCCCGGTCTCCCCCTCGTGCTTCTTCCACCAGTTGCGGAAGGACTCCTTGGGGGGCTCGGGGATGTCGCGCTCGGCGGTCCAGCCGCCCACCATGCCGGGCAGCCAACCGATGGCGCGGTCGCGGCCGGCGATGACACGGCCCATGGGTAGCCCGCGCTCCGCCAAGGACATTCGCTGACCAGAGGACATCACGAAGGAAGCGCCCTTCATCATGGCGTCCATCTGCGTGGGCACACCGCGGGAAGGCACGGCTCCTCGGATGCGGCGTCCTGCGCGACGCGCCCGAGAACCGAGCTCCTGGAGGGTGCCCTTCTGGGGGGCAGTGTCCTGCCCACCCCGGCCCTCGTCCGCGGTCAGGGACTTCTCCTCGCGCCAGTTGTCGTCTGCGCCCACCGCGGGGTCCTTGGAGACCGGTGCAGGGTGGGCGTGGTCCGCGCGTTGCCCGTGCTGGGTGCGGATGTCCTCGTCCCGCAGATGCACGAGGATCTCGGGGATGTTGATCTTCACGGGACACACTTGGTAGCACGCCCCGCACAGGGAGGACGCGTACGGCAGGGAGGCGTTCTTCTCGGACGTGATGCCCGTGAGCTGCGGCGAGAGGATCGCCCCAATGGGACCGGGGTAGGTGGAGCCGTAGGAGTGCCCGCCCGCGTGCTCGTACACGGGGCACACGTTCAGGCACGCGGAACACCGGATGCAGTGAAGTGCGGAGCGACCCTGCGGGTCCGCGAGCACCGCGGAGCGCCCGTTGTCCAGGAGCACCACGTGGAAGTTCTTGGGGCCGTCCCCGGGCGTCACGCCGGTCCACAGGGAGGTGTACGGGTTCATGCGTTCGCCAGTGGAGGAGCGCGGCAAGAGCTGGAAGAACACCTCGAGGTCCTGGTAGGTGGGCAACAGTTTCTCGATGCCCATCACGGTGATCAGGGTCTCGGGCAGGGTCAGGCACATGCGCCCGTTGCCCTCGGACTCCACCACGGACAGGGTGCCAGTGTCCGCGATGCCGAAGTTCGCGCCGCTGATGGCCACCTTGGAGGTGAGGAACTTCTCCCGCAGGTGCTGCCGCGCGGCCTCCGCGAGCACTCGGGGCTCGCTCGTGAGCTCCTCGGTGACGCCGGGCATCTCGCGGCTGAAGATCTCGCGGATCTCCTCGCGGTTCTTGTGGATCGCGGGCACCAGGATGTGGGAGGGCTTGTCCCGCCCCAGCTGCACGATGAGCTCGGCGAGGTCCGTCTCCGTGGCGGTGATCCCGTGCTCGGAGAGGTGCTCGTCCAGCCCGATCTCCTGGGTGGCCATGGACTTCACCTTGATCACGTCCGTGGTGTCCTGCTCCTGGACCAGACGGGTCACGATGGCGTTCGCCTCGTCCGCGTCCCGGGCCCAGTGGACGACGCCGCCGCGCGCCGTCACGTTCGCCTCGAACAGCTCGAGCAGCTCGGGCAGCTCCGCCATCACGGTCTCCTTGATGGCGGAGCCGGCGTCGCGCAGCTCGCTCCAGTCAGGGACTTCCCCCACCACGCCAGCGCGCTTGGCGCGGATGGTGTGGGTGGCGTGCCGGATGTTGGCGCGCATCTGCTTGTTCTGCAGCTCCTTCTTGGCGGCCTTGGGGAAGGCGACCTGCGCGTGCAGGTTGCCCTGCCCGTGCACGGGACGCACGGCGGGCATGCCGAGGGACGTGACGCTCATCGAGTTGCTCCTGCAGTGGTGACCGGGCTCGCCGTGCGACGGCCGGGTTGGGAGATGGACAGTTCAACGGGGCCCTCTACCTGCAGCGGGTTGGCCCGGGTTGAGGCGAGGATTTCCGCGAAGTGGACGGTCTGGACGTCCACGTTCCGCTTGGACGCGGCTCCGCCCAGGTGCAGCAGGCACGAGGCATCCCCGCCGGTGCACAGCGAGGCGCCCGAGCTGCGAATGTTGTTGAGCTTGGCGTCCGCCATGGCACCGGAGACGTCCGGATTCTTGAAGGAGAACGTGCCGCCGAAGCCGCAGCACTCCTCGGCGTCGGGTAGCTCATGGAACTCGATGTCCGCTACGGAGCGCACGAGGTCCTTCTGGCGATCCCCGAGTCCCAGCAGGCGCATGCCGTGGCACGAGGGGTGGTAGGTCACCGGGTGCGGGAACCAGGAGCCGAGCTGCTCGGCGGCGTCCGTCACGCCCAGCACGTCCACGAGCAGCTCGGAGAGCTCGTAGGTGTTCTTGGCCACCATGGCGGCATCCTCGGCCAGGGCGTCCTCGCCGCACTGGCGCGCAACCATCGGCTGCTGGTGCCCCAGGGAGGCCACACAGGAGCCGGAGGGGGCCACGGCGACGTCGTAGTCCGCGCTGGTGAACGCGCGCACGTGGTTGCGGATCACCGGCACAGCGTCCTGGAAGTACCCGCTGTTGACGTGCATCTGGGAACAGCAGCCCTGCCCCTGGGGAAACACGACCTCGTGTCCCAGCCGCTCGAGGATCCGCACGGTGGCCAGCGCCACCTTGGGATACATGGCATCCACAATGCATGTGGCGAAGAGCGCGATTTTCATGTGTGTGGTCTCCTAACCGTCTGCCCCGGTCCATACTCTGCGGTCATACCAGGCTACGCCCGTGAGCCCGATCACAACAACGTACGGCGTGGCATGGGACAGGCATGAAAGGCCGCGCGCGGGCTCCCCACGGCGGGGCGCGAGGTGTTCACCATGTGACCTGCATCATGTACGCTGTGCGGTAGGACCAATGTGGTCTGACCACTCATCGTACGACTTGCCCGGACGTGGTGCACACCGCCCCGCCGAGACCACACTCTCGATCCGGGAACCACGGTTCCGATCCGGCCCCACCCCTTGGAGAACGCGTGAATACCTTTACTGCCGCGACCGACGCCGTGGGAGGCAGCGTCGGGCTGTCCGCCCTGGTCGGCTGCCTGCCTCTGCTGACCTTCTTCGTGATGCTGCTGGCCTTCAAGGCCAGCGCCTACGTAGCGGGTCTCACGTCCCTCGCCGTGGCCCTGCTGGTGGCCACCCTGGGCTTCGGCATGCCAGCGCACCTCGCCGCACTGACCGCCACCCAGGGCGCCGTCTACGGACTGTTCCCGATCGTGTGGATCGTGGTCATGGCCCTGTGGTTCTACCAGGTGACCGTGCTCTCCGGGCGTTTCGAGGACCTGCGCACCATCTTCGACACCATCGGGGGCGGTGACCTGCGCATCCAGGCCATGCTCATCGCGTTCTGCTTCGGCGGTCTGCTCGAGGCTCTCGCAGGCTTCGGCGCCCCCGTGGCGATCACCGCCACGATGATCCTGGCCCTTGGGCTCAAGCCTCTCAAGACGGCCACGCTGGTGCTGATCGCCAACACCGCCCCCGTGGCCTTCGGCGCGATCGCGATCCCCATCACCACCGCGGGCACACTCACGGACCTCGACCCGGCCCACATCGGTGCCGTGGTGGGTCACCAGGCCCCGTTCTTCGCGTTCGTGGTCCCCTTCTTCCTGCTGCTGATCGTCGACGGCGCCCGCGGTCTCAAGCAGGCCTGGCCCGCCGCCCTCGTGGTGGGCGGCAGCTTCGCGATCGCCCAGTGGTGGTGCGCCACGCACTTCTCGTACGAGCTCACCGACGTGGTGGCGTCCCTCGCCGGGCTCGCCGGTGTGGTGATCCTCATGCGCTTCTGGCGTCCCAAGGGCGCCGAGGCCGTGCGCGCGGACCTGGGCGTCTCCCGCCCGGAGGATGCTGCGGTACTCACGGCCGGGCGCGTGTGGATGGCAGTGCTGCCCTACCTGCTGGTGGTGGCCGTCTTCGGCGTCGCCAAGCTCTGGACCGCTGGGGTCAATGTGCCCAAGGCGCTGGCGTCCACGGACGTCAAGATCCCGTGGCCCGGCCTGAACGGGCACCTGCTCAATGCCAAGGGCGAAGCCATCTCGGGCACGGTCTATTCTTTCCAGTGGCTCTCCAGCCCCGGCACGCTGCTGCTCATCACCGGCCTGCTGGTGGCCGTGATCTACGCCCTGTTCAACCACCACGGGATGTTCCGACTCTCGATCGCGGATGCCCTTGCCGAAATCGGACGCAGCTTCTGGAAGATGCGTTTCTCCGCCCTGACCATCATGTCCGTGCTGGCACTGGCCTACGTGATGAACTTCTCCGGCCAGACCCTGGCGATCGGCACGTTCGTGGCCGGTCTTGGCGCGGCGTTCGCGTTCTTCTCCCCCGTGCTGGGCTGGGTGGGCACCGCGGTCACCGGTTCGGATACGTCCGCCAACGCACTGTTCGCCAACCTGCAGAAGACCGCGGCCCTTGGGTCTGGGCTGGACCCGCACCTGATGACCGCCGCGAACACGTCCGGCGGTGTGGTGGGCAAGATGATCTCGCCGCAGTCACTGGCCATCGCGTCCTCAGCAGTGGGCATGCAGGGCAAGGAGTCTCAGATCTTCCGCTCCGTGGTCCCGTGGTCCCTGGGCATGCTGCTGGTGTTGTGCTGCCTGGTGTTCCTGCAGTCCAACGTGCTCGCATGGATGCTGCCCGCCGCCTGAGCACTCCTGAGATACCAGACCGTCCGGGCGCCGCGGAGCTGCGGGCACCCCGGGGACGCCGAGCACCATGGGGCTCAGCACGCCATGGCACCCGCAACCCTGTGGGCACAGTGAGGAGCCCGGTCCGGCGGCACCTCGCCGCAACGGACCACGGACCCGCCCCGAGAGGAATCAATGAGCACCACCCCCGCCTACACCCTTGTGCTGGACTGGCTCGAACACCAGTTGCGCACGGGCGGGCTGCACGTGGGCGACAAGCTCCCCGCCGAACGCGCGCTCGCCGAGGACTTCGGCATCTCCCGGGCGTCGGTACGGGAGGCCGTGCGGATCCTCGCGGCCATGGGGCTCGTACGGACGGCCACGGGCTCGGGCCCGCAGTCCGGGGCCTCCGTTATCTCGGACCCCTCCGCGGCGCTCGGCTGGGCCCTGCGGATGCACATTGCCACCCGTTCCTTGCCGGTCGCGGACGTGGTGGGCACACGCGTGCTGCTGGAGAGCCACGCGAGTCTTGAGGCGGCGTCGTCGACCGGTCCGCACCGGAACGAGATCCTTGCGCAGGCCGGCGAACTGCTCGACCGCATGGACGACCCCGAGGTGAGCGACGCCGAGTTCCACGCGCTGGACGCGCAGTTCCACGTGCGCCTCGCATCCCTGAGCGGGAATGTGGTGCTCGAGACGATCATGGCGTCCCTGCGCGAAGCCACGATCGGGTACGTCCAGGAGACGGTCGCGAAGGTCACGGGCTGGCCGGAGATCCGCGCGCACCTGCAGCAACAGCACCGCGCGATCCTGCGCGCGACCACCGAACGCGACGGCGCCCTGACCGCGCGCCTGCTGCGCGAGCACATCATGTGGTTCTACGGCTTCGTGCCGGACGCGACCGGCACGGCCGACCAGGACCGAGCCAACCACGACCGCGCCGAACAGGACCGGGCCCGGGCGTCGGATCGATGAAGGGGCGCCGTTGACCCGCACGTCGGAAACTCCCCGGCACTCCCCTGACAAAGGAAAAACCCCGGCGCCTCCTGGCCGGGAGGCGCCGGGGTCAGGCTTGCATCCGCCCTGGCCCGCTGACGCGACGGAGGACCTCGGAACTGCACGCGAGGTGATCCAGGCCTCGCGGAGCTCTGTCACAAAGGGGTACGAGGACCCCCGTCGCGAGTTCAGCGGTCCGCTCCTACTCGGGGCCGTACGCCGTACACTCGCTCGACCCCCGTGGAGCGGTGGACATCTCTTCCGATGTCCACCACTAACTGTGCCGTACCGGGGACCCGCGCCACCATGGCCATTCGGCCAGTCTTCGAGCGTGAACCTGAAGGTAACCTGGGAATCAGGTCAGGCGGGGGTACCGCTCGTCGTCCAGCTCGGGATGCACGAGGCCCCACTGGATGCCCGAGATCAGCACCTGGACCCGATCCCGCACCGCGAGTTTCTCGCACAGATGGGACACGTAGGCCTTCACACTGCCGTGCGAGACGGACATGCGCTCGGCGATCTCATTGTTGTTGAGCCCCTTGGCGATCCACTCGAGCGTTTCGAGTTCGCGCGGCGAGAGCTTGGGCGCGTCCGGGTGGGGTCCCCGGGGTGCGGGTTCGACGGCGCCGGCCGCCGCCGCGCGCAGGTGACCGCGGCGCACGGAGGGCACCGGGACGTCCCCCAGCACGTTGTTGGCCAGCGAGCTGGCCACGGACGGGGACAGCGCGAGTTCGTCCTCGCGGATCAGGCTCACGGCGGAGACGATCTCGTCGTGCCGGGCGTCCTTGACGAGGTACCCGGAGGCCCCCGCGCGCAGAGCGGGGACCACGTACTCGAGGGTCGAGAACGTGGTCAGCGCGAGCACCTTGGTCTCCGGGCAACGCTGCACGATCTCCCCGGTGGCCTCGATCCCGTCCATCCCCGGCATACGGATGTCCATGAGCACCACGTCAGGGCGCAGTTCCAGGCACGTGGCCACGGCCTCCGCGCCGTCCGAGGCCTCCCCCGCGACCTCGAAACCCGGCTCCGCGCGGAACAGGTTCGCGAGGGCGTCACGCATGAGCGGATGATCGTCCACCAAGAGAAGCCTGCACAAATCCATGGCCTGATCATAAACTGAGCGCATGACTGAGCACTCGTCCCCCGTGACCACCACCACTTCGACTCGCACACGCTGGGTGCGCACCGCCACCGCGGCCCTGCTGAGCGGAGCCCTTATCCTCAGCGCGGCGCCGGCGCACGCCGCGTCCCCCACGGTCCCGCGCGGCCCCACGAACGTGATCTGCCACTACTGGCCCGTTCTCTGCCCCAACCGGTGATCCCGGGGGGTACTGCTATCGGGGTGGACCCCGCCCCTCGATCCGGCGGTATGCCGAGCTGGCTGCGTGTCGTCGTGGTGCTCTTCGCCGCGGTGGCACTGCTCGACGACCTGCGGTCCATGCCGTGGTCGTTCATGCCCCCGGCACCCGCCGTGCTCTCGAGCAGTTTCCTGGTCCTGAGCTACGGGGCCGTGGCGCTGCTCGCATGGTCGCCCCTCGCGAGCGCCGTGGCCATCACGCTGTCGTACGTGTTGGCCACGGTCTTGCACGACTACGCCCTGGCCCTGTTGTGCGGGTGCGTCGTGATGGTCGCGGTGCTCGCGATGCTCTCCCGCGGGACTGCGGTGGCCCACCTGGCGGTCACCGCCACGTGGATAGTCGTGTCTGCGGGGGTGCTGCGCAATTCCGATTTCGTGTGGACCGTGGGCATCCCCCTGGGTGTGTCCGCGCTGATCGGTGCGGCCGTGCGGTTCTTCGTGACCCAGTACCGGCTCAACACCCGCCGCCTCGCCGTTCTGGAGGTCACCCACCAGCGGCTGCGGGAGCAGGAACGGCTCGCCCTGGCCCGGGACCTGCACGACGTGGTCGCGCACGAACTGACCCTCGTGACCATGCAGGCTGCGGGGTCCCACCGGCAGCAGGACCCCGGGGAACTGCACCGCACGATCGACATGATGGACTCCGCCGCCCGCTCCGGGCTGCATGAGCTGCGCACGCTGCTGCACATCCTGCGGGACTCCCCCGGCGCCCCGGACGAGCGGGACAGCAGTTCCGGGCTCACCACGGGGTCCCTGTACGGCGTGGCCCGGGCACTCGCGGCGAGCCTCGAACGCGCCGCACTCGTGCCGGAGCTCGAACTGGGTGACGGCCTGGACGAGATCCCCACGTCCATCCGCGGCACCGCGGCCCGGGTGCTGCAGGAGGCCTCGACCAACATGATCAAGTACGCGCCCACGGGTTCCCGGTGCGCCCTGCGGGTGTTCGTCCGGGACGGCGCCGTGCACGTCCACGCCGAGAACCAGATCCGCCGGGGTGCCGGCACCGACTCCGGGCGCAGGGAACTGACCTCCGCGTTCGGGCTGCGCGGCATCCAGGAACGGGTCGCCCTGCTCAACGGTCAGGTGGAGTACGGTCCGCGCAATGCCGTGTGGCACCTGGACGTGCGGATCCCGGTCGCGTGAGTGACACCCCGGACGCCCCGAGGACCGGGACGGACGCGGTCGAGGCCGTGCGCGGCGTCGTCGTCGCGATCCCACCGGGCGCGGTGCTCAGCTACGGGGACGTGGCGGAACTCGCGTGGTTGAGCACCCCGCGGCTCGCGGCGCGGATCATGGCCATGGGCCTGGCCGGGACGGACGTCCCGTGGTGGCGTGTGGTGCGCGCGGACGGCACGCTGCCCGACCACCTGCAGATCACTGCGCGGGAACACTACGAACGCGAGGGCACGCCCCTGCGCGAGACCGACGCCCATTGGGTCCGCGTGGATATGCGCACCGGGCGCTGGGACGGCCGGTGAGCACCGGCGCGTGAGCGCGCCGACGCGTCAGTCTCGACAAAGTAGGACCCGCGCTGCCGCCAGCCTAGCGCCGGGCAGGATCCGTACTCGGCCGGATCAGTACTCGGGCGGGCCGGCGACCTCGAAGAACGGGCCGCGGGCGTCGAACACCCGACCGGTGAGCCGCTCGTACGCCTCCACGTAGCGCTCGCGTGTCTTGGCCACGACCTCCTCGGGCAGCTCGGGCACGGGGCCCTGGCCGTCCCACCCGGAGGCGTCCGAGCGCAACCAGTCCCGCACGTACTGTTTGTCGAAGGACGGTTGCGGGCGGCCCGGCTTGTAGGTCTCCAGGTCCCAGAACCGTGAGGAGTCCGGGGTGAGCACCTCGTCCCCCAGGGTGATGGCCCCGCGGTAGGAGTCCAGGCCGAACTCCACCTTGGTGTCCGCCACGATGATCCCCCGCTCCCGGGCGATCCGCTCGGCGCTCGAGTAGATCTTCAGGGACAGCTCCCGCAACCGGTCCGCCACGGAATTGCCCACCACGTTCGCCATTTCCTGATAGGTGATGGGCTCGTCGTGCTCCCCCAGTTCGGCCTTGCCCGTGGGGGTGAAGATGGGCTGCTCCAGCCGGTCGCCGTCCTCGAGGCCCTCCGGCAGCTCGATCCCGCACACCGACCCGGTGGCGCGGTAGTCCTTGAGCCCGGAGCCGGTGAGATACCCGCGCACGATGTTCTCCACGGGAAACATGGACAGGTTCTTGCACACGACCGCGCGCCCGCGCACGGACTCGTGAACGTCCGTGGTCAGGATGTGGTTCGCGATCCCGTCCAACTGCTGGAACCACCACAGGGACAACTGGGTGAGGATGACGCCCTTGTCCGGGATGGTGGTGGGCAGCACCTGGTCGAACGCGGAGATCCGGTCGCTCGCGACCACGAGCACGGCACCGGCGCGGTACTCGGCGTCGTCGTGGATCGCCACACCCGTGGCGCTGAGGCGGGACTCGTCCGGGACGTAGAGTTCCCGGACCTTGCCGGAGTAGACGTGCTTCCAGCCCGGGATCTCGAGGGGTGTGCCGTGCTCGCTCATGCCTGCTCCTCTGCTGTGGTCGCGGTGGGCGCCCCGGTGCGACCCGGCGTCCCGCCCGGGGCGTCCGTGGTGCCGGGACCCGGTTGGCCCCCGGGGACCGTGATCCGTCCCTCGGACGCGACCAGCGCGATGTCGGTGCGGTAGTGCGATCCGGGAAGGGTGATGCGCTCCATCCCACGATAGCCACGCTCGCGCGCTTCCCGCAGGTCCGCCCCGCGGGAGACGACGGCGAGCACGCGCCCGCCCGCCGAGACGATCTCCCCGGCGGCGTTGCGGTCTGTGCCGGCGTGGATGACCCACGTGTCCGGGTCCTGGGCGGCCTCGGCCAGCCCCGTGATCACGTCCCCCTTGCGCGGGGCGCCCGGGTAGTTGTGAGCCGCGAGCACGATGGTCACGGACGCGCCGGAGGCCCACTGGAGCTCCTCGCGCTCGGACAACCGGCCCTGCGCGGCGTCGAGCAGCAGTTCGCCCAGCGGGGTTTCGAGCACCGCCAGGACGGACTGGGTCTCGGGATCGCCGAAGCGCGCGTTGAACTCGATCACCTGGATGCCGCGCTCGGTCACGGCGAGACCGCAGTAGAGCACCCCCACGAAGGGGGTGCCGCGGCGTCGCAGTTCGTCGATCACGGGGCGGGCCACGCGGCGCACGACCTCGTCCGTGAACCCCTCGGGCAGCCACTCGAGCGGCGTGTAGGCGCCCATGCCACCCGTGTTGGGGCCCTGGTCACCGTCGCGAACGCGCTTGAAGTCCTGGGCCGGTTGCAGTGGGACCACGTTCTCGCCGTCGCTGAGCACGAACAGGGACACTTCCGGGCCGTCCAGGAACTCCTCGACGACCACGGCACCGCCCGCGTCCAGGCATTCACGCGCGTGGGCCTCGGCACGGTCCCGGTCCGGCGTGACCACCACGCCCTTGCCCGCAGCCAACCCGTCGTCCTTAACCACGTAGGGCGCACCAAAACGCTCGAAGGCCGCCCGCACGTCCGCGAGGTCCGTCGTGGCCACCGATCGCGCGGTGGGGACACCCGCCGCCGCCATGATCTCCTTGGCGAACGCCTTGGAGCCCTCGATCCGCGCGGCCTGTGCGGACGGACCGAACACGGGGATGCCCGCACGAGTGAGGGCGTCTGCGACACCGGCGACGAGCGGTGCCTCCGGTCCCACGACCACGAGGTCCGCGTCCAACTCCCGAGCCAGCGCGACCACGGCCTCCGGGTCCTGCGCGTTGAGGGGATGTACCGGGACGTCCTGGGCGATCCCCTGGTTACCGGGTGCGCTGTGCACCTCGCTGACGTGCGGGTCCCGTAGCAGGGACGTGATCATCGCGTGTTCGCGGCCCCCTGGGCCCACCACCAAAACCTTCACGCGCTCAGCGTATCGGCCACAGCCCCCGTCCGGGCAACGATTGCGCGGGCCACGCTGCCATACTGGAAGGTATGCAGACCTTCAGCTCGGACCAGGCCGTGGAACTCGCCGTGGTGCAACGCAGCGGCTTCGTGGAGTCCCGGCACAGCGGATCCGCCGTGGTGCTGGCACCTGACGGATCCGTGGCGTTCTCCGTGGGCGCTCCGGACGAGGCGATCTTCCCGCGCTCGACCCTCAAGCCGTTCCAAGCGATCGCCGCGATGAAGGCCGGGGCCCCGCTGCGCGGCGAGCAGGTGGCGATCGCGGCGGCGTCGCACACCGCCACGTTCGACCACCTGGACGCGGTCAACTCGATCCTCAAGGCGGCCGAGCTGGACCCCGAGGCGCTGCAGTGCCCGCCGGACTGGCCCCAGGACGAGGACACGCGCGCGTGGTTGATCCGCACCGAACGCGGCCGCAACCGCATGTGCATGAACTGTTCGGGCAAGCACGCGGCGTTCCTGCTCGCGTGCGTGACCAACGGGTGGCCCATCGACTCCTACCTGAATCCCGAGCACCCGCTGCAGCAGCTCGTGATCGAGACCATCGAGGAGTTCTCCGGCGAGCGCGCCCAGCACGTGGGCGTGGACGGCTGCGGTGCACCGCTCACGGCGATCACCCTCACCGGCCTCGCCCGCATGTACTCCACGCTGGGGCGCGCCGCACGCAACGTCCAGGCTGACGCCCGCGCCGCGACCGTGGCCACGTCCATGCTCGACTACCCCGAGTACGTCCAGGGCCCGGGGCGTTCGAACACCGTGATCATGGAGGAGCTGGACGTGATCACCAAGCTCGGCGCGGAGGGCGTGCTGGGGCTGGGCACCCGTTCCGGGTGGTCCGTGGCCATCAAGATGCTGGACGGTTCCTCGCGCGCCAACTCACTCGTGGGCCTCACACTGCTCGCGCACGCGGGTGCCGTTTCCCGGGCCGACGCCGATCGCGTCCTCGAACGCGTCACGCACCCGATCACCGGGGCCGGGCGGCCCGTGGGTGCCATCGAGCTCGCCGAGCCGCTGCGGGAACTCCTGGGCTGACCGCCCCCCCCGATCCTCAATCCGAGATCCACGATCCCAGAGGTGGGCCATGACGATCCGACGCAAGGTCGACCCGGCGGACGGCAGCCTCGCGCTCGCGCGCTGGCGTCGATCCCCTGACGAGGCCGACCGCCGCACCACGGCCACCGCGGTGCGCTACTGCCTCGAGGAACTCGCGAGTCGCGCTGAGGGCAATTCCGTGGAGGTGCGCGTGCCGCCCTTCGGCGTGACCCAGTGCGTCCCCGGTCCGCGCCACACGCGCGGCACCCCACCCAACGTGGTGGAGACCGACGCCACCACGTGGCTCGCGCTCGCGACCGGACGCGCACGGTGGACCGACAGCGTCCGCGAGGGCAGCGTCGCGGCGTCCGGGACGCGCACCGACCTCAGCGCGTGGCTCCCGCTGTTCGGCTGAGGCACCACCCACGCCCCACCGACGACATCGCGTGGCCCGCGCACGCCCGGATGCGCGATAACCTGGAAACCATGAGCTCCGCCGATCCCGAGACGCCCGCGCCCGCCTCGCAGCCCGGTTCCGCCACCGAACGGATGACGGTGCGCCGCGCCCCCAACATGATCGCGTTCCTCATCACGGGCGCGGCCGTCGGGGCCATCGCGGGACTGCTCGTGGGGGCGCTGGGCCCCGGATCGCTCGCCTACACCCGCGGGGCCATCATCGGGTTCTTCCTCATGACGTTCCTGATCGTGGGTGCGACCGTGGGTGCCGTGGTGGCACTCGTCCTGGACCGGATCTCCCTCAAACGCTCCCGGCACGTGACCGCGGAGGTCCAGGATCTTCACGGGGCGGACGAGCGCCCCGGCACATGAGACACTGTCTGCGTGGTTCGAGCTGACGGAAAACTCTCTCACGACCTCTTGCCCGGAGAAAAAGGCCCCCAGGACGCGTGCGGCGTGTTCGGCGTGTGGGCCCCGGGCGAGGACGTCGCCAAACTGACGTACTACGGCCTGTACGCGCTGCAGCACCGCGGGCAGGAGTCCGCGGGCATCGCGACGTCCGACGGGGAACGGATCTCGGTCTACAAGGACATGGGGCTCGTGTCCCAGGTCTTCGACGAGACCACGCTCAACACCCTCAAGGGGTACCTGGCCGTGGGACATGCGCGCTACTCCACCACGGGTGCGTCCCACTGGGCCAATGCCCAGCCCACCCTGGGTGCCACCCCGCACGGCACGCTCGCGCTCGCGCACAACGGCAACCTGACCAACTCCGCCGAGCTCTACGACCTGCTGCTCGACAAGTCCGGGTTCCCGTCCCGCGGTGAGATCGCCCGGGGCAACACCACGGACACCGCGTTGATCACCGCGCTGCTCGCGGAGCACCCCCTAAACTCGCTCGAGGAGGCGGCCATGATGCTGCTGCCCCGGCTCGTGGGGTCCTTCTGTCTCACGTTCATGGACGAGGCCACACTCTACGCCGCGCGCGATCCCCTGGGCGTGCGTCCCCTCGTGCTGGGCCGACTGGAACGCGGCTGGGTCGTGGCCTCCGAGACCGCTGCGCTGGACATCGTGGGCGCCTCCCTCGTGCGCGAGGTGGAACCCGGTGAGTTCATCGCAATCGACGAGAACGGCCTGCGTTCGCGCCGTTTCGCGGAGGCGAAGCCCGCGGGGTGCGTGTTCGAGTACGTGTACCTGGCCCGCCCCGACACCACGATCGCCGGGCGCTCCGTGTACGAGTCCCGCGTGGAGATGGGCCGACAACTCGCGCGCGAGCATGCCGTGAACGCGGACCTCGTGATGCCCACCCCCGAGTCCGGGACCCCCGCCGCGATCGGATACGCGGAGGCCTCGGGCATCCCGTTCGGACACGGACTCGTGAAGAACTCCTACGTGGGCCGCACGTTCATCGAGCCCTCGGACACCATCCGTCAGCTCGGGATCCGGCTCAAGCTCAACCCCCTGCGTTCGATCGTGGCGGGCAAGCGCCTGGTGGTCGTGGACGACTCGATCGTGCGCGGCAACACCCAGCGGGCCCTCGTGCGCATGCTGCGTGAAGCGGGGGCGGCGGAGATCCACGTGCGGATCTCCTCCCCGCCCATCAAGTGGCCGTGCTTCTACGGCATCGACTTCGCGTCCCCCGCGGAGCTGATCGCCAACGGGCTCGCCGTGGAGGACGTCCGCGCCTCCCTGGGCGCCGATTCCCTGGGGTACATCTCCGAGGAGGGGATGATCGAGGCCACCGCCCGCCCCCGTTCCACCCTGTGCACCGCGTGCTTCTCGGGTGATTACCCCACGGCCCTGCCCAAGGCGGACCGGCTCGGCAAGTCCGTGCTGGAATCCCCCGGGGCCCACGCGGAACCTTCCGAGGACCTCGTGGACCCAGCACCGCGCACCGACACCGCCCACGAGGAGACCACCGCATGAGCCAGTCCCGAGCCCACGGCACGGAAGCCGTCACCTACGCGAGCGCGGGGGTGGACGTCGAGGCCGGGGACCGCGCCGTCGAACTCATGAAGTCCGCCGTGAAGGCGACCCACACGTCCGGCGTGGTGGGCGGCGTGGGCGGCTTCGCCGGGCTCTTCGACGTCTCCGAGCTCACCGGCTACCGCAAGCCCTACCTGGCCACGTCCACGGACGGCGTGGGCACCAAGGTCGCGATCGCCCAGTCCCTAAACGTCCACGACACCATCGGGTGGGACCTCGTGGGCATGGTCGTGGACGACATCGTGGTCGTGGGCGCCAAGCCGCTGTTCATGACCGACTACATCGCGACCGGCAAGGTGGTCCCGGAACGCATCGCGGACATCGTGCGGGGCATCGCCGCGGCGTGCGAGGCCGCGGGCACCGCCCTCGTGGGCGGAGAGACCGCCGAGCACCCCGGGCTGCTGGGCGTGGACGAGTACGACGTCGCCGGTGCGGCCACCGGCGTGATCGAGGCGGACGAACTGCTCGGCCCGCAGCGCGTGCGTGACGGGGACGTCGTGATCGGCATGGCGTCCTCCGGGCTGCACTCCAACGGGTACTCCCTGGTGCGCCGGGTCATCAACGTGGCCGGTTGGCAGCTGGACCGCCAGGTCAGCGAACTGGGCCGGACCCTGGGCGAGGAACTGCTCGAACCCACGCGCGTCTACGCGGCGGACGTCCTGGACCTCGCGCGGGCGTTCCCCGTGAACGGTCCGGACGGCACCACGGGCCACGGCGTGCGCGGCTTCTCCCACGTGACCGGCGGTGGTCTCGCGGCCAACCTGGCGCGTGTTCTGCCCGCGGACCTGCAGGCCACGGTGGAGCGCTCCACGTGGTCCCTGCCGCCCGTGTTCCAGCTCGTGGCGCAGCTCGGTCAGGTGCCCCTGGCGGACCTTGAGCGCACGCTCAACCTGGGCGTGGGCATGGTCGCGATCGTGGACCCCGCCGTGGCTGACGCCGCCGTGGCCCACCTCACCGAACGCGGGCTGCCGTCCTGGATCATGGGCCGCGTGGGTCCCGTGGACCCGGACGCCTCCCGCCACGGCAGTGACTGGGTGCAGGGCGCCAAGGGCGTGGCTGGCGGCGGCGTGCTCATGACGGGTGACTACGCCCGCTGAACGTGCACCGAGCGCCCGCCACGCGACGGACACGCAAGGAACCGCCCACACGCTCGTGTGGGCGGTTCCTTGCTCTGCTGGTCACGATGACGACGCCGCCGCGGTGGCGCGGCGAGCGGATCAGTCGTAGTCCGAGTACTTCTCCGCGTAGGTCGAGTAGTCGTCCTCATCCTCGGGACGTTCCTCGTGATCCATGGCTCGGGAGGACGGTTTGCTGCTGCGCAACTCCCGCTGCAACGCCGAATAGTCGGTCTGCGGGCTGAAGTACTTCATCTCCCGCGCCTGTCGTGTCGCCTTCGCCTTTTGACGGCCGCGCCCCATGGCGTGACCCCCTCTGCGTCTCGTGTCCGATCGGCGGTACCGTGTTGAGCACACAGTACGGCCCCGGAGTGTCTTGTCAGTTTTTCGTGTGTCCAGGGTACATGTTTTGTACGCTTCTCGCGCACCCGCACGCCGTGCGTCCACCCCGGGCGAATCCCGGGCGAATCCCGGGCCCTCACGGCGTGGTTCGAGGAAACTCGCGGGGCGAATCCGGCCGGTACAGTGAAACGGCCCCGGCGGCGCAGTCCGCACATTCCCCGCACCAGAGCAGGTTTGCCATGAGTTCATCCCCGCGGAGGGTCCCGCCCTCCGAGAGTCCGTATCCCCATGACACCCACCCGGGCCTGGTGCCCGGGGTCTCGGTGGAGGAGCAGCGGGTGCGCTACCGCACGGACAAGATCACGTTCGGGGTCGCCGGAGCACTGATCGTGGGGTTCGTGGTGTGGGGTGCGGTCTCCACCGAATCGCTCACCACGGTGTCCAAAGGTGCGCTGGACGCGGTGGTGACCTACGGCGGATGGGTCTTCACCTTGTTGGCCGCCGTGATGCTGTTGTTCCTGCTCTTCGTGGGGTTCTCACGCTACGGCCGGATCCCTCTGGGCAAGGACGGCGAGGAACCGGCCTACTCCATGGGGTCGTGGATCGCCATGCTCTTCGCGGCGGGGATGGGCGTGGGGCTCATCTTCTTCGGTGTCTACGAACCCGTCACGTACTACATGACCCCTCCCCCGGGACGCGCCGCGGCGCAGAGCTACCACGCGATGCATTCCGCACTCGCACAGACCATCTTCCACTGGGGACTGCAGGCGTGGGCCATCTACGCGCTCGTGGGGGCGGCCGTGGGCTACGCGGGCTATCGCCGTGGGCGGCCCCTGCTGATGTCCGCGATCTTCGGCCAGCGCGCGCACCTGAGCGTGGGCGGGCGGCTCATCGACATGTTCGCGATCGTGGGCATCCTCTTCGCGACCTCCGCCTCCCTGGGATTGGGCACGCTGCAGATCGGCCGCGGTCTGCAGATCATCACCGGTCTCGGTGAGGTGGGCAACGCGGTGCTGATCGCGATCATCGCGGTGCTCACGTGCGTGTTCCTGATCTCCGCGGTCTCCGGCGTGGCCAAGGGGATCCGCAGGCTCTCGAACTTCAACATGGTGCTCGCGGCCGTGGTCGCGTTCTTCCTGTTCGTGGCGGGCCCCACCGTGTTCCTGCTGAACTTCATCCCCTCGGTCGTGGGCACGTACTTCGGTGAGATGTTCCAGATGCTGTCCCTCTCCGCGTCCTGGGGCAGGGAGGCCGAGGAATTCATGCGCTCATGGACCCTGTTCTACTGGGCGTGGTGGGTTTCGTGGGCGCCGTTCGTGGGCGTGTTCGTGGCCCGCATCTCCCGCGGGCGCACCCTGCGCCAGTATGTGAGCGTGGTACTGCTGGCACCCACCGTGATCTGTGTGCTCGCGTTCTCGGTCTTCGGCGGCACCGCCATCTGGTTGCAGCGCGACGGCGTGGACATCGCGGGTGCCGCGTCCCCCGAGGACATGCTCTTCCGCGTCCTGGACGCCCTGCCGTTCGCGCAGATCACGCCCATTGCGATCATCGTGCTGCTGGCCGTCTTCTTCATGACGTCCGCGGACTCCGCGACGCTCGTGATGGCGTCCATGTCCCAGCAGGGCAAGCCCGAACCGGACCGGAAGATCATCATCTTCTGGGGTGTGGCCCTGGCCGGGGTGTCCTCCGTGATGCTCGCGGTGGGCGGGGCGAACGCCCTGCAGGGTCTGCAGGACCTCGTGACCGTGGCGGCGCTGCCGTTCGCGGTGATCCTGCTGGCCCTGATCCCGGCGTTCCTGCGGGACCTCTCCACCGATCCCATGAGTCTGCGCCACCACTACGCGCGCACGGCGCTCGACAACGCGGTACGCCAGGGCATGGACGAGCACGGGGACGACTTCGCCCTGGAGGTCCGCCACCAGGAGGGCCCCGCCGCGGCCGGTCACGACGTGGACTCCACGGGGGAGCGCATGAGTTCGTGGTACCAGCGCACCGACGAGAACGGTCAGCCCGTGGAGTACGACTACCGTCAGGACACCTACGTGGACGCGCGGCCGGCCGTGGCCGATCAGCCGGCCGCGGGCGAGAGGCCCACCGTGGATGAGCGGTCGCCCCGGAACGGACGACCGCCCGAGCAGCACTAGGCTCCTCGGGCGGTCTCGGTCACCGCGAACGCATCCGCGGTAGCCGGGGTGTCACTCGTCGACGATCTCCGCGTCCACGACGTCGTCGCCGCTGTCCCGCGCCGGGGCGTCGTGGGCGTGCGCGGCGTCGTCGTCCTGCGGGTCGTCGCCGTGCGAAGCCGTGACAGTCAGGCCGTCCTGGGCGACGTCCGGGTTGACGTCCACGAGCACGGTGTCCCCGTCCGTGATGGCGCCGGAGAGCAGCCCGCGCGCCAAGCGGTCACCGATCTCGCGCTGCACGAGCCGACGCAGCGGGCGGGCACCGTAGGCGGGGTCGTAGCCCGTGATACCCAGCCACTCGCTAGCCCCGGGCGTGACCTCCAAGGACAGGCGCCGCTGCTCGAGACGGTGCGCGAGCTGGGCCACCTGGATGTCCACGATCTTGGCCAGGTCCTCGGTGCTCAGCGGGTCGAACATGATGATGTCGTCCAACCGGTTGAGGAACTCCGGCTTGAACGAGGCGTTGACCACGCCCATCACGGCGTTCTTCTTGGCCTCCTCGTCCATGGTGGGATCCACCAGGAACTGGCTGCCCATGTTCGAGGTCAGGATCAGGATCACGTTGCGGAAGTCCACCGTGCGGCCCTGCCCGTCGGTCAGGCGACCGTCGTCCAGGACCTGCAGCAGGATGTCGAAGACCTCGGGATGGGCCTTCTCGACCTCGTCGAGCAGCACCACCGAGTACGGACGACGCCGCACGGCCTCGGTCAGCTGCCCACCCTCGTCGTAGCCCACGTACCCCGGAGGGGCACCGACCAGGCGTGAGACGGAGTGCTTCTCCGAGTACTCGGACATGTCGATGCGGATCAGGGCGCGCTCGTCGTCGAACTGGAAGTCCGCGAGGGACTTGGCCAGCTCGGTCTTGCCCACGCCCGTGGGACCCAGGAACAGGAACGAGCCGATGGGGCGGTCCGGGTCCGAGATCCCCGCGCGGGAACGCCGTACGGCGTCCGCGACCGCACTCACGGCCGGCTTCTGCCCGATCAGGCGCTTGCCCAGCAGCTGCTCCATGTGCAGCAGCTTGTCGGACTCGCCCTGCAGCATCTTGCCCGCGGGGATACCGGTCCACGCGGAGATCACCTCGGCGATGTCGTCCGCGGTAACCTCCTCCGAGACCATGGTGTCATGCCGGGCCCCGGCCTCCTCCTGCGCCTGTGCGGCGTCCAGGTCCTTCTGCAGAGCCGGGATCTCGCCGTACAGCAAGCGGGAGGCCTCCCCCAAGTCACCGTTGCGCTGGGCGCGTTCGGCCTGCGAGCGCAGGTCGTCGATCTGCGCCTTGAGGTCACCCACGCGGTTGAGTCCGGCCTTCTCGGCCTCCCACCGCGCGTTGAGGGCATCCAGCTCGGCCTCCTTGTCCGCCTTGTCCTGGCGCAGAGCGGCCAGACGTTCGACGGACGCGGGGTCTGTCTCCCCGTCCAGGGCCAGTTCCTCCATGGTCAAGCGGTCCACGGAGCGGCGCAGCTCGTCGATCTCCTCCGGGGCGGAATCGATCTCCATGCGCAACCGGGACGCGGCCTCGTCAATCAGGTCGATGGCCTTGTCCGGGAGCTGACGGCTGGGGATGTAACGCTGGGACAGTTGAGCGGCGGCAACGAGTGCCGAGTCCGCAATCTGCACCTTGTGGTGCGCCTCGTAACGCTCCTTCAACCCGCGCAGGATCGCCACGGTGTCCTCGACCGAGGGCTCCCCCACGTAGACCTGCTGGAACCGACGCTCCAGGGCGGCGTCCTTCTCGATGTTCTCGCGGTACTCGTCCAGCGTGGTGGCACCAATCAGGCGCAGCTCACCGCGGGCCAGCATGGGCTTGAGCATGTTGCCCGCGTCCATGGACCCCTCGGACGCACCCGCGCCCACGACCGTGTGGATCTCGTCGATGAACGTGACGATCTGACCCTCGGACTTCTTGATCTCGTCCAGGACGGCCTTGAGGCGTTCCTCGAACTCCCCGCGGTACTTGGCGCCGGCCACCATGGACCCCAGGTCCAGGGAGATCAGGGTCTTGCCGCGCAGCGACTCGGGTACGTCCCCGGCCACCATGCGCTGGGCGAGGCCCTCGACCACGGCGGTCTTACCCACACCGGGCTCACCGATCAGCACGGGGTTGTTCTTGGTCCGGCGCGAGAGCACCTGGACCACGCGGCGGATCTCCGAGTCACGCCCGATCACGGGATCGAGCTTCCCCTCGCGGGCGATCGCCGTGAGGTCCGTGCCGAACTTCTCGAGGGACTGGAAGGTCCCCTCCGGGTCCGGGCTGGTGACCCGACGGTCACCGCGCACCTGCGGGATGGCCTGTGCGAGCGCCTCCGTGGTCACGCCCGCCGCCTGCAGCGCCTCGGCGGTCTTGTCGCGTCCCGCGGCCAGACCGTAGAGCAGGTGCTCGGTGGAGACGTACTCGTCCTTGAGGTCACGCGCGTAGTTCTCCGCGGCCTGCAGTGCCTGCAGCGCGGTGCGGCTCAGCTGGGGCTGGGCCGTGGAGGTCCCGGATGCGCTGGGCATCTCGTGGATGATGTTGCTCGCCTTGATGGACACGGCGTCCGCGTTGGCACCGGTGGCCTGTAGGACAGCGACGGCCACGCCGTCGCGCTGGTCCATGAGCGCCTTGAGGACGTGGGCGGGCTCGATATTGGGGTTGCCCGCGGTCGCGGCATTCGACGCTGCAGCGCTCAGGGCTTCTTGAGACTTGGTCGTGAACTTGGTGTCCACGGCGGCTCCTTCCGACAGTAGTGATGACGTTGACTTCAGTTAACTTGAGTCTACTACGCTCAACTTGATACGGGAAGCCCGATATTCCGCTCAGCGCGAAATGATTTGTCAATTCATTTTCCATTTCGAGTTTCGGCCTAACCGGGTGGAAATAGATTATCGAATGCTCTATACCAATCCCCCGATAATATGTAGCCTTATTAAATCCACCACATGCTGTAGGAAAGGTGCCACTATGAGCAACAACAACGATCAGCGTCGAGCTGGTCAACAGACCCACTCCCAGGGTTCCACCGAGGTCCCGTCCAAGAAGGACGTCGCCGCGGAATCCGGCAAGGTCGAGGCGCAGCAGCTCAAGAACGAGGCGGCTGGATCCGGCCGCCGCGTGAAAGAGACCGCCAAGGAGCAGGCCGTCGCCGCCAAGGACGAGGCCATGGGCCAGGCGCACGACCTGTGGGGCCGCCTCAAGGAAGACCTACAGGGCTACGTGGGCCCGCAGCAGGAGCGCCTCGCATCGACCGTCCGCTCCGTGAGCGATGAGGTGGACGCCATCTCCCAGGGCAAGAAGCCGGAGACCGAGTACGTCAGTGGCCTGCTCGGCAACGCCTCGGGCACCGTGAACTCCCTCGCGTCCTCGCTGGAGAACAAGGACCCGCAGCAGCTGCTCGGTGACGTACGCCGTTTCGCTGCCCGCCGTCCCGGGACCTTCCTGGCCATCGCGGCCGGCATCGGTCTGCTCGCCGGGCGCGCCACGCGCAGCGCCAAGGACAGCGACGAGATCGGCAACGACCACCACGACACCGTCGCCCGCACCCAGGCACCCGCGTACGGCACCCCCAGCACGGGTGACACGTACGCGTACCGCAACGACACCCGTGGCGAGGGCACCCGCACCTACACCGACCGGGTTCCCGGCACGGTCTACCCGGATCAGCGCGACGCGCAGGTTCCCGGCACCACGTACCCCGGTCAGGGCGACACCCAGGTCCCCGGCACCACCTACCCCGGACAAGGCAGTGAGCGTCGATGAGTCACCCCATTCCCCCGTCGGAACCCGAAGAGCGGGCGGAGCACGAGTCGCTCGGTGAGATGTTCAAGTCTCTGAGCACCAACCTGACCACCCTGATCCAGCAGGAGATCGCGCTGGCCAAGGCCGAGGCGAACGTGGCGATCCAGAAGGCCACGGACTCCGTAAAGGTCACAGGTAAGGGCGCGGGACTGTTGGGAGGCGCCGGTGTGGCCGGCCACTTCGTGCTCCTGTTCCTATCCCTGGCCCTCATGTGGGCCCTGGGCAACCTGGTGGGTCTTGGCTGGTCGGCCGTGATCGTGGCGGTCATCTGGGCGATCATCGCCGCGATCCTCGCCGCGGTGGGCAAGAAGAACCTGGACCGCGGCAAGCGCAAGATGGCCCAGGCCACCAAGGACCCGCTGCCCCGAACCCGCGAAACCGTCAGCGAAATTCCGGATACCGTGAAGCCTTCCAAGGAGACCCGATGAGCCAGCAGAACCCCGATCAGATCCGCGCCGACATCGAAGCCACCCGTGCACGCCTGAATGCGGACGTGGACGCCGTGGCGGAGAAGGTCACCCCGGAAAAGGTGGTCGACCGTCAGAAGAGCAAGGCCCGCCACAAGATCCAGGACGTCCGTGAGTCCATCATGGGCTCCGCAGAGGACGCCCGGGACACAGGCCGCGACCTTCGTGACGAGGCCTCCCACCGCATGGACCAGGCCGGCGAGGCCATCAGCAACGCCCCGGCCGCCGCCCGGGCCAAGACCCGTGGCAACCCCATGGCCGCGGGCCTGATCGCCCTCGGTGCCGGTTGGTTGATCGGTTCCCTGCTGCCCTCGAGCCAGAAGGAGCAGGAGCTCGTGGCCGAGGCCGCCGACCGCGTCCAGCCGCACCTGCAGAGCGCCATAGATTCCACCAAGGAAGCCGCGCAGGAGATCGCGGACGACCTGAAAAAACCGGCCAAGGAGGCTGCGGAGTCGGTCAAGCAGACCGCGCAGTCCGGCGCCCAGGAGGTCAAGGAGCAGGGTCAGCAGGAAGCCGGCCAGCTCAAGGGCTCCGCGCAGGAGCACGCCAAAAACGTCAAGGACGACACGCAGCGGGCCTGATCCGCTCGTGATCGCACCCGAGGGCCCCTGACCGGGAACGGTCAGGGGCCCTCGGGCCTTTCTCACCCCTGCCTCGGGCATAATAGAGGTGGGACGCGCGTGCCGCTCCCCAGAGTTCTCTCCCCACCCGCAGTCTCCGAAGGAATCCGCCGTGGACACCGATTCACCGTCCGATGAGACCACCCCGCGCAAGCCGAGTCGGCTGCAGCGTTTCAACAAGGTGGTGATGCGCTTCGTGGGACCGGCCAACCGCAGCTCCATGAACCTGCGGGGCAACACCGAGATGACCCCCGAGGCCCAGGACTGGTACCGCAACCTCCAGGACGACTACGAGATGGTCAGGGATTCCGACGGCCGCAGCTATCTGCGCCGTCGTGATCGCTAGCGCCCGCGGCACCCGGTCTCACGTCCAGACCCCGGAGGTCCCGCGGCGGTGGCTGCCCACCAAGTGGGTGTCCACCATCCCGATCGCTTCCATGAGTGCGTACATGGTCGTGGGGCCCACGAACACGAACCCGCGCCGTTTCAGTTCGCGGGACAGGGCCCTGCTCTCATCCGAGGTGGTCGGGACGTCCGCGAAGCGATCGGGATGCGGGGTGCTGCTCGGCATGAAGGACCACACGAGGTCCGCCAGACCGCCGTCCTCGCGCAGAGCCACGGTGGCTCGCGCGTTCGTCACGGTCGCCTCGATCTTGCGCCGGTTGCGGATGATCCGCGCGTCCCCCAGGAGCCGCTCGACGTCCCGTTCGTCCATGGCCGCCACGGCCTCCGGGTCGAAGCCGTGAAAGACCTCCCGGAACGCCGGCCGTTTCGCGAGCACCGTGCGCCATGACAGCCCGGATTGGAACGCCTCGAGCGTCACGCGCTCGAACAGCCCGGTCTCGTCCCGCACCGGCACGCCCCACTCGTGGTCGTAGTACTCCCTGAGCAGTGGGTCCGAGGCCGCCCATCTGGGCCGGGCGAGACCGTCCGCACCGATCACGAGATCGGGATCACTCATGCTGCCTCCCCTTCGTGCGCGGTGGGTGCCCGGAGCTCGAAGAGTGCGCACTCGGCGTCGTAGTACGCTCGGCTGAGACCGCGGTGGGTCATGCCCAGGCGATGACACACGGCCTGCGACGCCCGGTTGGCCGGGTGCGTCACGGCGACCACCCGGTCCTGACCGTGCTCGAAGGCGTGGGCCAGCACGGCACGGGCCGCCTCCGTGGCGTATCCGCGTCCCCACGCGCGCGGGTGCAGGTGCCACCCGACCTCCACGTCGGTCGCGGTGTTCGTGCCGGAATCGGGGATGGGCTTGAGCAGCAGGGTCCCCGCGAGGGCGCCGACCGGGTCGACGATGGCCCACACACCGAGCACCGGCTCGTGCGCGTAGCCCTGGTCCCAGCCCCGGATCTTCTCCCGGGCCTGCCCGTCCGAGCTCACGCGCTGCGTGCCGTCCCCGATGTAGCGCTGCACCTCGGCGCGCGCATACAGGTCACGCACGAACGCGGCGTCGTCCGCGCGGTAGGCACGCAGCATGAGTCGCGGCGTGCGCAGCGGCACCGTCACGGTCGTTCCCGGGACGACGACGTCGCGCTCGCCGGCGCGGGCCCGGCACCGGCGGCGTC
>NZ_DDIY01000017.1:200152-260616 GCF_002338785.1 Kocuria sp. UBA1838 | reverse complement strand
GGGTGCGCCTCAAGGCGGTCCAGGCGCTCGTCCTCCGTGAGGGGCTCACCGCGCAGCCGGCGCGCCGTGACGCGCAGATCCGTGAGCGCGAGCAGCACCAGGGCGACCGCGAGCGCCACGGACAGCACGCCGAAGATGTTGACAAACCCGTAACTCAACTCCACGTACTCGGCGCCGACCGCATGGGTGAACAGGGACTGCATACCGTGGGCGGTGGAATCCGGGAGGAAGAACCCGAAGCACAGCGTGATCACCCATGAGGCCACCGCGGTGAGCATGCCCCGCCGGCTCATGGCGTGGGACGGGTAGCTGAGTGCGTCCCGACGGAACAGCGCCGCCGCGATGACGTGTAACAGCAGGATGGGCAGCCCGATCGCCGCCGCGTAGACCGGGGTGAGGGAGCCGAGCAGACCCGCGACGCCCCGGCCGAAGCCGACCCACAGGGCCAACGCCGCGGCCACCGCGATCATGATTACCGGGAAGGCGCCGGACAGCGCGGATCCCGGTCTGTGATGGGCGGACGCGGGATCGGAAGCACTCATACGTCCATCGTAGGGCGCGGTCCGTGTCGGGGCGGGCACGTACCGTGGAGTCATGAGCACCCACGACTTCCCGCAGGCCGTCCTCTTCGACCATGACGGCACCCTGGTGGACACCGAACCGCTGTGGGAACTGGGCAAACAGCGGATCGTGGCCGCGCACGGGGGTGAGTGGACCGAGCGGGACACCCAGGACACCCTGGGCAGGCCGCTCGCGACCACCGTGGAGCGGTTGAGCGCGCTGGGCGTACCGGGGTCGCTGGACGAGGTCTACCGCGAGTTTTACGGGGTGCTGCAAGCGGTGTTGGAGGAGAACCCGCCCACGTTCATTCCCGGGGTCGTACCTCTCCTGGAGGACCTGGAGCGTGCCGGGATCCCCGCGGCGATCGTCACGAACGCGACCTCCGAGGTGGCCCGCTACACCGCGTCCCTGGCCCCGGACAACCTGTTCCGGGTGATCATCGGGGACCAGGAGGTGGCCCAGGGTGTCAGGCCCAAACCGGATCCGGACGCGTACCTCGAGGCCGCCAGGCGTCTGGGCGTGGCGCCCGGGGCGTGCGTGGTCGTGGAGGATTCGCCCTCCGGCGCGGCGTCCGGCGTGGCCGCGGGGATCACCACGGTCGTGGTCCCGGGGGTGCAGCAGGTCCTGCCCGGACCCGGCATCGTGCACGTGGCCGATCACGCGGCGCTCACCCTGGACTTCCTGCGCGGTCTGGCTCCTGCATAGCGCGGCGGCATCCCGACGACGCCGCCTCCGGCCCCGGGGTTCGCCGGTAAACTGGGGTCCCATATCCCACCCCCGATGCTTCCGAAAGGTGGCCATGACCTACCCCCTGGCTGTGCTCTTCGACCACGACGGCACCCTCGTGGACACGGAGCCCCAATGGGCGGCCGCCAAGCGCAAGGTCGCGCAGCGGTACGACCAGAGCTGGACCGTGGAGGACGATCACGCGACCCTCGGGGGGACCGTGCCGGATGCGGCCCGCAAGTTCGTGGAACGCGGGGCCACCGATTCCGTCGAGGACATCACGCAGCAACTCGCCGAGCACGTGATCGACAGCATGGACGACCGTGTACCCTTCCTGCCCGGCATGCGCTCGCTGTTGAGCGAACTGAGCGAGGCCGGTATCCCGGCGGCGATCGTCACGAACGCGCTGAGCTCGGTCGCGGGGACCACCGCCGCTGGTGCCCCGGACGTGCTCACCCGGATCGTCTCCCAGGACGACGTGACCCGTCCCAAGCCGGATCCCGAACCGTACCTCACGGGTGCCGAACTGCTCGGGGTCGCCCCGCGGAATTGCGTGGCCATCGAGGACTCGGAACCGGGGGTGCGCAGTGCGGTTGCCGCGGGCATGACCGTGGTGGTCGTCCCGGGTGACAAGCCCGTCCCTGACGGCCCGCACCGGGTGTTCGTCAACGCGCACGAGGACGTCACCCTGGACTTCCTGCGCTCGCTCACTCCTCCGGAGTAGGCCCGCGGGCATGATGCCGGAACCGCCCCGGCCCGAACCAGCAATAGAGAACTCCCGGTCCGATGACTCATCGGACCGGGAGTTCTCCACTGGGAAGCGCAGTTCCGCGAGCACCGTTCCACCCCGGGGTCGAGGTGGGACAGCGCTCGCGGCGACCCTCGCCGAGCGATCAGCGAGTGGGCTGACCCGCCCGGTTGTTCTCACGACGCCGCTGCGCCGCCGCCGTGGCGCGGTCCGGAACCCGGTCCGCCCCGTGGCCGCGCTGGGCGGAACCGCCGCGGGCGGAGCGGGACGCGCCGGTGCGTGCGCTACCGGAGGCCGCGCCATCGACGCTGCCACCGCGGCGTCGTTCGCTGGAGCGAGCCTGCGAACGCCCGTTCGAGGGACCGCGCCCGGCACCGGCGTCGCCGGAACGAGTACCGTTGCCGCGTCCGGCGGCCTGAGCGGAACCGCGACCGCGGCCCCGGCCCGAACCGCCACGGCCACCGCGGCGGGACCCGGAGGCACCCCCGCCGGAACGGGAAGCGGAAGGCGAGCCACCGGTCGCGCCGGCCGGGGTGGCACCCGGCGCAACGCGCTCGGCGCGCTCGCCCACGAGGTCCTTCACGACCTCGGAACCGGGTGCGACCTGGTCCACGCGGGGCGTGACACCGGCCTTCTTCATGAGCTTGTTGACGTCCGAGCGCTCCTCGGTGGTCGCGATCGTGATCACGGACCCGGAGGCGCCGGCCCGCGCCGTGCGGCCGGAACGGTGCAGGTAGGACTTGTGCTCGGCGGGCGGGTCGATGTGCACGACGAGTTCGACGTCGTCCACGTGGACACCGCGCGCGGCCACGTCCGTGGCCACGAGGACCCGCACGTCACCCGCGGAGAACGCGGCGAGATTGCGGTCCCGCGCGCCCTGGGACAGGTTACCCTGCAGGTCCACCGCGGGGATCCCGGCCTGACTGAGCTTCTTGGCCATCTTCTTGGCGCGGTACTTGGTGCGGGTGAACATCATCCGCCGGCCGGTGCCCGACGCGAGGGTCTCGATCAGCGCTTGCTTGTGATCGCTGTCGGTGACCAGGACGTGGTGGTCCATGGTGGTCACCGCGGCCTGGGCGTTGTCCGCCGAGTGCAGCACCGGGTCCTTGAGGAACTTCTTGACCAGGATGTCCACGCCGTTGTCCAGGGTCGCGGAGAACAGCAACCGCTGGGAGCCCTTGGGGGTGCGAGACAGGATCCGGGTGACCACGGGCAGGAAGCCCATGTCGGCCATGTGGTCGGCCTCGTCCAGGACGGTCACGCGGACGTCGTCGAGCGTGAGCAGACCTTGCTTGATGAGGTCCTCGAGCCGGCCCGGGCAGGCCACGACGATGTCCACACCGCCCGCGAGCGCCTTCTCCTGGTGCTTCTGGGAGACACCGCCGAAGATTACGGTGGTGTTCAGCCCCGCGGCCTTGGCCAGGGGCGCCACGGTGCGATCGATCTGGGTCGCGAGCTCACGCGTGGGAGCCAGCACCAGGCCGGTGGGGCGGTTCGCCCGGCGGGCCACGCGGGACGAGCCGGGGGCGAGTCCCGCGAGCCGGGACACGAGCGGCAGCGCGAACGCGACCGTCTTGCCCGAGCCGGTGCGGCCGCGGCCGAGCACGTCACGCCCGGACAGCGAATCGGGGAGAGTTTTCTCTTGGATGGGGAAAGCTTCCGTGATGCCCACGCGGGCGAGGTCAGCGGAAAGCGCCTCGGATACACCGAGGTCTTCGAAGGAATGAGACAAAGAACGTCTTTCAGGTTGGTCCGCGCGAAACGATTCCGCGCGCACGCGCCATGTTGGGGCGCGAACTGCGCGCCTCGGACCGGCGCGCCTCTACCCCGCAATGTGTACGGGGGAACCTGACCATTCTACACGCGTGCCGGAACACCCGTGACCCGCGGGTGTCGCCGCTACTCAGACCGCCGTGTACCCGCCGTCCACCAGGAAGTAGCCCCCGGTGATGAAGGACGCGCCGTCCGAGAGCAGGAACGTGGTCAGCTGAGCCACTTCCTGCGAGGTGCCCAGCCGCCCCATGGGGTGCTTGTCGATCAGTTCCGACAGCGTCTGCGGGGGCAGGTTCTTGAGCAGCGGGGTGTCGATGTAGGCGGGACCCACCGCGTTCACGCGTACGCCGCGTCGGGCGTAGTCCACGCCCGTCTGCTTGGTGAGACCCACCAGACCGTGCTTGGCCGCGGTGTACGCGCTGTTGCCCACGGCAGTGGCCACGGTGGAATGGATGGAGCCGATGTTCACGATGGCCCCTCCCCCGTGCTGTTCGATCACGGGCAGCTGGGCGTGCATCCCGTAGGCCACGCCGGTGAGATCGATCGCGAGCGTGCGCTCCCACGCCTCGATATCGGTCTCCCCGAGGGCCTCCATCTGCCCGCCCACGCCAGCATTGTTCACGGCGTAGTGCAGTCCGCCGTAGGTCTGCACCGCGAAGTCGACGGCGGCCACGGCGTCCTCGCGCTTGGAGACGTCCTGGTGGATCCCGGCGGCGTCCCCGCCGTCCGCCATGATGGCCTGGACCACGTCGTCGATCCCGGTGGCATCGATGTCCGTGACCACCACCTTGGCGCCCTGCCGGGCCAGGTGTTTGGCAATGGCCTCACCGATACCGGAGGCGGCGCCGGTGACCAGCGCGACACGGGACGTGAACTCTGGCATGACAACTCCTGGCGTCGAATCCATGGGGACCGCTTCCAGTCTCACCCGTGTCGCCGCCGACCACCAGGGCGTGCGGCAATGAGTCAGGACGCCGTCACTCGTCGTCCTCCGCGGCCTTCTCCGCGTCCCGCTCCGCACGCAGCTTCTGGGCGGCCTCTTCCTCCTCCGCCTTCTGTTCGCGCACGACCTCGGTGAGCAGCTTGGTCATCTCCTTGGCCACACCCGCGGCGGACTGGGGGTTCTGCCCCGTGACGAGGCGCTCGTCCACCTGGACGTTCTCCTCCCAGTTGTCGGCGAGCTTGACCGTGGCGCCCTGTTCCTCGAGCTTGTCCTGGAGCAGGTACGGCACCACGTCCTGCTTGCCCACGGCTTTCTCCTCCGCATTGGTGAATGCGGCCACCTTGCGCCCGGACAGCAACGCCACGCCCGTGCCGAGCTCCACGTCCACGAGGCCGGCGGGGCCGTGGCACACCGCGCCCACCACGCCACCGGAGTCGTAGACGGACGCGATGAGCTTCTGCAGGTCCGCGTCCCCGGTGAAGTCCCACATGGTGCCGTGCCCGCCCACGAGGTAGACGGCGTCGTACTGGGAGGGGTCCACCACGGAGACCCGCGGCGTGTTGTAGAGGGACGCCTTGACGGTCTCATCCTGCGTGAACTCCACTTGGACGGGGTCGTCCTCCTGGACCTCGTCACGCGGGGGCTGACCCCCGGCGATCGAGGCGAAGTCCACGAAATAGCCGGCGTCCCGGAAGACCTTCCACGGGTGGGACGCCTCGGCCACGTTGTAACCGGTGGCCTCCCCCGTGTCTCCCAGGGTGTCCTGGCTGGTCAGCACCAGGAGGATCTTCTTCATGGTCTCGATGTCCATGGTTCTCCTTTCCGAGGGCGCGCGGTGCGCACGACGTGGCACCACAGTAGACATCGCACCGTGGGCGGCGTCCGTGCGTTCACTGTCGGCATGTTGCACCCACCCCGCCGCCGTGAAAAGGCCCGCTGTTAGGATGAACAGCGATCCCCGGTGGGTACCCAGGGCCCTGCTCCGCCCCCACCGCACCTCCCGACGAAAGGCTCAGTCATGCGCATTTCCAACGCCATCCTGCGCGGTGTCCCCGGCGCGTTCCTGCTCCAGTCCGGCTACGGCAAGCTCGGCATGGACGCCGAGTCCGCCGAGGGCCTCAAGCAGTTCGCCTCCACCGGTGTCCCCCAGTTCGCGGACTGGGACTCCCAGACCTTCACCAAGTTCATCGCCGGCACCGAACTGGCCCTGGGCACCGCCCTGCTGACCCCGTTCGTGTCCAAGCGCCTGGCCGGCGCGGGCCTGCTCGCCTTCAGCGCCGGGCTGCTGAGCATGTACTTCCGCAACTCGGACATGACCCAGGAGGATGGCATCCGCCCGTCCGAGCAGGGCCTGACGCTGTCCAAGGACGCGTTCCTGGCCGCCATCGGCGCGGCCCTCGTGCTGCAGAAGTAACGCAAGCACCACGCTTTCCCGACGACGCCGCAGTGGTCCGCCACTGCGGCGTCGTCGTCTTCCCTGCCGGGACCGCGCCCCCGGGACGCCCGCCGAGCTGCTACGTTAGTCAGCAATTCGCACCGTTGCTCACGGAAAGCTCCGTACCCCCATGGAAACCCTCCAACGCAATCTGGACTTCGTTCGTGACCTGATCTGGGGACCGTGGCTCCTGATCCCCCTGCTGCTGGGAACGGGGATCTTCCTGACGTTCCGCTTGCGTGGCATCCAGTTCCGACTCTTCACCAAGGCCATGAGCCTGGGATTCGGGCGCCGTTCCCGGGCCACCGGGGAGAAGGGCGACATCTCCTCCTTCGCAGCGATGTCCACGGCGCTGGCCGCCACGGTGGGGACGGGCAACATCGTGGGTGTGGCAGCGGCCATGTCCATCGGCGGCCCCGGCGCCCTGTTCTGGATGTGGATCACCGCGCTGTTCGGCATGGCGTCCAAGTACGCGGAGTGCTTCCTGGGCGTGCGCTTCCGCACCCGGGACACCGCCGGTCAGCTCACCGGCGGACCGCAGGTGTACCTGGCCCGCGGCATCCCCAACAAGTTCGGCCGCTTCCTGTCCGTGATGTTCGCGGTGTGCTGTGTAGTGGCCACGTTCGGGATCGGCAACATGACCCAGGGCAACGCGATCGCGTCCAACCTGGAACACACCTTCAACGTCTCCCCCGTGATCACCGCCGTGGTCCTGGCCGTGGGCACCGGGCTCGCCCTGCTGGGCGGGATCCAGTCGATCGCCAAGGTCACCACATACATGGTCCCGCTCATGATCGTGCTCTACATCGGTTCGGGGCTGTACATCATCGGCGTGAACTTCCAGGGGATCCCCGAGGCGCTGCGCCTCATCTTCACCGGCGCGTTCACCCCCATGGGTGCCACCGGCGGTTTCGTGGGCTCCACGGTGCTCATGGCCATCCAGATGGGTGCCGCCCGCTCCCTGTTCTCCAACGAGTCCGGCATGGGCACCGCCTCGATCGCCGCGTCCGTGGCGCAGACGAGCCACCCCGTGCGTCAGGGTCTCGTGTCCATGACCCAGACCTTCGTGGACACCCTGGTGGTCATCTCCATCACCGGTTTCGTGATCCTCACGACCGGAGTGTGGAACGGCGCGGACACCGCGACCATGACCTCCGTGGCGTTCTCCACGGGCCTGCCCGGTTCGTGGGGCGGGATCGTGGTCACCATCTGCCTGGTGCTGCTGGGTTACTCCACCGTCCTGGGGTGGGCGTATTACGGCGAGCGCAACGTGGAACGCCTCGCGGGTGCCCGAGCGGCCATCGTGTACCGCGTGGTCTTCTCCCTCGCGGCCGGTCTGGGCGCCCTCGCCCCGCTCACGCTCGTGTGGTCCTTCTCGGACATCATGAACGGGCTCATGGCCATCCCCAACCTGATCGGGCTGATCATCCTCTCCGGCCTGGTGGTCCGGGAGACCAACCTGTATCTGAAGAACGATCCCAAGTTCAACGCCACGACCGATCAGATCGACGCGTTCATGGGCACCCACCCCGGTGCCCTGGACGCCCAGATCCACCACACGGTGGACCTCTCCTCGGCCAACCCGGCGCTGTCGGAGACGGGTACGCTGCCCGTGGTCCCGCCCGCCGAGTCCCCGCGCGCCGGGGCCGCTACCGGTGCGGCACCGGGGGGCGACGCCGCGGCGTCGTCCGCCGAGCGCGACTGACGGTCCCGCACCCCGGGGCTTTCGCCCCGGGGCGTTCCCCGCGGGGTGCGGGCCGGGCCGAGCGGCGGTCTCCCCGGCGCTCTCGCCGGGCGCCAGCGACGTCGCGTGGCGAGAGCGCGCTCAGGTGTCGTGGGCGACGGGTGCCCGCTCAGGCGTCATGGGCGGCGGGATCCTGCGCCGTGAGCTCCTGCACCTCGATGCTCTGCACGAGGGTGTGTGACTCGCCGGCGGCGAGCCGGACCGGGGATCCCATCACGTTGCCCGCTTCCACGCACAGCATCTGCTGCCACTCGTCGTCCGCGAAGTCCGCCATGGCCACGGACTTGTCCGCCCAGGGGTTCCACACCACGGTGCTGTCCGAGCCCTCCTTGGTGATCACGAGGGTGCGACCGAGCTCGGGGTCGGAAACCCGCACCTCGCCGCGATGGGCGAATACGGCGTCGGTCTCGCCCGTGATCGCGAGTTCCCCGCTCTGGCGCCGCTGCTCCTTGGCCACCTTGTCGTAGTAGGAGACACCCTCGAGGCCGGTCACGCTCACGCGCCGGGAATCGCCCACGTGGAGGTAGCTGTGCAACGCCTCCTCGAAGTCGAAGGTCCCGGTGCCGGTGTTCGTCACGGTGAGCGCCATACGCAAGCGGGCGCCCACGGTGACCCGGAACCGGGCCTCGAACTCGTGGGGGAACGTCTTGCGCAGGTGCTCGGCCACGTCCGCGGGCGTGAGGGTGAACTCGGCGTAGGCGTGACCCTCGGTGTCCTCCCCCTGCTCGGCGAGCTGCCACTCGGTGATCCGCGCGAACCCGTGCGCGGGGTCCATGTCCCCCGTGCGCCCGGGGCCGAACCACGGGAAGCAGATGGGGACACCGCCGCGGACCGCTCTGCCCGTCTCGTTGTAGGAGCGGGAGGAGACCCACAGCACGGGCTCGTGATCCTCCGGTGCCCACGACACCACGTGCGCGCCGTAGCTCAGGACGGATCCCGAGCCGTCGGCGCAGGACAGGGACAGGGGTTCCGGCAGTCGAGTCATGTCCCCAGCTTAAGCATGGGGTGCGTGCTGAACAGGGGCCAGGCGTGTTCTATCGGGACGGGTGTTCGTGCTCCACGGGGCGGGCCATCTCCTGCTTGAACCACTCGAAGGTCTGCCGGTGGGACTCCGTGCGGCGTACGAAGGCCCACGAGATTCCCAGCACCACGAGCCACGCGGCCACCGCGACCAGCCCCGTGGCGGTCTGGGGATCCGTGCTCAGCGCCCACGCCACGAACACGAAGAACGCGAGCACCACAGCGCACATCACCACGCCGCCGGGCATCTTGTACTCGGAGGTGGCGTGGCGCTCGGGGAACTTCATGCGGTAGCGGATGTAGGAGATCAGGATCATGGACCACACGAACACGAACAAGAGGGACGCCACGGACGTGATCAGCGTGAACGCCTCGATGATCGAGTCCCCCGCGTAGAGCACGGGGATGGTCAGCAGCAGGATGCCCGCCGTGAGGTACAGGGCCCGCACGGGCACGCCCACGCGGTTGAGCCCCTTGAAGATCCCGGGTGCGCTGCCCTCCGCGGAGAGACCGAACATCATCCGGGACGTGGAGAACACCCCGGAGTTGGACGAGGACATCGCGGAGGTCAGCACCACGAAGTTCACCACGGACGCGGCGCCCGCGAGCCCGGCCAGCGCGAACATGGCCACGAACGGGGACTGCTCGGGGTTGATCGAGCGCCACGGGGTGACCACCAGGATGGCCAGGAGGGATCCCACGTAGAAGATGAGGATGCGCACCGGGACGGAGTTGATCGCCCGGGGAAGGGTCATGCGGGGATCACGGGCCTCGGCCGCGGTGGTGCCCACGAGCTCGATGCCCACGAACGCGAAGACCGCGATCTGGAACCCCGCGACCACGCCCATGGCGCCGTTCGGGAACCACCCGCCGTCGTTCCACAGGTTCGCGAGCTGGGCGGTGTACCCGTCCGGGGATGCGAAGTGGGTCAGCGCCATGATCGCACCCACCACGATCAGGGCCAGGATGGCCACGATCTTGATGAGCGCGAACCAGAACTCCATCTCCCCGAAGTTCTTCACGCTCACGGCGTTGAGCAGGAACACGATGAGGACCACGAGGACGGTGGGCAGCCACAGCGGGACGGCCGCCCACCAGAACTGGACGTAGCCCGTGATGGCCACGAGCTCGGCGATCGCCGTGACGATCCAGCAGAACCAGTAGGACCAACCCACGAAGAACCCCGCCCACGGGCCGATCAGATCGGCGGCGAAGTCCGCGAAGGTCTTGTAGCGCAGATTGGACAGCAACAGCTCGCCCATGGCGCGCATCATGAAGAAGAGGAAGAAACCGATCACCACGTAGATGAACACCACGGCCGGGCCCGCCAGGGAGATGGTGCGCCCCGATCCCATGAACAACCCGGTGCCGATCGCACCGCCGATCGCGATCAGTTGGATGTGTCGATTGCTCAGGCCCCTGCTGGGCTCGGAGTGCGTGTGCGGCGGCGACACCGCGGTGGAGCTGTTCGTCATGGAGTCAGAGGGTACTCCGGGCGGGCGCCCAACTGTAGCGGGGCCTGCGCCCGGGTGTCGGGAACAGCTGAGGCCCGAAACGGCAGGGGATCCGCGGATCACATGCCGTTTCGGGCCCTCGCTGTTCAGCGCCGTCGGGACCGAGGGCCCCGACAAGCTCGGCGGGCGGGCGGAGCGGCGGTCAGCGCACGCGCTGCGCCCGCTCCGGGCGTCCGGAGTCGGTGGAGACGTAGCTGTCGATGGCCCCGGGGCGGCCCTCCATGAACCCGTCGATCTGCAGCTTGTCCGCGCGCAACTGCGGGTCGTTGCGCAGGTAGTGCTTGGTCTCGCGGGCGATCAGCCCGGAGAGGATGAGCAGACCCAGCAGGTTGGGCAGCGCCATGAGCCCGTTCATGAGGTCCGCGAAGGACCACACGATGGCCAACGGCACGCTGCAGCCCACGAACACGATCAGCGAGAAGAATACGCGGTACGGCATCACGGACCTGCGGCCGAACAGCCGCTCCATGCAGCGCTCGCCGTAGTAGGCCCAGCCCAGGATCGTGGAGTACGCGAAGAGGATCAGGCCCAGGGTCACGATCAGGTGGCCCCACCCGCCGGGCAGCCCATGGCTGAAGGCGTCCCCGGTCATGGTGGCCGCGAAGTCCTTGCCCTGGTCCCACACGCCGGTGGTCACGATCACGAGGCCCGTGCAGGTCACCACGATGATGGTGTCGATGAACGTCTGGGTCATGGACACCAGGCCCTGACGGACGGGGTGAGTGGTCTGCGCGGCCGCTGCGGCGATGGCCGCGGACCCCATGCCGGACTCGTTGGAGAAGATGCCGCGGGCCACACCCATCTGCACCACCAGGATGATCGCGGATCCGGCGAAGCCGCCCACCGCGGAGTGCCCCGTGAAGGCCGTGCTGAAGATGCTCCCGAACGCCGCGGGAACGGACTCGATGTTGACCGCCAGGATGTAGAGCGCGCCCAGGACGTAGAAGACAATCATGATGGGCACGAGCGCGGCGGTGACCTTGCCGATGGACTTGATCCCGCCCACGAGCACGAGCAGCGTCAGCGCCGCGAGCGCGAGGCCCGTGACCCACACGGGCACACCGAAGGAGGACTCCACGTTCGCGGAGATGGAGTTGCCCTGGGTCATGTTGCCGATCCCGAAGGACGCGAGCACCGCGGCGATCGCGAAGAACAGGGAGAGGAACTTGCCGAAACCGTTGGGGATCCCGCGGAACAGGTAGTACTGCGGACCGCCGGAGATCTCGCCCTTGGCGTCCCGGGTGCGGAACCGCACGCCCAGGAAGGCCTCCGAGTACTTGGACGCCATGCCCAGCACGCCCGTGACCCACATCCAGAACAGGGCGCCGGGGCCGCCGATCGAGATGGCCGTGGCCACGCCCACGATGTTGCCGGTACCCACGGTCGCGGCGAGCGCCGTGGTCAATGCCTGGAACTGGGAGACGTCACCGCCGGGGGCGTCCTTGTCCTTGCGTTCGAACAACGCGAGGCGCAGTGCGGGGATCAACTTGGTGATCTGCAGTCCGGACAGCCGGATGGTCAGGTAGACGCCCGTTCCGAGCAGCAGCGGGATCAGGAGGAACGGCCCCCACACGAACCCGCCGATCGTGTCGAGAATGGATTGGAGCGAATCGAGCATGAAGGTGTCCCTCGTTCAACTGGGGCAGGATGCCACGGACGGTGTGTGAACAATGTCACTGTCCCGGACAGTGAACCACATCCCGCGCGGTTCCGGGCCCGTCGGCGCGCGGAGCGGGGGCCATGTCGCACGGCTCGCGGGACGACGCCGCCGGGTCCGGGCATTCACCCGACGGGCGACACCGCCGGGTCGGGACATTCACCCGCCGGACGACGCGGCCGGGACGGGACATTCACCCGCCGGACGACGCGGCCGGGACGTCCGCCCGACGGACGACGTCGCAGCGCCGGGCGGTTCACCCGACGGGCGTCCCCTGCCGGCGCGCCGTGAGGACCAGCCCCACGGAGATCATGGCGCACGCCGCCATGCTCAGCGCCATGGGCACCGCGGTGTACTCCCCGCCGAGGCCCGTGAGGGGCGTGACGAGCCCGGCCAGGATGAACTGGGCCATGCCCACCACGGCAGAACCTGTGCCGGAGAGGTGCAGCCGTTGGGCCTGGCGCTGGGCCATGGCCACGGCGTTGCCCAGGACGAGTCCCATGCAGGACTGGGCCAGGAACAACAGCACCAGGGTGATCGTTCCGATCACGCCCAGCACCACCAGGACCATGTTGAGCACGGAGAAGGTTGCGAGTCCCGTGACCCCCACGAGCAACAGGGAGGAGGGGTCCCGACTGCCCACGAGCTTGGTGTTGACCACTCCCATGGTGATCGAACCGCACGCGTTGATCGCGAAGATCACGGAGTAGACCAGGGCGCTGAAGCCCAACACGTTCTGGATCACGAACGAGGACGCGGAGATGTAGGAGAACAGCGCACCGAACGCGAAGGCGAAGCTCAGGGCGTAGAGCGTGAAGTGCCGATCACTGATCATCTGCCGGGCGTTGCGCAGGATGCGCCCCAGCCCGCCCCGCGAGCGTTGCCCCGGCGGGAGGGTCTCCGGCACGATGAACACCGAGCACGCGAGCATCACGGCCCCGAAGATCGCGAGCACCCAGAACACCACGCGCCAGTCGGCCACGGTCGCGATCACACCGCCCGCGAGCGGTGCGACCACGGGTGCCAGGGACGTGATGAGTGCGAGCACCGAGTACAGCTGGGCCGCGCGGTGGCCGTGGGCGATGTCCGAGACCACGGCCCGGGCGATCACCACGCCCGCCGCCCCGGCGAGACCCTGCACGAACCGCAGGGCGAGCACCCAGTGGATGTCCGGGGCCACGATGATCCCCACGGACGCGAGCAGGAAGATCAGGTTCCCCGTGACCATGAGTCTGTGCCGCCCCAGCACGTCCGAGAGCGGGCCCAGCAGGAATTGCCCCAGCGCCATGCCCACCATGTACGCGGTGAGGGTCAGCTGGATCATGCTGGCCGGGGAGCCGAACCACTCGCCCATCTCCGGCATGGACGCGAGGTACATGTCCGTGGCCAGCGGGCTCACGGCGGAGAGGATGCCCAGGGCGCCCACGAGCACGATCCAGTCCAGGCGCGGGCTCAATCCCAGCCTGCTGCGACCGGGCTCGGGGAACGCGGGGTTCTGGGTCATGCGGGCTCTCCTGGCACGCGCCTGGGCGCTGAGGGGTGGGCGGGTTGTTCAAATAGTAGGTGCCGCGGGTCACCCGATCCCCTCCTGTAACGCCCCCCGCGCCTAGGATGATCCACGATGGAATCCAGCGATCGCACCCCTGACACGTCCGCGCACGACGCGGCCCTCCCGGACTCCCCGGGCAGCGCCCCGGAGGCGTCCCCGGCCCCCGAACACCGCACCGAACAGCCCGCCGAGGCCCGTGCGGCCGGTGCCGCGCCGTCGTCATCCGAGCACACCGATGCCGATGCCACCCCGACGAACGACGGCGCACCGACTGACGCCGGCGCTCCGACGGGTCCCGCCGCGGCGACCGGCGGTGCCCCCGCGGGCGTGGCGTTCCCGCGGCAGCCGTACTCGTTCGTGCGCCGCGGTGACCGGTTGTCCCCCAAGCGCCAGAAGGCGTGGGACGAGCATGCGGACGAGTGGGTCCTGGACATCCCCCGCGTCATGACCGACACCTCCGTGGATCCGGCCTACCGACTGGACAGGGAGGCCGTGTTCGGCCGTGTGGCACCGGTCGTCGTGGAGGTGGGCTCGGGCCTGGGCGAGGCCATCGTGGCCCATGCGGCGGCCCACCCGGAGCTGGACCACCTGGCCGTGGAGGTCTACAAGCCCGGTGTGGCGGATCTACTCATGAAGGCCGCCCAGGCCGGCGTGACCAATGTGCGCGTGGCGCAGGCCAACGCCCCCGAGGTGCTCGAGCACATGCTGGAACCCGGTTCCGTGCACGAACTGTGGGTCTTCTTCCCGGACCCGTGGCACAAGACCCGCCACCACAAGCGGCGCCTAGTCTCCCCCGGTTTCGCCGAACTGGCCGCCCGCGTCCTGGAACCGGGTGGACTGTGGCGGTTAGCCACGGACTGGCAGGAGTACGCGGTGGTGATGCGCGAGGTCCTGGACGACGCGGACGCGGACTTCGAGAACGTGCATCCGGGTCCGCTCGCGGACGACGAGCACCCGGACGCCGGGTGGGCCCCGCGCTGGGAGGGCCGGATCCTCACGAGTTTCGAACGCAAAGCCACGGAAGCCGGGCGGATCCCGCGGGACCTGACCTACCGCCGTCGTTAGCCGGACCCGGGGCGAACCGGTCCGGGGGCCTACTGTGGGAAGGTCCCTGACCGACCGACCCGCAGGAGTCCCGGTGTCCTCCAGTACACGACCGTCCCACCCGTCGGACGCGGAGCCCGAGCCCTCGCCACGCGGGGGCGCCCGCAAACCGGCGAACCGCAAGGACGCCACGCGCTCGTTCCTCGACGAGATCAACTACCCCCACAACATCCACCCGGCCGTGGTGCCGGGCGTGTCCGTGGAGGACCAGAAGGTGCGCTACGGAATCGACAAGATCGTGGTGGGCGTGGCCGGCGGGTTGATCGTCGCGTTCATCGGGTGGGGTGTCGTGGACACCGCGTCACTCACGGCCGTGTCCGGTGCGGCGCTGAACTGGACGATGCTCAACATGGGGTGGGCGTTCAACGTCCTGGCGATCGGGCTGTTGCTCTACCTGCTGTACATCGCGGTGTCCCGCTACGGGCGGATCCCGCTGGGCCTGGACGGGGACCGGCCCGAGTACTCCACGGCGTCGTGGGCGGCCATGCTGTTCGCGGCGGGGATCGGGATCGGGATCATCTTCTTCGGCCCTTTCGAGCCCATGACCTACTTCCTGTCCCCGCGCCCGGGTTCCGCGGACCCCGGCACGGTGGACGCCATGAAGAAGGCCTCCGCGCAGGCCGCGCTGCACTGGGGGCTCAACGCGTGGGCCATCTACGGTCTCGTGGGCGTGGCGGTGGCCTACACGTCCTACCGGCGCGGACGCGTTCCACTCATGAGTTCCGTGTTCGCACCGTTCTTCCACAACGGCAACACCGACAACCTGGCCGGCCGGATCATCGACATCCTGGCGATCCTGGCCACCCTGTTCGGCACCGCGGCGTCCCTGGGCATCGGTGCCCTGCAGATCGGGCGCGGTGTGGAGATCTTCACGGGTCTGGGCCCCTCGGGCAACGCCGCGGCGGTCGTCATCATCGCGGTGCTCACCGCGGGGTTCATCGCCTCGGCGGTCTCGGGCGTGGCCCGCGGGATCCGATGGTTGTCCAACATCAACATGGTCCTCGCCGTGGGTCTGGCACTGTTCTTCTTCGTCCTGGGACCCACCGCGTTCCTGCTCAACTTCGTGCCCTCCGTGATCGTCACGTACTTCGCCGAGCTGCCCACCATGCTGTCCGCGTCCATGTCGGACGGCCCCGAGATGCAGGCGTTCCTGTCCTCGTGGACCACGTTCTACTGGGCCTGGTGGGTCTCCTGGGCACCCTTCGTGGGGGTCTTCGTGGCCAAGATCTCCCGGGGCCGCACCATCCGCCAGTTCATCCTGGGGGTGCTGTTCATCCCCTCGTCCATCGTGGTGATGGCCTTCACGGTGCTCGGCGGGACCGCCATCCACCAGCAGATGCAGGACCACGCGATCGCCCCGGACGGCACCGCGCAGACCCTGCCGGCCCCGGAAGAGATCTTCTTCACCGTCCTGGACGGCATGCCCGCGGCCGGCATCATGGCGGGAATCGTGGTGCTCATGCTGGCCATCTTCTTCATCACCACCGCGGACTCCGCCTCCGTGGTGACGTCCCAGATGTCCCAGCGGGGCAACCCAAACCCCAAGCGGCGGATCACCGTGTTCTGGGGACTGTGCATGGCCGGGATCGCCGTGGTGATGTTGTTGATCGGCGGACAGAACGCGCTCACGGGTCTGCAGAACCTGATCACCGTCACGGCCCTGCCGTTCACGCTGATCATGTTCGTCATGGCCGTGGCCTTCCACAAGGACCTGCGCCGGGACCCCATGGTCATCCGCGAGCAGTACTCGCGCTGGGCCGTGGACAAGTCCGTGCGCCACGGCATCGACGAGTACGGGGACGACTTCACGTTCTCGGTGGAGCGCGCCCCGGACAGCAAGTGGGCGGCGGGCGCGGACTTCGACTCGAGCGCCCCGGAGGTCACCGAGTGGTACCGGCGCACGGACGAGGACGGCAACCCCGTGGCCTACGACTACGAGACGGGCGAGTTCACCGATTCGCACGACGTCGTACACCCCGGCGAGCGCGCGGCAGCGCCTAGGGTGGAACCCGACGCACCCTCCACGGACCCCCAGAGAAAGTAGCCCCGCATGTTGTTCCTGGCCCGCATGGACGTGGTCTTCCCGGAATCGATGACCGACGAGACCAAGGCTGATTACCAGCACCGCGAGAAGGCCTACTCCGGTGAACTCCAGCGCACGGGTGTCTTGAAGGGCATCTGGCGCGTGGTGGGCGAATACGCCAACTACTCGATCTACGACGTCGAGGACAACGACGAGCTGCAGACCGTCCTGTCCGGGTTCCCCATGTTCGCGTACATGAACGTCAAGGTGACCCCGCTGGCCAAGCACCCCAACGCCACCACGGACGACTTCTTCGACGGCAACACGATCCAGAAGTAGTCCTTCCCGGTACCCCGGATGACGAGATCCCTGCGGCCCTTCCCGAGAGGAGCCGCGGGGATCTCGCCGTTCGCGGGTCGTCTACTTCTGCGAGCCGCGCAGCTTCGTGGTCGACGACGACGTCGCATCCCGCCGCACGGACGCCGCGTCCCGGCCCGGGGCCGCATCCCGGCCCAGTATGGCGTCCCGGCCGGTGGCCGCAGCCTCGGGCTTGGCCGGGCGGTAGAGCATGAGCGCCTGGGACACCTTGCGGGGTGAGCGCCGGGTGCCACGGGCCATGCGCACCACATCCCCGGCGGAACCGGCGGTAAAGATCATGTCCCGCTCCTGCCGCGCCCGGCGCTCCCGTTCGAGTTCCTCGGACAGTTCCGTGACCCGGGTCTGCAGCGCCTGCACCTGGTTCTCGAGCTGGATGATGCGCTTGATCCCTTCGAGGGACACGCCCTCCTGGGAGAGCTCCTGGATCTGACGCAATTTCTGCACGTCCAGCTGGGAGTACCGGCGGGCCCGCCCGGAGGCCCGGGACGGGGTCACGAGACCCATGCGGTCGTACTGGCGCAGAGTCTGGGGGTGCATGTCCGCGAGCTCCGCGGCCACCGAGATCACGAACACTGGCTGGGTGAAGTCGATGGCCATGTCAGAGCGCCGCCTCCTCGCTCAGGTTCGCGCGGGGGTCGAAGTCCTCGGTGGCCCGCGCGAATTCCTGCAGTGCTTCCCGTGCGGCATCGTCCAGGTCTGCCGGGAACTGGATCTGCACCGTCACGATCATGTTGCCCGTGGTGGACCCGGACGTGAAGCCCTTGCCCTTGACACGCATCCGGTGCCCGGACGACGTCCCCGCGGGGACCCGCACGGTCACGTGGCCCTCGTCCAGCGTGGGCACCTGCACGGTGGTCCCGAGTCCGGCCTCCGCAGCGGTCACCGGGATGTCCACGTGCACGTCCTGGCCCTCGCGGGTGAAGAACGGGTGCTCCTTGACCTTGACGGTCACGAACAGGTCCCCGTGGCCACCGGGCCCCGAGTGTCCCTTGCCCGCGATCTTCAATCGCTGCCCATCCTTGACGCCCTTGGGCACGCGCACCGTGGTGGACTGGCCGTTGCCCCGGCGCAGTTTCACCGTGGTGCCGTTGTACGCGGAACGCAGCGGGATCGTGGTCGTGGTGTGGATGTCCTCACCCTTGGCGGGCGGTGCCTGGTAGCCACCGAATCCGCCCTGACCCCCGCCGAATCCGCCCTGGCCGCCACTGAAGCCCCCGCCGAACCGCGAATTGCCGCCCTGGCCGCCGAACTGCGCGAACAGGTCCTCGAACCCGCCACCCCCGGAGGTGGAGTAGCTCCTGCGGCCACCGCCGCCGTTGAACAGACCCCCGAAGAGGTCCTCGAACCCGGCGCCGCCAGCGTTGCTCGCACCACCGGGGCCACCGGCGGTGAACCGCGCCCCGGAACCCATGGCCCGGATCGCGTCGTACTGTTTGCGTTCCTCGGGGTCCGACAGCACCGAATTGGCCTCGGTGATGTCCTTGAACTTCTTCTCCGCGGCCGCATCCCCCGGGTTCTGGTCCGGGTGGTACTCGCGGGCCAGCTTGCGGTAAGCCTTCTTGATGTCCGCCTGGGATGCGTCCTTGGAGACGCCCAGGACAGTGTAGAAATCTTTGTCGATCCAGTCCTGACTGGCCATGACGCCTCCTTCCTCCTGGTACTTCCCTGTGTGACTCGGGGCGGGTCCCGTCATGCGGACCCGCCCCGAGGAATTTCTTGCGTTACGGCTTCGTGGCCACGGCCACCTGGGCCGCCCGGACCACTCGAGCGCCCACCCGGAAGCCCGAGCGCAGCACCATGGACACGTGGTCCGGTTCCACCTCGTCGGTGGGTTGCTGCAGCACGGCCTCGTGGACGGTGGGGTCGAAGACCTCCCCCACCTCCCCGATCCGGGTGAGGCCCTTCTTGCCCAGGGCGTCCTCGAGCTTGGTCGCGATCGCGGCGAACGGGCCGTCCTCGAGGTCCCCGGCCTTGCGAGCGGCGTCGACGTCGTCCAGGACCGGCAGCAGCGCGGTGATCATCTCGCCGGAGACGAAGTCCCGCAGCTGATCCTTCTCCCGCGCGGTGCGGTTCTTGAAGTTCACGAACTCCGCCTGCAGCCGACGCAGGTCCTCGAGACGCTCGTCCGCGAGCTTCTGCGCGGCGGACTCGCCCGCCGGGGCGGCGTCGTCCTGCGACGACGCCGCGTCCGCGGCCTGCGTGTCCCCGGCCTGGGCGTCCTGGGACTGAGGGGTGTCCAGGATGTCGTCCACGGTCAGCCCCTCACCGCCCTCGGAACGCTCGGTGCCGGTGGAGTCCTGAGCTGAATGATCCGGGTCCTCCGGCACGGACTCGCCGTGACCCTTGGTGTTCTCGGAATCGCTCATGCTCACTTCCTCCCGTTCTTACCGTCTTCGTCGTCCACGACCTCGGCGTCGACGATGTCGTCGTCGTCCTTGGCCTGCGCACCCTGAGCGCCCTCGGCACCCGGTTGGGCACCGGCGGCACCCTCGCTCTGGGCCTGGGCGTACAGCGCCTCACCGATCTTGGTCTGGGAGGCCTGCAACTTCTCGAACGCGGTCTTCACGGCGTCGTCGTCGTCACCCTCGAGGGCGGACTTCACGGCGTCGACGTCGGCCTGGACCTCGGTCTTGACGTCCTCGGGGATCTTGCCCTCGTCGTCGTTGAGCAGCTTCTCCACGGAGTACGCCTGCTGTTCCGCGTTGTTGCGACGGTCGGCGGCCTCACGGCGCTGCTTGTCCGCGTCGGCGTTCGCCTCGGCGTCCTTGACCATGCGGTCGATGTCCTCCTTGGACAGCGAGGTACCGCCCGTGATGGTCATGGACTGTTCCTTGCCCGTGCCCTTGTCCTTCGCGGACACGTGCACGATGCCGTTCGCGTCGATGTCGAACGTGACCTCGATCTGCGGCATGCCGCGCGGGGCCGGGGCGATGCCCGTGAGCTCGAACGTGCCCAGGTTCTTGTTGTCCCGGGTGAACTCGCGCTCGCCCTGGAAGACCTGGATGGACACGGACGGCTGGTTGTCCTCCGCGGTGGTGAAGGTCTCGGACCGCTTGGTGGGGATGGCCGTGTTGCGCTCGATGAGCTTGGTCATCACGCCGCCCTTGGTCTCGATGCCCAGCGACAGCGGGGTCACGTCGATCAGCAGCACGTCCTTGCGGTCGCCCTTGAGCACACCGGCCTGGATCGCGGCGCCGATGGCCACGACCTCGTCCGGGTTCACGCCCTTGTTGGGGGCCTTACCCGCGAGCTCGGTGACCTTCTCGACCACGGCGGGCATACGGGTGGAACCACCCACGAGCACCACGTGGTCGATGTCGGAGACATTGATCCCGGCCTCGGAGATGACGTCCTTGAACGGCTTCTCGGTGCGGGCCAGCAGGTCCTTGGTGAGGTCCTCGAACTTGGCACGGGAGAGCTTCTCGTCCAGGTGCACGGGGCCCTCGGGGGTCACGGACAGGTACTGCAGGGAGATGGTCGTGGACGTCGCGGAGGACAGTTCCTTCTTGGCCTGCTCGGCCGCCTCCTTCAAGCGCTGCAGGGCGATCTTGTCCTTGGACAGGTCCGCACCGGTCTTGGACTTCACCTGCTCCAGCAGCCAGTCCACGATGCGCTGGTCCCAGTCGTCGCCACCGAGGCGGTTGTCACCGGCGGTGGCGCGGACCTGGATGGTGGAGAAGTCATCCTCGTCCTTGCCGACCTCCAACAGGGAGACGTCGAACGTGCCGCCACCGAGGTCGAAGACCAGGATGAGCTCGTCCTCCTTGCCCTTCTCCAGACCGTATGCCAGGGCCGCGGCGGTGGGCTCGTTGACGATGCGCAGCACGTTCATGCCGGCGATCTCACCGGCCTCCTTGGTGGCCTGGCGCTCGGCGTCGTTGAAGTACGCGGGAACAGTGATCACGGCGTCCGTGACCGTGTCGCCCAGGTAGGACTCGGCGTCCGCCTTGAGCTTCATGAGCGTACGGGCGGAGATCTCCTGCGGGGTGTACTTCTTGCCGTCGATCTCGGTGGTCCAGTCCGTGCCCATGTGGCGCTTCACGGAGGCCACGGTGCGGTCCACGTTGGTCACGGCCTGGCGCTTGGCCACGTCGCCCACGAGGGTCTCGCCGTCCTTGGAGAAGGCGACAACGGACGGGGTGGTGCGGTTGCCCTCGGCGTTCGCAATGACGACGGGCTCGCCGCCTTCCAGTACGGATACCACGGAGTTAGTGGTACCGAGGTCGATTCCTACTGCACGAGACATGTTCTATCCCTTCGTTGTTCCGATGCGGTCCGGAGGGGCGCCGACGCGGCCGGTCCGTGAACCTTTAAGACTTGAGCTTTCGAGACTCAAGTTTACACCTTGAGCTACCCCTGTCAACCTAAGTTGAGTCGCAACGGCTCAAGTATCTGCACACCGCGTCTCGCCCGAGCTGCCGGGAATTCCACAGCAATTCGGGGGTGGACACTTAGCCGCGTTACACTGATGAGTTTGTACGCCCAGGGCGAAACGTGCCGGGCCCGCACTGACCCCGACCCCTCCAGGAGCGCCACCGCACCACACGAGCTCACCGATCACCCACCGCCGCAGTCAGGAGAACTGTCTTGAGCACGCCACCGCATTCCACGGACCGAGAACCATCGACCACCCCGCCCCACGACCACGCCACCCAGGGATCGACCGCCCGCAGCCGCCCCCGGAAGATCATCGACGAGCTCACCTACCCCCACGGCATCCACCCGGCACTGGTGCCGGGCGTCGGCGTGGAGGACCGCAAGGTCAAGTTCGGCACCGACAAGGTGGTCTTCGCCATCACCGCGGTCCTCGTGGTGGGCTTCATCGCATGGGGTGTCCTCAGCACGGACAGCCTCTCCACGGTCTCCGCCACGGCGCTCGCGTGGGTCACGGACAACACCGGCTGGTTCTTCATCCTGCTCTCCACAGCGGCCGTGGTCTTCATGATCTTCATCGGCTTCACCCGCACCGGAAGAATCAAGCTGGGCCGCGACGACGAGGAGCCCGAGTACTCCTTCTTCTCCTGGCTCGCGATGCTCTTCGCTGCGGGCATGGGCATCGGCCTGGTCTTCTACGGCGCGTTCGAGCCGATGACCTACTACGAGGGCGGGATCCCCGGCTTCGCGCACGCGGCCGAGGCCGGCAGCGACTCCATGATCGTCTACGCCCTCGTGCAGTCCGCCTTCCACTGGGCCCTGAACCCGTGGGCCATCTACGCCGTCGTCGGCGTCTCCGTGGCCTACGGCGCCTACCGCCGCGGCCGCGCGCCACTGATCTCGCGTGTGTTCACCGCGCTGCTCGGCCACAAACGCGTGGACGGCACCATGGGCAAGCTGATCGACGTCTTCGCGATCTTCGCAACCCTCTTCGGCACCGCTGCGTCCCTGGGCGTGGGAGCCATGCAGATAGGCTCCGGCATCTCGATCGTGGGCGGCATCGACAAGCTCAGCAACAACGCGCTGATCGTGATCATCGTGCTGCTGTCCGTGGGCTTCATCATCTCCGCCGTGTCGGGCGTCTCGCGCGGCATCCGCTACCTGTCGAACATCAACCTCTCACTCGCCTTCGTGCTGGCGCTGTTCGTGTTCCTCGTGGGGCCCACTGTCTTCCTGCTAACGCTGATCCCCTCCACGTTCTCCACCTACATCTCCGAGTACCTCTTCATGACCGGCCAGTCGGCCGCGTGGGGCCCGCAGAGCGCCGAGTTCTCCAACACGTGGACCGTGTACTACTGGGCCTGGTGGCTCTCGTGGTCCCCGTTCGTGGGCATGTTCATCGCCAAGATCTCCCGTGGCCGCACCATCCGCCAGTTCGTGACCGTCGTGCTCGTGGTCCCGGCCTCGGTGTGCATCCTGTGGTTCATCGTCTTCGGCGGCTCCGCCATGTTCTTCGCGAAGAACGGGGCGGACCTCTCCGTGGAAAACGGCGCTGAGTCCATGCTCTTTGGACTCTTCGACCAGCTCCCGCTCACGGCCGTCACCTCGGTGCTGGCCATGGTCGTCATCGGCATCTTCTTCGTGACGAGTGCGGACTCCGCCTCCGTGGTCATGGGCACCATGACCCAGCGCGGGCGCCCGGACCCCAGCAAGTGGATCGTCATCTTTTGGGGCGCGTGCCTCGCCGGCATCGCGATCGTCATGATCCTGGTGGCGGGCAACGACGCCCTGGCCGGTATGCAGCGCTTGGTGATCGTCTCGGCGCTGCCGTTCGCGGTGATCGTGGCCATGATGATGGTCGCCCTGTACCGGGACCTGCGCTACGACCCGGCCACGCTACGCACCAAGTTCGCGTACTCGGCTGTCCAGAAGGCCGTGGCCTCCGGGCTCGCCGAGCACGGTGACAACTTCGCCCTGCAGGTGGAGCGCGCCGAGGGCCATCGCGCCGCCGGCGACGCGTTCGACTCGCACGATCCGGCAATCACCGAGTGGTATCGCCAGACGGACGAGAACGGGGACGAGACCGACTTCGCGTACAAGTCGGCGTGGGTCTCCTCGGCCGTCGACGACATCGCGGACGGCACCCCCGAGGGCGAGGCCCCGTGGGAACAGACCACGCCGAAGCACCGCAACGACCAGTGACACCGATGGCCCGCTGAACCGGGCCCCCTCCCGAACGCGGGGTGCACGTCATGGGACGCGCACCCCGCGTTCGCGTACCGGGACACCGTTTGGTCCCGCACGGCCACGCTGCGTACGTTGGTGCGCATGAACGACGGCCCACCACAATCCCCCGATCCGGATCCCGATTCCCGGCCCCGGCCCATAAGCCCATCGGGAGACGGGCCCGACGACGCCGCGCGCGAGCACGCGCCCGGCGCCCCCGGCACGGGCGGGGCGAGCGGGAAGGGGACCCAACGGCGTCGTGCGTCGCTGTCCCTGGAGACGATCGTGGACACCTCGATCGCGGTACTGGACCGCGAGGGGTCGCGGCGCCTGACCCTGCGCAGGCTCGCGACCGAGCTCAACAGCGGCGTGGCGAGTCTCTACTGGTACACCACCGGCAAGGACGACCTCATGGCCCTGGTCACGAGCGAGGTCCTGGGCCGCGCGCTGGGCCAGTTCCACGCGCTGTGCGGGGACGGCGAGCCGGGGCCGGAGGAGTTCGCGGCCTTCCCGGCACCCAGGGCGGATCCCCGTACGAGCGCGGCCACGGCGCAGGCCCTCGAGGAACTGCAGTGCCTGTGCCTGTGCTTGTTCTCCCAGATGCGCGAGCACCCGTGGCTCGCCGGGCAGCTGCTCAGCACCGCCCGCAGCGAGGAGAACGCGTTGCGCACGTGGGAGTGCACGGGACAGTTGCTGCAGCGCATGGAGCTCGACGCCGAACAGCGGTTCTACGCATCCCTCGCCGTGGCCAACTACGCGTTCGGAACGGGCGCGGGAATCGCCCACCGTCACAACCGGCCCGCCGCGGAGGAATCCGCCCGGCAGGTGCACGAAAAACTGGAACGGGCGGGCCATTCGGGGCCGGGGATGCTCCCGGTGGTGCGTGCCATGCTGGACTCGTTCGGTGAACACGACGACCGCTCGGAATACATCGCGGGCCTGGAACTGCTGCTCGCGGGCATCGAACGTCAGACGTGGGGTGGCTCCTCGACACCTTGAGGCCACTCACGGGGAACGGATTTTTCGTACAGTGGAGGTCATGTTCTCCATCGTCACGGTTTGCACCGGCAACATCTGCCGCTCGCCCATGGCCGAGGCCCTGCTGCGATCCGAGCTCACCGACGCCGGTCTCGCGCAGCGCGTCCGCGTCAGCTCGGCGGGCGTGAGTGACGAGGAACACGGCAACCCCGTGGATCCCCGCGCCCGCACCGTCCTGAACAGGAACCACCTGGAACTGCCCGAGCATCAGGCACACAGGATCACGGACGTCGAGCTCGCGGACGCGGACCTGATCCTCGCCATGACCCGGTCCCACAGGGACCAGCTGCAGCGCCGACTGCCCACGGACGACGCCCGGAAGGTCCGGCTCATGCGCAGCTTCGACCCGGCCGTGGCCGACTCACAGGCGGGCCTCGACATCGCCGACCCGTGGTACGGCGGTTCGGACGACTTCGACACCGCGTGGGAACAGATTACGGCCGCCACCCCGGGCGTGGTCTCGTGGGTCGAGGATCGGATCGACGCGCGGTGATCTCCCCGGACGAGGGTTTCCAGGACGACGAGATCGCCCAGTACCCGGAAGGCGTCAACCTCGCACGGTTGCTGCCCCCACCCACGCGCAAGCCGTTCATCGTGGGCATCGACGGCCGTTCCGGAGCGGGCAAGACCACGCTGACCGAGCAACTCTCGCGGGTGCTGGAGCGCTCGCACGATGTCGTGAGCTTCCACCTCGAGGACATCTACCCTGGGTGGAACGGACTGCTCGAGGGCATGGAACGGTACCGCGGTGAGATCCTCGAACCGTTGCGCCGCGAGGAGGACGCCCACTGGACCGCGTGGGACTGGCTGACCAACGAGCCCGGCACCCCGCGTCTGACCCGCACCGCTCAGATCGTGCTCGTGGAGGGCGTCGGGGCGTGCCACCGCGAGGCCCGGGCGTTGTTGGACGTCTCCGTGTGGGTCGAACTTCCCGCCTCACAGCGCAAACAGCGCGCCCTGGACCGGGACGGCGCCACGTACGAGAAGTACTGGGACGTGTGGGCGGAGCAGGAGGAGCAGTACCTCGGTGAGGACCCCGTGTGGGAGTCCGCCGAGATCCTCCACCCCGGACCCTCACCCCAGGAACCGGGCACGGAACAGCGGGACACCCCGTGATTTCGCCCGGTGCCGGGACACCCGCTCCGTCCCCCGCAGCACCTGGACCCGCCGCGGCCGTGCTGATCTCCCCGATCGGTGCCCCGCCGCGGCTCGTGGACCCGCATGAGGCGCACGTGAGCCTCGAGGACCAGGGACTCACCCGCGGGGACGGCGTCTTCGAGACCCTCCACGTCCTGGACGGCACCGCGTACAAGCTCGACGCCCACCTGGTCAGGCTGGGGCATTCCGCGGGGACCGCCCAATTGCCCGCACCGTCCGCGGATACGTGGCGCGAGGCCCTGACGACGGCGCTCGCGGCGGCCGGTCCCGGCGCCCGCGACCCCTCGGCCGATCTCGGGGCGGAGCACACGGTCAAGTTGAGCATCAGCCGCGGTGTCCCCGGTGATCAGCCGTGGGCGTGGCTCACGGTCGCGCCCGTCCCCAAGCGGACGTTCGCCGCCCGGCGCACGGGGGTGTCCGTGGTGTTGCTCGAGCGCGGCCACGACCCCGCGGAGGACACCGGGTTGCCGTGGCTGCTCCCGGGGGTCAAGACCCTGTCCTACGCGGTCAACATGGCCGCGGTGCGCTACGCCCACGCCCACGGCGCGCAGGACGCCGTGTTCATGACCTCCACGGACCACAGGATCCTGGAGGGCGCCACGTCCTCGGTGGTGTGCGCACGGCACGACGACGGCGCTGCGCCCACCCTGCTCACGCCCGAACCGTCCCGCGGGGTCCTGCCGGGGACCTCGCAAGCCCGGATCTTCGACGCCGCCCGCGAGCGCGGCTGGGCCGTGGACTACGGACCGCTGTACCCCGAGGACCTCTTCGCAGCGAGCGCCGTGTGGCTCACGTCCTCGGTGCGGCTCGCGGTCCCGGTGACGAGCGTGGACGGGCGGCCCGTGGCCTCGGACCCGCAACTCACCCGCACCCTCACGGATTTCCTGCTGGGCCGCCCGGGGCGCTGAGCGCGTCACGGGTGGTCGCGCCCGCACCGCCCGTCCCATCTCGACATGCCCGGGCGCGAGTGCTCCCCCGTCACTTTCGGCGCATCACTGCCAGATGAAGCGGTGCGCCCCCGTGAGCAGGGACAGCGTCACCGCAGCGACCGCGATGAGCACGGTGGCACACCCCACGACCACGTCCACGCGGCCGAAACGGGGCACGCGCGCCCATGTGCGCGGACCCGCCCCGAAACCGCGCGCCTCCATGGTCATGGCCAGGCGCGTGGCCCGGCGCAAGGACTGCACGAGCAACGTGAACGCGAGACCGGCGAACTCGGTGAGAGCGGCCCACGGGCCCCGCGCTCCCCCCGCACCGCGGGCGCGCCGGGCCGCCGCGAGCACACCCCACTCGGTGACCATGACCTCCACGAGCCGCAGGGCTGCGAGCGCCGCGAGCACGAAGCGTGCCGGCAGCTTGAGGGTTTGGGCGAGACCGTCCGCGAGGTCCGTGGGGTCAGTCGTGAGCAGCACGGTGATCCCGGGCAGCGCGATCGCGAGACCACGCAGGGCGATCGCCCCACCGGCCGCGAGCGACCCCGTGGTGATCGTGATCCACCCCAGGTGTAGCAGGACGGGACCACCCTCCGGGGAGAGCACCGCGGTCCCCCACCCGCTGATCAGGGCGGCCACCACGATCGGCCACAGGGTCGTGAGCAGCCGCCACGGACCGATCCCGGCGGCAGCGAGCAGGAGCAGTTGGCCCCCGAGCGCCACGCCGCTCGTCACGGGGTCCGCGCTGACCACGAGCACCGCCGTGATCACGAGAGCCCCGAGCAGTTTCACCACGGCATTCGTCCGGGCGAGCAATCCCGTGCGGGCCACGGTGGGCAGCACGCTCGCGACCGTGCTCATGAGCCGAGCCTCAGCTCGTGCGCACCCAGGGCCGCAACCAGATCCCGGTCGTGAGTCACGACCACCACGGCCGTGCCCCCGTCCAGCTCCTCGACCAACAGGTCCACGAGTTCCTTCCAGGTCCGGGCGTCCTGCCCGAACGTGGGTTCGTCCAGGATCAGCACCCGCGGGGACGCCGCGAGAACCGTGCCCACGGACAGCCGCCGCTTTTGGCCACCGGACAGGGTGAACGGGTTGGCCTCGGCGAGCTCCTCGAGGCGCAGCCGTCGCAGCAGCTCGGCCACCCGGGCGTCGTCCTGGTCCTCCATCGCCTCGAGGACGCGCGCATCGCGACGGCCCACGCGGCGTCGTCGTTGCCGGGGACCGAACTCGAGTTCCTCGCGCACGGTGGGGCGCAGGAACTGGTGTTCGGGATGCTGGAACACGGTGCCCACGCGGGAGACCAGTTCCGCGCCGTCCCACAGGGAGGGATCAGCAGGCGCGTCGGTCGCGAGGGCGTCCGTGGCCCACACGGTGCCGTGCACGGGCAGCAGCAGTCCGGCGAGGGTCAGCGCGAGGGTGGACTTCCCGGCGCCGTTGACGCCTGTGACGGCCAGCGCGTGCCCCGCTCGGACGTCCACGGTGATGTTCTCGGCCGCCGGCGCCGCCCCCGTGCGCACGTCCGGCTCCGGGTACGCTTCCCCGCGCCGCCACGCGGCGAGCGCCCGACGACGCCGCCGCGCGAGCGCCCGCCGTCCCGGTTGGCTCCGGGACACGGCAAGATCGCGTGCGCTCAACAAGGTGGTGCCCGGTGCGACGGCGGCGGGCACGGTGGTGAAACCACCCGTATCCTGCGCAGACTGCGTGACATCCGAAGCCCTCACGGACGACGCGGCCGGCGCATTCTCCGTAGGCACAGCGGGCGGCGTGATGCCGTGTGGCCCCGCGGAGGCAGCCGTCTGCCGTACCGCGGGATCCATGCCATTCGAGGCATGCACGGGAGTGCGAGTGCGCGGCACCCAGCCGGGGACCCACGTACCCTGGTGCTGCAGCAGGTCCCGGGCGTCCTGCAGGGTCTGCTGCGCGGGGCCGTCGAAGGCCACCCGACCGTCGTCGCCCAGCACGATCACACGGTCCACGACCGGTTCCCACAGGGCCACCCTGTGCTCCACGACCACAAGGGTGGTCCCGTCCTCGCGCACCGCATCGGCCACGGCGCGGCACAGCTGCTGCGCCCCCTCGTGGTCCACGCTCGCCGTGGGTTCGTCCAGCAGCAGCAGCCGCGGGCACATGGCCAGGGTCCCGGCGAGCGCGAGACGTTGTTTCTGCCCCCCGGACAGTGCCGTGGTGGGGTGGTCGAGCGGGAGCTCCAGACCCGTGCGCGCGAGCGCTTCCCGCACGCGCGGCCAGATCCGCTCGCGGGGGACGGCGAGGTTCTCGAGGCCGAACGCGACGTCGTCCCCCACGCGCGAGAGGACCACCTGCGTCTCGGGGTCCTGGTGCATGAAGCCCACCGTGCCGCGGGCGTCGCGCGGGTCGACACCCCCGACGCTCAACCCGCCCGATGCGGAACGGCCGTCAGGGTCCTGGTCCACACCGGCCAGTGCCTGCAGGAGCGTGGACTTGCCCGCCCCGGACGGGCCCAGGAGCAGGACGCGTTCGCCGGGCTCGATGATCAGGTCCAGGTCCACCAGACTGGGCGTCTCGCGGCCGGGGTGATGCCATCCGAACCCCTCCAGGACCACCCGCGCGCCCGTGAGCTGCACGGTCGGTTCCGCGGTCATCGGCGCACGGCGCCGGAGGCCAGTGCTCCGAGGACACCTGTGGCCTGCAGGGCCTTCATCACGGCCCACATGAGCAACCCTGCGATCACGGCCCCGGAGAGCGTGGTCAGCGCCGCGTAGACGACCTGCTGATCCAGGGCCCACTCGAAGTTGTACATGATGTTCTCGCTCACGCCCAGGAACAGCCCGGATACAGCCCCACCGATCGCCGCAGTCACGGGACCGAACCGGCGGTAACGGGTCAGGAGGAACACGACCTCCACACCGAGGCCCTGCACCAGACCGGAGAGCACCACGAGCCACCCGAAATGCGTTCCCAGGAAGCCCTCGATCACGGCCGCGAGCAACTCGCAGAACAGGGCCGCGCCCGGTTTGCGGATGATCAGGGCGCCCAGGGTACCCGCCACGAGCCAGCCCCCCGCGATGAGCCCCGCGGACGGCGGGTAGGCCACCGTGCCCGCCGAGACCGCCGGGTACAGGAGGTTGGACCACATCCAGAAGATCACGGCGCACACCGCGGCCAATACGGCGGTGACCACGATGTCCACGACCCGCCACGACGAGCTGCGGTTGCCGCTTGCGCGCGGTGTACGGGTGGGGGTGTTACCGACCTGCGTCATGCTGAATCCTCCTGAAGATCCCAGGAGGGGAAGAACACCACCCGCCGTTGCGAGCGGGTCCTTGAGATACTCGACTCCCTAGCGCCGGTACGAGCCGGATCAGGTTCGAGGGTCTGCGCTCACGCGCACTCTCAGCGCCGCGGTGGCGCTCCCCTGTCGTTGAGACGCCAGTCTAGACCACGACGGCGGGTGGCCGGGCATCTCGCGTGCCCGGCCACCCGCCGTCGTACGTGCGTCCTACGCGGCCCCGGCCCACCCGTACGGGGGGCGCGGTACCCGCGGCTCAGATCTCGCTCTGGGAGCTACGGGAGGGATCGGAGTCCTTGGACTCGAACTTGGCCACCTGGCGGGAGATCCCCACCTTGATGACGGTGCCCACAACACCGGTGATCACGGCCCAGATGATGATGTCGGTCCAGGCCTCGTCCGGGTCCGGGTTCTTGGCGGGGGGCTCGTTGCCCGTGACCTGCTTCCACACCGCGGACAGGCCCTTGTTGGCCAGGGCCACGCCACCCAGGGACGCCACCGTGCCGAAAATGTCCATTACCTTGTTCATGAGGTTCTCCTTGTCTTGTGGGTGCCGGCGGCACCGGGTGGCCGACGACGTCGTGCTCGTTGCCCAGCATACGAAGCGCCGGGCGCGACGGGGCGGAAGGAACCCGGTCCCACCGAGAATTACGTCCTCAGCGAGATTCTTCCTCGCCGACGCGAGCGACGACCTCGCGCAGCTCGTCCTCCACGAGGTTCTTCTGGTTCAGGTGCTTGGAGCGGTAGGCGGCGCGGCCCACCATGTGCGCGGACACGGGCACCGTGAGCAGCTGGAACAGCCACGCGAGGATCATCAGCGGGATCATGCCGGGATTGCCGCTCTCGATCGCCACGGCCGTGAGCAGCAGGAGCAACCCCAGGACCTGGGGTTTGGTACCGGCGTGCATGCGCGAGAGCAGATCGGGGAAGCGCACCAGACCCACCGCCGCGGCCAGGGACATGAGGGCCCCCCCCACGAGGCACAGCAGCGCGATGACGTCCAGGACGGTGTGCCAGTTCATGAGCGCTCCAACCCCACATTGCGCGCGACCGTCACAGACCCCAGGAAGCCCACCAGGGAGATGATCACGAGCAGGATGATGTTGCTGGAGTGGTGGTTGTACACCATCTCGATGGCGAGACCCGCACCCACGATCGCGAGCAACACGTCCGTGGCGATCACCCGGTCCAACAGGGACGGGCCCTTGGCCAGCCGGTAGATCGTGCCCGCGGCCGCCACGGTGAGAATCGCACCGCACACCCACACGGCGACGTCTAACATGGTCATGGCCGCTCCTCCCCACGGCCGTCCAGGGCCTTGTTCATCTTGGTGGTCGGCGACGCGACGGCGCCGGAGGCGTCCGCGCCACCCGCGCCACCCGAGGCCTCCAGTTTCGCGAGGTCCTCCTTGGAGCCCATGATCTTGATCCACGCCGCCTCGATATTAAGCGCGGACTCCCGGAACGACTCCGCTTCCTCCGGCGTGGAGACGTCCAGCACGTGGAAGTACAGGATCCCGCTGCCGCGATCCACCTCCACCACGAGCGAGCCCGGGATCAGCGCCATGGTGTGACCCACGGCCGTCATGAGCAGGTCATTGTTCTGCCGCAGCTTCACCCGCAGCACTGCGTTGTGCACCTTGGGGCCCTGCATGAGCGCGACACCGAACACGTGGATGCTGGCCCGGGCCACCTGCCAGATGAATGTGACCACGAACAGCGCGAAATGCAGGACGTTGAACCGCCCGGACAACCGCACCGGGGGCAGCGTGAGCGTGCGGGTCACGAACACCGCGAGGATCAACCCGAAGACCAGGTTGCCCACGCTCCAGTCACCCCACAGGGCACCCCACACGACCACGAGCCACAGGATCAGGGGCAGCTCAGCCCGCAAGGAGTTCCGGGAGCGTCGCTGCATCGGGGACGTACTCATCGGCCCTCCTCGCTCACACCACCGGGACCCACGGGGGCCAGCACGGCATTGACGTATCGATCCGGATTGCTCAGGTTCTCGGACGCGTTGTCCGCGAGATCGAACAGCGGCCCGGCGAAGACTGTGAGTGCCACACCCACCGCCACGAGCGCGGTGGTCGCGCCCACCATGGTCCCGGGCAGCAGCACCACGGGGGACCGGCCGGAGAAGCGGCTGCCGGACTTGCCCGCCACCGCGCGGGACGTGCGGGGGCGGCGGCCCTCCGCGGTGGTGGCGCGCAGCACGGGGTCCGGGTACTCGGCGTCGTCCACGTCGCGCAGGAACACGCGGTTCCACACGCGGATCAGGGCCATGAGCGTGAGCAGCGAGACGAACACGGACACGCCCACGAGTAGGTAGCTCAGCCACGTCCCGGCCTCGACACCGGCCTCCAGGAGGGCCACCTTGCCCAGGAAGCCCGAGAACGGCGGGATGCCGCCCAGGTTCAGGGCCGGGATCATGTACAGCACCCCCAGCAGCGGAGAGATCTTGAGCATCCCGGCGAGGCGGTCCACGTTGGTGGAGCCACCGCGGCGCTCGATCAGCCCGGCGACCAGGAACAGGCTGGTCTGGATCACGATGTGATGCGCGATGTAGTAGACCACCGCGGCCAGGGCGGCCTGCGTGCCCAGTGCGATGCCGAAGATCATGTAGCCGATGTGACTGATCAGCGTGAACGAGAGCATACGTTTGATGTCGATCTGGGCGAGCGCGCCCAGGATGCCCACGATCATGGTCAGCAACGCGACCCACATCAGCAGATCTTTGATCTGCGTCCCGGGGAACAACAGGGTCTCGGTGCGGATGATCGAGTAGACGCCCACCTTGGTCAACAGGCCCGCGAACACCGCGGTCACCGGTGCGGACGCGGTCGGGTAGGAGTCGGGCAGCCAGAAGGACAGCGGGAAGATCGCGGCCTTGACACCGAACGCGATCAGCAGCATCAGGTGCAACTGCATCTGGGTGCCCTGCGGCAGGTCCGCGAGCTTCACGGACAGGTCCGCCATGTTCACGGTGGCGGTGGCGCCGTAGATCATCCCCAGGGAGATCAGGAACAGGATCGAGGAGATCACCGAGACGACCACGTAGGTCACGCCCGCGCGGATCCGCTGCGCCGTGCCACCCATGGTGAGCAGGACGTAGGAGGCGGTCAACAGGATCTCGAAGCCCACGTAGAGGTTGAAGAGGTCACCCGCGAGGAACGCGTGGGACACACCCGCGACCAGCAACAGGAACGTGGGGTAGAAGATGGAGATGGGGCCCTCGTCGTCCCCGCTGGCCACACCCTCGCTGACCGCATAGATCAACACCGCGAGGGACACCACCACGGAGACCACGAGCATGAGCGCGGACAACTGGTCCACGACCATCACGATGCCGTACGGGGCGGCCCAGTCCCCCAGGTGCACGACCTGCGGACCCTGGTTCCATACGTTCGCGAGCATGAACGCGTTCAGGATCAGCGTGAGCACCATGGCGCCCACGGTCACCCCGCGCTGCAGCCGGTTGCGGTGGACGATGATGAAGTTCAGGGCGGCGCCGAGGAACGGGATCAGGACCGCGAGCGGCGCGAACTGTGCCGGATCAGTGGTCATGCGGGCTCCTCCCTCGCACCTCGGAGAACTTCTCGGCCCTGTAGTGACCAGGCGATTCGGCGGCCTCTTCCTCGTTGTGACGCGACGGTGCGAACCGGGCGTCCGCGTGGTTGAACTCGGAGGTGTCCTGCGGCAGGGCGTCGTCGTCCTCGGCGTCGTACGAGGACTGCTGCGCCACGCGGCGGTCCTGGAGGTCGTCCTGGATCTCGTCCCGGCGGGCCAGGATCCACGAACGCCAGATCATGCTGAGGATGAAGGCGGTCGTGGCGAGCGAGATCACGATCGAGGTGAGCACGAGCGCCTGCGGCAGCGGGTCCGAGTACTCCGAGGGGTCGCGGGCGGCGTCGTACAACGGCGCGATGCCGGGCGTGCCGCTCGTGTGCAGGATCAGCAGGTTGGCCCCGTTGGTGAGCAGCATGATGCCCAGCAATACACGGGTGAGCGAGCGTTCCAGCAGGAGGTAGACCCCCACGGAGAACAGCACACCCATGATTACCAGGAGTGTGAGATTCACGGTCATCGCTGTGCCTCCTGGGGCTCGTCCCCGGAGACCAAGGAGCCCTCGGGAGCGTCGGGGTCGCCCGCCCTGTGCGCGGTGACCTCGGGGCCGTTACGGGTCAGGCGGATCCGGGCGCCGCGGCCCGCGCGCTTCTTCCGGGACTCCACGGCGGAACGCTCGATCCGTTCATCGATCCGCCCGCCCAGGGAGCGCAGGATGTCCAGCACCAGGCCCACCACGATCAGGTAGACACCGATGTCGAAGATCACGGCGGTGACGAACTTGACGTGACCGAAGACGAGCATGTCCCACTCGAACGTGTAGCTCTCCATCACGGCCCCGCCGAAGAACACGGGGACGATCGCGTACAGGGAGGCGATCGCCAGGCCCGCGCCGAGCATCCAGCCCGCGTTGACCGGGGTCGCGCGCTCGAGCTCGTAGCGTCCGCCCGCGAGGTAGCGCAGGGTCAGGGCGAGGGAGGCCATCAGGCCGCCGGCGAAGCCACCACCGGGGATGTTGTGCCCCGCGATGAGCAGGTAGAAGGACACGAGCATGAAGGTGTGGAACAGCAGCCGGGCCACGACCTCGAAGATGATCGAGCGCCGCTCCGGGGCGAGCGTGCGCCCCGCAAGCAGGAACGGGTCCGCGTCCGGGCGGGAGGTGAACCGGCGGGCGACCTCGAGCTGGCGGGTGTTCGCGTGCGGGAAGTGCGCTGCGGAGTCCGCGCCACGCACGATCTTCAGCTGCTGGGTGTCCAAGTCGTGACGTTCGCTGCGCAAGCGGTCCCCGCGTCCCTTGACGAAGATCAGGGACGCGATGCCCGTGGCGGCCACCGCGAGCACGGTGATCTCGCCCATGGTGTCCCACGCGCGGATGTCCACGAGCAGGACGTTGACCACGTTGGCGCCGTCGCCCATCTCGTAGGCCATCTGCGGCAGTTCCAGGGAGATCCGTTCCGCCGACCGCGAGGACATGGAAAACACCGCGAGCGCCATCATGAACAGTCCGAACACCACGGCGAAGACCGCGCGGAACACGCGGTGCCCGGTGGGCCGGCGGTTCCACAGCGGGCCGGGCAGGGAACGCAGGGCCAGGACGAACGCCACGAGGGAGATCGTCTCCACGAGCGTCTGGGTCAGGGCGAGGTCCGGCGCGCCGTAGAGCGCGAAGGTCAGGGCCAGGCCGTAGCCCGTGACCGAGACCAGCAGGACGGCCAGGAACCGCTTGCCCGCGGTGAGCACGAGCAGGGCCGCCACGATCATGGCGATCCCGGTGACCAGCTGGGCCGGGGAATCCGCGTAGCGGAACCCGGCGAGCGGCGGGGTCTCGTTCCAGAACAGGGCCACGAGCGGCACCACGATCGCGGTCACGAGGATCACGGACAGGTAGAACATCAGCGAACCACGCTGGGTCCGGCCGGTGAGCCACACCGCGACCATGTCCAGCACGTTGATGATCTTGCGGTAGACGAAGTCACCGGTGGGCAGTTCCGGCAACCGGTCCTGAAACGAGCCCACGGGCCGACGCGCGACGTACAACAGAGCGCCCACACCGATGATCAGCGCGGAGAGTCCCAGTGCCGGGGTCAGCCCGTGCCACAGCACCAGGTGCACGTGGGATTCGGCGACGTCCGGGAACTGTTCCTGGTAGCGCACGATCCCGGCCTCCACGGGAGCGGGCCACAGGCCGAACACCACCGTGAGCAGGGCCAGCACCGCAGGCGCCACGAGGAAGGCCCACGGCACCGGGGTGAACTCGCCGATGACCGACTGACCGTCCTCGGCGGCGTCGAGATCGGAGAACTGCGCGGGCTTGCGCGCGAAGCCGCCCCACAGGAACCGCGCGCTGTACGCGAAGGTGAGGATGGAGCCGAGCACCACGCACACGAGCGCGATCATGGCGAGCGGGTCCGAGGCGTGGTCCACGAACGCAGTGAGGACGGCTTCCTTGGTCACGAAGCCGAGCAGCGGCGGGATCCCGGCCATGGACGCCGCACCGATCATGGCCACCACGAACAGCATGGGTGCCGTCCGACCCACACCGGAGAGCCTGCGAATGTCACGGGTCCCGGCCTGGTGGTCGATGATGCCCACGCTCAGAAACAGGGTGGCCTTGAACAGACCGTGCGCGATGACCATGCCCATGCCGGCCATCGCGGTGTCCGCGGTGCCGAACGCCACGACCGCGGTGATGAAGCCCAACTGGCTCACCGTGCCGTACGCGAGGATCAGCTTGAGGTCGAACTGGCGCAGCGCGACCCAGCCGCCGAAGATCATGGTGCCCAGGCCCAGGGTCAGGGTGACGGGCAGCCACCACTGGGTGTCCACGAACCCGGGAGCGAGCCGCGCCACGAGGTAGATCCCGGCCTTGACCATGGCCGCGGCGTGCAGGTAGGCGGAGACCGGGGTGGGCGCCGCCATGGCGGCGGGCAGCCAGAAGTGGGTGGGGAACAGCGCGGACTTGGAGACTGCGCCGGCCAGGATCAGCACGAGCGCCACGTCCACCGTGGTGGAGCCCAGGAGCTCGGGGGCCGCCTCCAGGACCCGGGAGATCCGGAAGGTCCCGGCGGCGTTGCCGAGCATCACCAGGCCCACGAGCATTGCCAGACCGCCCGCGGTGGTGATGATGAGCGCCTGCAGGGCCGCCCGACGCGCGGCGAGCTTGGTGCGCGAATAGGAGATCAACAAGAAGGAGAGCACCGAGGTGATCTCCCAGAACACGAACAGCACCATGAGGTCGTCCGCGGTGACCAGACCGAACATGGCGCCCGCGAAGGCCACGAGCTGGGCGGCGAACGGGCCGATGCCCTGGGCGTCCGACTTGAAGTAGCGCGCACAGTACGCGAGGACGAGCGCTCCCACGCCCAGCACCAGCAGGCACATCATGTACGCGAGGGAATCCATCCGGAAGGACAGCGAGATCCCCAGCTGGGGGATCCATTCCACGGTGGTGGTCCACCCGTCCACGTCCGCGTGGGCGCGGGATGTCTGGGTGAAAAGCCAGATCAGACTCGCGAGTGGGACGAGGGCCACGAGGTAGAAGCCGGAGCGTCCGGTGCGCTTGAGGATCGCGGGTGCACACAGGGCCGCGAGCCCGTGGACAAGCAGCACCGCGATCATAGGACCTTACCTCTCGAGCCACGGATTACCCACGAGTACCTGTAAATGGGCCCACGGGGATCCGGGCGGAAATGGGGTGTCAGTTTCGAGTTCCCCAGCATAACAAAGCAGGGTGACTGTCCGTTTCGCCGCACGTCACGGGCCCCTCACCGCGGCGCCCCCACTGCCCAGGGGCGCCGGATCCTGGGCGGGAGGGCACAGGGTCCGTAGGGTGAGCCCATGACCGGTCAGCACCCGTCCACGGCGGCCCCTGGACGTCCCCCGCGCGCCCCACGCCCCGGCGAGGGCAGTTCGCGCGCCCGCGTGCTCATGTGGTGCCTGTGGGACACCGGCACGTCCGCGTACAACGCCGTGATGCTCACGTTCGTGTTCACCGTGTACCTCACGAGCCCGGCGTTCGGGTCGAGCGAGTACACGTCCACGGTGCTGAGCGTTGCCATGACCGTCGCGGGTTTCGCGATCGCGTTGACGGCGCCGCTGATCGGCCAGCGCAGCGATTCCCCGCGGTCCCGCGCCACGTTCCTCACCGGCAACACCGTGGTGCTCGTCCTGTGCACGGGTCTCGCGTTCCTTGCCCGACCCGATCCCGCCTTCCTGTTCCTGGGCGTGGGGCTCGTGGCCGTGGGCAGCGTGGCCCAGGAGTTCGCCACGGTCAGTTACAACGCCATGCTCCCCGCGCTGGCCGGCCCCCAGCGCATGGGTAAGGTCTCCGGGTGGGGCTGGGGCGCGGGGTACGTGGGCGGGATCTTCGCCCTCGCTTTCGTCCTGTTCGGTTTCGTCACACCCGGGTTCCTGGGCATCCCCACCGACGACGCCCTCAACTACCGCGCCGTGGCACTGTTCAGCGCGGCATGGATCCTCGTGTTCTGCCTGCCCCTCCTGCTCAAGGCGCGAAGTATGCCGTTCCGAGCATCCATCAACGACGCCGCTGCGGTCCCCGCACAGCCCCGCCACCGCGGCATCCTGGGCGCTTACGCCGAGCTCTTCCGCACCATCGCGGCCCTGTGGCGGGTTTCGCGTGCCACGGTCGTCTTCCTGCTCAGTTCCGCGGTCTACCGGGACGGACTGGCCGGGGTCTTCACATTCGGCGGGGTCCTGGCCGCGGGTAGCTTCGGGTTCTCGCTCACCGAGGTCGTCATGTTCGCGGTCGCGGCCAATCTCATCGCGGCGCTGGGCGCGTTCGTGGGCGGCGCCCTCGACGACGCCGTGGGCCCGCGCGCGGTGATCACCGCGTCCCTCGTGGGTGTGCTCGTGGCGGGAACGGCCCTGCTGTTTTGGCACGGCAAGATCGCGTTCTGGGTGTGCGGGCTGGCACTGTGCCTGTTCGTGGGACCCGCACAGGCCGCGTCGCGCACGTACCTGGGGCGGCTCATCCCCCCGGGCCGTGACGGGGAGATCTACGGTCTGTACGCCACCACGGGCCGCGCGGTGAGCTTCATGGCCCCCGGGTTGTTCGGGATGTTCGTGACCCTGATGGGCGCCCAGATCTGGGGCATCCTGGGGATCCTGGTGGTCGTGGCCGCGGGACTCGTGCTGTTGTTGCTCACGCCCCGCCCTCCCGCGGGGTTCACCACGGCCCGCGTGTGAGCCGCACCCACGCACAGGCTCACTCGATGCGCGAACTCACTCGATGACCGTGCGGTGGAAGTTCAGGTGGCTGCGCGACGCGGTGGGGCCCCGCTGGCCCTGATAGCGGTTACCGTAGGCGCCGCTGCCGTACGGGTGCTCGGTCGCGGAGGAGAGCTGGAAGAAGCACAACTGCCCCACCTTGGAACCTGGCCACAGTTTGATGGGCAGCGTGGCCATGTTGGACAGCTCGAGCGTCACGTGCCCGCTGAACCCCGGGTCGATGAACCCGGCGGTCGAGTGCGTAAGCAGGCCCAGCCGCCCCAGGGAGGACTTGCCCTCGAGGCGCGCCGCGACGTCGTCCGGCAGGGTGACCTTCTCGTACGTGGCCCCCAGCACGAACTCCCCCGGGTGCAGCACGAACGGCTCGTCCGGGGCCACCTCCACGAGCCGCGTGAGATCGGGCTGCTCCTGGGAGGGGTCGATGTGCGCGTACTTGTGGTTGTCGAACAGCCGGAACCAGCGGTCCAGGCGCACGTCCACGCTCGCGGGTTGGACCATCGCGGGATCGTACGGTTCCAGGTGCACGCGCCCGGAATCCAGGTGGCGGCGGATGTCGCGATCTGAGATGAGCACGTGTCCACGGTAGCCCACGGCCCCGCTCGCTCCCCGGTCACGACGCCTCGGAACAACCACGCACCGAAACGTGTTGTAGAGTGGTGGGCGTTCAAACGTGGACCACACGGTCCCGAACGAACGATGCGGCTGTAGCTCAATGGTAGAGCGCACGCTTCCCAAGCCTGATACGCGGGTTCGATTCCCGTCAGCCGCTCCGCACGAATCGTGAAACGCCCCGGGACCCATCTGGTTCCGGGGCGTTTCGCGCCGAGGACCCGCCCCGAACACCACCTCGGCCCCCACGGCGGGCGGCCGGCGGGTCTGGACCGCGAACCACACCACCCATCGCATCAGGAGCGATCATGCTGCGCACCATGTTCACCGGGAAGATCCACCGGGCCACCGTGACCCAGGCGGACCTGCATTACGTGGGGTCCGTGACGGTGGACCAGGACCTGCTGGACGCCGCGAACATCCTGCCCGGCGAGCTCGTGGCGATCGTAGACGTCACCAACGGTGCGCGGCTCGAAACGTACACGATCGCGGGCGAGCGCGGTAGCGGCGTCGTGGGCATCAACGGCGCCGCGGCGCACCTGGTGCACCCGGGTGACCTGGTAATCCTGATCGCGTACGGTCTCATGGACACCGCCGAGGCGCAGAACTACGAACCTCACGTGGTACACGTGGACGAGCACAACAGGATCGTGGCGCTCGGTTCGGACCCCGCAGACGCCGTGGTGGGGGACATGCTCCGCCCGCCGCACGCCCGCGCCCACCTGCAGGCCCAGGAGGACGCGGCCGTCGCGGGCCTGTGACCCTGCCGCGCTCCCGGGGGCGCGGACCCGCCGACGCGAGGAGATGAGCTCATGAGCGGAGTCGTCTCCGGGTTCTTCATCGTATGGGCCGTGATCGGGCTGGGTTACGTGATCGGGCGCGCGGGGGTGCTCGGCCCGGACGGCCAGCGGGTGCTGTCCAAACTCGCGTTCTACGTGGCGTCCCCGCCGCTATTGTTCACCACCATCTCCGAAGCGGACATCCACCACATCTTCTCCGCGCCGCTGCTCGTGGCGGCCGCGTCCGCGTGGCTCACCATGATCGCGTACGCACTGCTCTCCCGGTTCGTGTTCTCCCGGGACGCCGCCACCGTGGTGATGGGCGCGCAGGCCGCCGGGCAGGTCAACGCCGCCAACCTGGGGATCCCCATCGCCTTGTTCGTCCTGGGGGACGCGTCCCAGGTGGCCCCGGTGATGCTGTTTCAGCTGGCGATCAACACGCCGCTGTACCTCACGATCATGGACACCCTCACTGGCGGGCGGCGCCCCACGGTCGGCTCGGTGCTCAAGAACATCGTGACGAACCCGCTCATCATGGGCTCCGCCCTGGGCATCATGTCCGCGGCCACGGGGATCCGCCTGCCCGACCTCGCGATGGAGCCCGTGCGCATCGTGGCGGGTGCGGCCGTTCCCGCTATGCTGCTCGCCTTCGGTCTCTCGCTGGTGGGCTCCCGCCCCCTGGCCTCCCCCGGCGCCCGGGTGGACACGCTGCTCGCGACCGGGGCCAAGGTCGTCGTGCACCCCGGGCTCGCGCTGTTGCTCGCGTGGGCGCTCGGGCTCACCGGGCACGCCCTGTACGCGGCCGTGATCATGGCCGCGCTGCCCACCGCGCAGAACCTCTACGTAGCGGCCGTGCGCTACGACCGGGCCACCACGGTGTGCCGGGACACTGTCCTGCTCACCACGGTCGTGTCCATGGCCACGATGGCGGTGGCCGCGGTCTTCCTCTCCTGACACACCGGCCGCCACGCCACCATCCCCGAAAGCGGGTAACACACGGTCCGTGACCCACGCCACGCCTACACTGAGCAGATGCTGAAATGACCGGTAATCCTACGGGGAGCGCCGGACCCATTCCGTCAGTACAGGCGCTCATCAGGGGAGGAACCATTGTGAAGTCCACTCACCACTCTCGCAGGGCTGGCAAGCCTCGCACGGTCCGCAGCGTAGCGGCCGCTGCGGCGGCGTCCGCCATGCTGCTCACGGGGTGCAGCGGCGGGGAGTCCGGCCCGCCCACGCTCACGTGGTACATCAACCCGGATGACGGCGGCCAGGACGTCCTCGCCCAGCAGTGCTCGGACGCGTCCGGCGGCAAGTACAAGATCCAGACGTCGCTACTCCCGCGTGACGCGGCGTCCCAGCGCGAACAGCTGGCCCGCCGCCTCGCCGCGGGCGACACGTCCATGGACATCATGAGCCTGGACCCGCCCTATGTCCCAGAGCTCGCGGAACCCGGCTTCCTCGCCAAGCCCCCGCACGACGTCGTCGAGGCGACCACCAAGGACACCCTTGAGGGCCCGCTGGAGGGTGCCAAATGGAACGGCGAGATCGTGGCCATCCCGTTCTGGGCCAACACGCAGCTGCTGTGGTACCGCGAGTCCGCGGCCAAGGCGGCGGGTCTGGACATGTCCGAGCCCGTCACGTGGGACCAGCTCATCAAGGCGGCCAAGTCCCAGGACAAGTACCTGGGCGTGCAGGGCGTGCGCGGTGAGGCCATGTCCGTGTGGGTCAACGGCCTCGTGGAGTCGGCTGGCGGCCAGGTGGTCTCGGACGGCCAGGACGGTCAGGACGCCAAGATCACGCTAGACTCCGACGCCGGCAAGAAGGCCGCGGAGATCATCGGCACCATCGGCAAGGAGGGCCTCGGCGGACCCGGCCTGGCCACCCAGGACGAGAACGCCTCCATGATCCAGTTCCAGGGGGACAAGGGCTCGTTCATGGTCAACTGGCCGTTCATCTACTCGGCCACGAAGGCCTCCGTGGACGAGGGCACCCTCGACAAGTCGGTGCTGGACGACATCAAGTGGACCACGTGGCCCCGTGTCGACGCGGGCACCGAGGCGCACCCGCCGCTGGGCGGCATCAACCTGGGCGTGGGCGCCAAGTCCGAGAACCAGGACCTCGCGTGGGAGGCCGTGCAGTGCATCGTCTCCCCCGAGCACCAGGCCCAGTACTTCGCGACCAACGGCAACCCGCCGTCCTCCATGAAGGCCTTCGACGACCCCGAGGTCAAGAAGGCGTACCCCATGGCCGACACCATCCGGAAGTCCCTCGACGCCGCGAAGCCCCGCGCGCAGACCCCGTACTACAACGAGATCTCCACGGCCATCCAGCAGAACTGGACCCCGCCGGCGGAAGTCACCGAGGACACTCCGCGTGAGACCACCGAATTCATCCAGGAAGTCCTGAAGGGAGATGCGCTGTTGTGAGTAGCACCGTCGATTCGCGCGCTCGCGCGTCCACGCCGGAGAAGTCCCGCCGTAGAGGCCATCTCTCGGACCGGGCCCGTTCGGAGCGGAAACTGGGGTGGCTGCTCGCCGGCCCCGCGTTCGTGATCATGCTCCTGGTCACGCTGTACCCCATCGTCCAGGCGTTGTGGGACTCGCTGTTTTCCTTCCGACTCACCGCACCCGATGACAAGGAGTTCGTGTTCCTGGGCAACTACTCCACGGCCCTGTCGGATATCGTGTTCTGGCGGGACCTGGGCGTGACCCTGCTGATCACCGTGGTCACGGTGGTCGTGGAACTCGTCCTGGGCCTCGCCCTCGCGCTCGTGATGCACAGCGCGATCAAGGCCACGCGCGGCCTGCTGCGCACCGCCATCCTGGTGCCCTACGGCATCATCACGGTGGTCTCCGCGTTCGCGTGGTTCTACGCCTTCGACATCACCACCGGCTACGTGAACAACTGGCTCTCGTGGCTGCCCATGATCGGTCCGGACTTCAACTGGTTTGCCTCCGCGGGCCCGTCCCTGTTCGTGATCATGGCCTCGGAGATCTGGAAGACCACCCCGTTCATCTCGCTGCTGCTGCTCTCCGGGCTCGCACAGGTCCCCGGTGAGCTCACCGAGGCCGCCCGTGTGGACGGCGCCTCGGCATGGCAACGCCTGAGCAAGGTGGTCCTGCCGAACATGAAGGCCGCCATCATGGTGGCCGTGGTGTTCCGCGCCCTGGACGCCTTCCGCATCTTCGACAACGTCTTCATCATGACCAAGGGCCAGTACGGCACCGAGACGCTCTCGCTGCTCGCGTACCGTACGTCCATCGGTCGTCTGGAAATCGGCCTTGGTTCGGCCATCTCGGTGATCCTGTTCATCTGCGTGATGCTGATCGCGCTGGTGGCCATAAAGGTCTTCAAGGTGGACCTCACCGGTGGCTCTGGGAAGGGGAAGTAACCGCCATGTTGAGCACCAAGCAGAAAATCGGCTGGACCGTCATCAGCATCGCGGTGCTGGTCTACGCGCTTTTCCCCGTCCTGTCCATCCTGATGACGTCCTTCAAATCCTCCTCGGACCTGAACTCGGGCAAGTTCATCCCCACGAAGTTCGTCACGAGCAACTACGAGCAGATCTTCGTGGGCGATGCCAAGGACCTGTTCCTGCCGGCCCTGGGGAACTCGATCGGCATCTCACTGATCTCCACGTTCGTGGCCGTCGTGCTCGCGACACTGTGCGCCTACGCGATCGCACGCCTGGACTTCCCGGGCAAGAAGATCGTGCTGACCACCGCGCTGATGGTCTCGATGTTCCCGGTAATCTCCATCGTCACGCCGCTGTTCAACCTGTGGCGCCAGGTGGGGCTCTACGACACCTGGCTCGGCCTGATCATCCCCTACCTGTCCCTGACCCTGCCGATCTCCATCTGGACCCTGGCGGCGTTCTTCCAGCAGATCCCCTGGGACCTTGACCGCGCGGCCCAGGTGGACGGCGCCACCACGTGGCAGGCGTTCCGCAAGGTGATCGTGCCGCTCACGCTGCCGGGTGTCTTCACCACGGCGATCATCGCGTTCTTCATCGCGTGGAACGACTTTGTGTACGGCATCGGCCTGACCTCGACCTCCGCGGCGCGTCCCGTCCCGGCGGCACTCGCGTTCTTCACCGGCGCCTCGCAGTTCGAGGCCCCTGCGGGCGCGATTTCCGCGGCGGCGATCATCGTGACCATCCCTGTGGTGCTGCTCGTTCTGGCGTTCCAGCGCCAGATCGTCTCAGGCCTGACCCAGGGCGCGGTCAAGGGCTGAGCCCGCCGCACCATCCACGCTTAGACATAGATAGGACTGAGTAGACATGGCAGCAATCACCATGGAACACCTCGTCAAGAAGTACGACGACGGTTTCCCCGCGGTCAACGACATCTCCATCGACGTCGCCGATGGCGAGTTCCTGATCCTCGTGGGCCCCTCCGGCTGCGGAAAGTCCACGCTCCTGCGCATGGTCGTGGGCCTCGAGGACATCACCTCCGGGGACCTGAACATCAACGGGGTGCGCGTCAACGACAAGCAGCCGCGTGATCGCAACCTCTCAATGGTGTTCCAGAACTACGCGCTGTACCCGCACCTGTCGGTGTACGAGAACATCGCCTTCCCGCTGCGCCTGTCCAAGGGGCAGTTCAGCGAGGAGGAGATCGACCGCAAGGTGCGCGAGGCGGCGGACACCCTGGACCTCAACGAGCACCTCGAGCGCAAGCCGGCGAACCTCTCCGGCGGTCAGCGCCAGCGCGTGGCCATGGGGCGCGCGATCGTGCGTGACGCGGACGCTTTCCTCTTCGACGAACCCCTGTCCAACCTGGACGCCAAGCTGCGCGGCCAGATGCGCACGGTGATCGCGCAGCTGCAGCGCCGCATGGGCATCACGTCGCTGTACGTGACCCACGACCAGACCGAGGCCATGACCCTCGGTGACCGTGTGGCCGTGCTCAAGCGTGGTCAGCTCCAGCAGATCGCGTCCCCGCGGGAGCTCTACGAACAGCCCGTCAACCTGTTCGTGGCGGGGTTCATCGGCGCTCCGTCCATGAACTTCATCCCGGCGCGCGTGAACGGCTCGGTGTTCCACACCCCGATCGGGGACATCGAGGTTCCGGAGCGCGTGCAGGGCAAGCTCACGAACGCCCCCGAGATCGTGCTGCTGGGCCTGCGCCCGGAGCACTTCGAGGACGCGAAGTTCGTGGACGAGACGAAAATCCCCCACGGGACCGTCTTCGACTCCGAATTCACGCACACCGAGTGGCTGGGCAACCAGCAGTACGGCTACATCCACTACCAGCAGGATGCCGCCGTGCAGCACAAACTCAACGAGCTGGCCCAAGAGCTGGACGCTGACGAGATGCCCGCCCAGGTGGTCGTCTCCCTGGACGCGTCCTCCCGCATCCGCGGTGGCTCCACGGCAAAGATCTGGCTGGACAGCCGCAAGATGCACGTGTTCAACCCGGAGACGGGCGAGAACCTCACGCGTGACGCGGAGGCCGGTGCGGAGCTGACCCGCGAGGCCAACGAGGAGCGCAAGGCGGAGATCGAGCGTTCGCGTCGGCACGTGGGCTCGGCGGGTTCCACCGAACGGTCCGACGGCGCGGTCACCGGCGACCACATGGACGGCAGCACCGCTGCTCGCTGAGCGTCCGGCACGGGCCGCGGCATATCGCGGCCCGCCGACCGTACGACGGCCGGTTCCCGAGAAGGGGACCGGCCGTCGTCGTACCCGGAGCCGCCCGGGCCCGCTCGGGCGCTTCGGTCCGCGGCCGGGCCGGAAGTCGGAGGGTGCGGGGCACGTCTCCGCCCGACCCCCGAAAGGAACCGAGCGTCGTTGTGGTCCAGGGCAGCGCTGGAGGCGCCACGGCCCGCGGTGGGACCCGAAGCCGGGGGGTCAGGGCCCCGCCTGGCCCCTGCGTGGGAACCGAGCGCCGTCGTACCCGGACGGCTCTGCTGCCGACTGGGGCGGGTTCATCAGGCGGGGCCCCGCGTGAAGGCCCACCAGGCGAACAGGGCGACCGCCGCGATCAGTGCGCACGACGTCGCGACGTAGCGCACACGCGGGTAGCGCACCCGCCATGCGACGAGCCAGGGCCAGTGCTCCGTGAGTTGCGCCGGCGTGGCCCGCTGGAAGTTGACGTGCTGGGCGCCGCTCGCCCGGGCCAGCTCGTCCAGGGTGCGCGCGTCCCAGACCGTCCCGTCCAGGAAGAGCGCCGAGCGCCCGGCCGGGGTGACGAACCAGAGGCAGGGTCGACCGCGGGACCCGCCGCTGCGCGGGCGCGCCGCGAGCAGCGTCCGGACCGTGACCACCTGGGCGATCCGCTCGCGGGGCACGGCCCGGAAACCGACCCAGCGGGAGAGCAGGACGTGGTGCGCGGTGAGCACCACGAGCGCGGGGCGCAGGTAGGCGTAGGCCGTCACGAGGCCCACGAGGGCGAGCAGGAGCAGCACGCCCATCGCGGGGCCGGCCGGGCGGCGGTACCCGATCACGAACACCGCGACGACCACGAGTAACAGCGGGGGAAGTGCCGCGCCGAGCCGGCGGCCGTACGACCCCATTCGGGGGTGGAACACGTGTTCCGGTGCCCCGTACTTCGCCGGGATCTGTCGGATGGTTTCCGCCATGAGCCGCCCTCGTACCTGCCGTCCTCGGGGATCACACCGGAGTGGGCGATCGCGCCGTCCGGGGGCGGTGCCCCCGCGCCGCCCGGTTCAGCCTAGCGGCCCGTCAGCGGGCGGGTCATCGCCGGGACACGCGGGGCCCGCTCCCCGGGACGTCCACTAACGTGGGGACTCATGGAACGCAGTGAACGCATCGTCAGGGCCGTGGGGGCATGGTTCGTCCTGATTCTGCTGGCGCTCGCAGGGGCGGCTGTGACCATTGCGCTCGTGAACAAGTACGCGTACGGGCCCGAGACGGACGTGCGGGATTACTTCCAGGCCCTCCAGGCCGGCGACGGCGGCAAGGCCCTGGGGTTGCTCAACGCCCAGGTCCCGGACTCCAACGCGGCCCTGTTGGACGGCGAACCCCTGGCCGAGGCAAGCAAGGGACTCGAGAACGTATCCGTGCGCACCGTCGCGTTGTCCGGGGACCGGGCGGTGGTGCGGGCGAGCTACACGCTGAACGGTCATGAGGCGTCCTCCGAGTTCACGCTCCACCCCGCGGAGACGCAATGGGGGTTCTTCACGGTGTGGGACTTCGATCCCTCCACGCTGCCCACCATGAACGTGGCCATGCCGGGTTCCACCGCGGTGGACATCAACGGCGCGTCCGTGGCGCTCCCCGGGTCCTCCCGTGAGTTCGCGGTCTTCTACCCCGGGATCTACACGGGCTCCTACACCTCCCCTATGGTGCGCGCCGAGCCGCAGGAGGCGGCCGTGAGCGACGCCCGGGAGAACACCACCATGAAGCTCGAGGCCGAGCCGTCCGAACGCCTCACTCACCAGGTGGACAAACAGATCCACGAGCACCTGGACGAGTGTGCCGCGCAGGACAGCCTCTACCCCGCGGGATGCCCCTTCTCCTACCAGTTCGACGGGCGCATCCAGGGCCGCGTCTCCTGGAGCATCAAGGATTACCCCACGCCCTACGTCTCCCTGGACGACGCCGCCGCGGGCCGCTGGCACGTGTCCGACAGCCGGGGGATCGCGCGCATCGAGTTCACCGCGGTGGACCTCTATGACGGCACCACATCCCAGGTCACCGATGAGGTCCCGTTCCTGCTGAGCGCGGACGTGAGGGTCACCGGGGACGAGGTGACCCTCACGCCGCGCTGACGGGCGGGCGCCGCGCTGACGGGTGTGCCCCGGGTGCATGTGCGCCCGGGGCGGGTGGTGGGAGACGGATTGGGCGGGGCGTGGGAGAAGGGTGGGCCGTGGTGCCCGTGGGCCCCGCTCAGTCCGTTCCGCGCAGGTCCAGCGTGAGTTCTGCCGGGGCCTGCGGGTCCACCGTGAACGGGATCCCCCAGTCCTGCTGGTACAGGTGGCACGCCGCGTGCTCCGGGATCTCCCCGTCCGGGGAGCCGTCGCACGCCGCCGCGCGGGCCGTGATGTGCAGGACCCCCTCCGTGACACCGTCCGCGATCCGCAGGGCGCGGGTCAGCCCCTGGGCCGTCCCGTCACCTTGCACGAGTGCATCCTCCGGGGACGAGGACACCTTCAGCTGCGTGGGATCACCCCACCGGGTGTCGAGCTTCTGACCCGTGGGGGCCGAGAACCGCACCGTGAGCTCGAGCTCCCCGGGGGCCACCGGCGTGCGCTTGCGCTGCATGCTGGCCGCACCCTCGTCCACGGTCTGGGCCTGCTTGGGCACCGCCACCCGCACGAGGCGGTGGGCATTGGTCTCCACGACCACCAGGACGGGCTCGTCGTGGCTCGTGTCAAGCAGGACGTCGGAGGGTTCAGCGAGTCCGCGGGTCAGCGTGGAGACCTCACCGGTTGCGGGGTCGAACCGGCGCACCGCACCGTTGTAGGTGTCGGCCACGGCCACGGATCCGTCCGGGAGCACGCACACCCCCAGGCAGTGCTGGAACCGTGCCTGATCGGCCGGCCCGTCCCGGAACCCGAAGTCGAACAGTCCGAGTCCCACGGCGGATTCCACCGATGTGGACCCGTCCTCGCCGAAGCGCACGCGGCGCAGCGCGGAGGACTCGGAGTCCGCGACCCACACGGCCCCGTGGGCGTCCTGAGCCAGGCCGGAGGGCTGGGCGAACCAGCTCTCGGGCGCGGAACCGTCGCGCAGTCCCTCGTCCCCGGTCCCGGCCAGCACGGCGAGCGCCCCGGTGCGCGGGTCGAATGAGAACAGTTGGTGCGTCCCGGCCATCGCGACCACCAGGGTGTCCGCGGCGTCGGACCACGTCACGTCCCACGGGGAGGACAGCGCCACGGACGTGGCCGAGGCGTCCTGCGGGATCTCGTTGGGGTCCACGCCGCGTGCGCGGGCGTCGTCGAGCAGGCGCTGAACGCCGTTGCCCGCCAAAGTGCGCACCGCGCCGGTGCCCAGTTCCACGCCGCGCAGCCGGTGGTTGACGGTGTCCGCGACCACGAGGTCGTAGCCGACGTCGGCACGCACGCGTTCGGGGAGCACCGCGATGCCCTGGGGTTCGTTGAACCGCGCGGCGTCCCGGGGGCCGTCCGCCCAGCCCTTGGTGCCGGAACCGATGGCCCGACGAACCGTGGTGAGGTCCTCCTCGAGATGGACCAGGCGGTGGTGACCGGTGTCGCTGACCATGAAGGAACCGTCCGGAAGGGCCACGACCTTGCCGGGGAAGCGCAGGTCCCCCTCGGGCTGCGGGCGCGGGACGTAGGGGCCGTCCCCGCGGTGCAGGGTGCCCTTGGCGTCGTGCTCGGCCACGAGTTCGGACACGAGGGATTCCAGCCCCTGGACGTGGCCCTCACCCGAGAGGTGCGCCACGATGTACCCCTCGGGGTCCACGACCACCAGGGTGGGCCACGCGCGCGCCGTGTAGGCGTCCCACGTGCTCAACCGGGGGTCGTCGAGCACCGGGTGGGTGATCTCGTAGCGGTCCACCGCCGCGGCCAGTGCGTCCGGGTCCGCCTCGTGCTCGAACTTGGGGGAATGCACGCCCACGGTCACGAGCACGTCCGCGTACTTCTCCTCGAGGGGGCGCAGTTCGTCCAGCACGTGCAGGCAGTTGATGCAGCAGAAGGACCAGAAGTCCAGAATCACGATCTTGCCCCGTAGCGCCTGCAGGTCCAGTCGCTCACCGCCGGTGTTCAGCCAGGCTCTGCCCTCGAGTTCCGAGGCGCGGACGGGTGTGTTCATGCGTGCGGAGGTCACGGTGTCTGGGTCCTTCCACCGGGGGTCAAGGGTTTCTTCCTGGGACAACGTTATCCGCGGGGCAGAGCTTCCCGTGCGTTACGTGACGCTCCCGCACACCCCGCGGACCCGTCCGCCAACCGCCCGGCCTCGCCGGCGCCCGTCCCGGCGGACGTCAACGACGCCGCTCGTCCCGCTCCGCGAGCTCGGCCATCATCTCATTGTAGGCGCGCAGTTCGGCGTCGTCCGTGCGATCGGCCTGCCGGTCCACCCGGCGGTTCTCCTTGGCGCCCTCCATGGCCCACAGCACGGCCACGATGACGGCGAGCAGGAACGTGGGGAACTCGCCGATCCCCCACATGAGCATGCCGCCGAGCTGCTGGTCGTCCAGGGCGCTGGGACCCCACGGGCGGCCCATGTTGCCGAACCACGAGGCCTGCAGCACCGTGGTCAGGCTCATGATGCTGATGCCAATGAACGCGTGCGCGGCCATGGTCGCGAGCAGCAGCACGAGACGCATGGGGTAGCTGGGCCGGCGCGGGATGGGGTCGATGCCGATCAGCACGAGCGCGAACATGTACCCCGTGAACAGGAAGTGCACCATCATGAACTCGTGGCCCACGTGGTAGCGCAGCGTGAAGCGGAACAGGTCCGTGAAGTAGAACAGCACGATCGAGAACGCAAAGTTCGCGGCCGCGAAGATCGGGTGCGTCACGATCCTGCCCCACGTGGAGTGCACGAGACGCAGGATCCACTCACGCGGGCCGCGGGTACCGTCCCCTCGTGGTTCGAGGGCCTTGAGCACCACGGTGACGGGTGCGCCCGAGACCAAGAACAACGGCACGATCATGGTCAGGCTCATGTGTTCGACCATGTGGGCGGAGAACAGCACGCGGGCGTAGACCGCCACCCCGCCGCTCGTCGCGTAGAGCAGTGCAGCCAGCCCGCTGAACCAGGACACGGTGCGCAACACGGACCACGAGTCCCCGCGGCGCCACACCTTGATCGCGGCCCACAGGTACGCCACGGCCATGAACACGACCACGGCCACCCAGAACCAGTCCAGGCGCCACGTGGTGAACCAGCGGGCGAACGTGGGCTCCGGGGGCAGTTCGTACCACGTGAGGATCCGCGCCGGGGAGGCGTCCGGTGCAAGCTCCTCCGGGACGGGCGGGGCGGTGCGGCTCAGGGCCGTGGCGATGCCCATGAGTAGCCCCATGAGCACGACTTCTACCACGAGCACGCGCCACATGGTGGCCGCGCGGGACCGGGAGCCGTCCGCGACCCCGGGGATCAGCCACTGCCGGTGCGCGAAACCCGCCAGCGCCAACAACAGGGTCAGCACGAGTTTGGTGAGCGCCAGGATCCCGTAGGAGGACGTCAGTTGCTCCCACGTTCCGATACGCACCGCGGCATTGATGATCCCGGAGAGCAACACCAGCAGGTAGCAACCCAGAGCCACCACGGAGTAGCGCCGCAGTACGACCGCGAGCAGGGGTTCGGTGTGGCGGGAGCCCCCGCGGCCGCTGACCGTGAACTCACGGGACAGCAACGGCCCCACCCAGATCAGCACCAGCAGCCCGCCGACCCACAGGCACACTCCCAGCAGGTGCAGCCCCAGGGAGTTCACCGCACCCATGTGGTCCGCACCACCCGCGGCGTGACCGTTGAGTGCCAGCGCCACGATCGCCACGAAGGACAGCGCGAGGGTGCAGAACAGTCCCAGCAGCGCCCGCACGCCGAAAACCAGGGTCGTGACCACGGCGGCCACCATCACGATCACCGATTGGGACTGGCCCATGGAGATCCCGGTCATGTAGTGCAGCAACTGTTGGGTGTAGTTGCCCCCCGTGCCGATACCGGATCCGGAGACGTCCGAGTACGTGAAGATCAGCACGGCCACGGCCGCCACGGTCCACACCACGGCCGCGGCCTCGACGAGCTGCATGACGCTGCGGAAGACCGGGTGTTCCGGTTCGCCCGCCTGGTCCTTGCTGTTGCGCGGTGGCCGTTTCCGGGAGCGGTCCGCGAAACGGGGCACCACGCCGATCGCCAGCAGCAACCCGCCCATCACCACCGTCATCGCGATGTTGTGGACGGTCTCCACCACGGGCAGCCCCCAGCGCACGAGCGTTCCCGGGTCCGCGACCTGCCGGGGGGCCGCCGCTCCCCCGTAGACCAGGGCCGCGGTCATCCCGATCATGGCCGCGACGAGCACGACCGTGATGGTCCACGGGCTCACACTCACCGCTCCCGCGGGAGCGGTCCCGCCGTTCGGTGAACTCGCGCCGTTCGACGAGCTCGCGCCCTTCGATGAGCCGGCGCCGAGCGGGCGCCCGACATCCGGCGCGCTATCGCGCTCACGGCCGGGAGCGACGTCGCCCCGCGAACCGTCCCGGCGCGGGCCGGTGTCCCTGGTGCGTGCGCTGGTACTCATCGTGGCGTTCCTCCGGCCCGTTGATTCTCTCGTTGTGCTGCTCCGCGCACGGGGGTCACGTGAACAACGTGTCCCCGATGAACCCACCCACTTCGCAACCCGGCGGGATAGCGAACACGGCGGATCCGATGGGCACGGTCCACGTGTTCAGCATGTCCAACTGCGCCAGCCGCCGCTGGATGGGCACGAACTGTTTCACGGGGTCCGACTGGTAGGACGCGAAGATCAGCCCGGTGTTGGACACCCCGCCCCGGACGTCCCCGGAGCGGCTGTGCCCGGATGCATCACTCACCGCCAGATCGTAGTTGTACACCCTGCGGAAGATCTTCTCGTCCGGGTTGTCGCTGCGCGAACGCCGCATATGACTGTAGGACGAGATGACCGGGAATCCCAGGGGACCCTTGGCCTCGAAGTCCGGTTCGTCGTGCTCGGCGGCGCCCGTCAACGGTGCGCCGTTCGACAACCGGCGCCCCACCGAGTCCTCGCGCGCGGGGGTGTCGGCCTCGTCCCACGTGTCCAGGTTCATGTGGATCCGCCGGATCACCACGGATGTCCCGTTCTCGATCCACGGGGTGAACCCGCCCTGACCGTAGACGACCTTCTCATGATCAGCCTCCCCCGGGTACGGGTTCACGGTGCCGTCCACCTGACCGAAGAGGTTGCGCGTGGTCTGACCGTCCGGGGTGGCGCCCACGGTGTTGCGGAACCCGTCCTGCACCCAGCGCACGGTCGCGAAGGACCGGACGTCCTTGAGCAGCACCCGCTGGGCGTGGGCCATGGTCAGCTTGTCGTCGCAGCACAGCTGCAGCAACAGGTCCCCCTGATTCCACCGGTCCTGCAGTTTGTCGATCGTGAAAGCGGGCAAGGGCTTGAGCCATTGCGGGGCCCGGTCGGCGTCGATCACGGCCATGGCCCGCGGTCCGAAACCCACCGTGACGGTCAGCCGCGAGGGGTTCTGGGCGAGCCAGGGTTCCTGGTCGTTGACGGGGGCGGTGCCCTGCGTGAGGGCCGCGGCGTCGTCCGTGAGCACGCGCAGCAACCGCCGCAGTGCGTCCCGGTCCACGTCCCGGTGCAGGTTCAGGGCGATGAACACGCAGAACGCCTGCGGCAGCGTGGCCACGCCCGCCTGTCGTGGGCCGTGGAAGGCTTCGGTCCGCAGCCCGGGCCGTTGGCTGTCCTGTTCCGCCGCCGCGAGCCGGGGGTCCTCGGCGCCGAGGGCCGCAGCGGAAACCGCCCCGAGTCCCGTGGCGCCGGCGCCGGCGACCGCGCCCGTGAGCAACGATCGGCGGCTCCACCCCGAAGCGGAAGGGCCCCGATCAGTGGTCATGACACGTGGGCAGTGCGCTCGAGGATGGACTCGTGCTCATGCCCTCGTGCGACCCGTGGTCGTGGGCGGCATCCGACGACGAGTGTCCGCCCCCCGAGCCGTGCTCGCCTCCGTGGCCCGCGTGCTCGTCCTCGCCGGGCGCGTACCGCTCCTTCGCGCCCGTGAAGTCGCGCACTGGGACGGTGACGTCCCGGATCCCGCTGTCGGTGCGCAGCTGCAGCGTGAGGTCACTACCGGCCTTGAGCGAGCACGTGAGCCCCATGAGCATGATGTGATTGCCGCCCGGCTTCAGGTCCAGGCTCTCCCCCGGTGCGAGGGTGAAGCCACCCTCCATCTGCCGCATCTGTGTGGCGCCGGAGCCGCCGTCCGCCACGGTCTCGTGCAGCTCGACCGAGCGCGCGACGCCGTCCGCGCCCGCCCCGGTGAACGTGACCTCCTGCCCGGAGATGTTCGTGAGCTTGCCGAACACGGCGGTCATCCCGGAGTCGGCCGCCTTGGCCCAGCCGTCGCTCAGTTCCAGGGGCGCGGCGGCGGTGCTGTGCGTCGCGGAGTCCGTCCCCGCGGGCGACGCCGCCTCCCCACCCTGCGCCGAGCACCCGCTCAGCGTAGCCAGGCCGAGGCCCACGACGGCCACAGCGGCCAGCGCACGGCGCGGGGCGGGAACGGACGTGGTGTTCAGGTTGTAGTTCATATGTGAGTCCTCAGGAGTGAATCGTGCTCCGGCTCGCCCGTCCGCTGCGCGTGTCGTCGGACGCGGCGTCGAGTGACGCGGCACTGCGCCTACTCGACACCGGGACCATGCCCGCTCGACAGACGGGCTGTGCCCACTCGATGCCCGAGCCACAGGCCGCTCCCTGAGTACCGGGGTGCCAGAGCAGCCGGTGTCGTACGAACGGTGCTCGTCCGAGCGGCAGCGCGGTCACGTCCGTCGATCACATCGAGCCGGTATCGAGTCAGCGGTGGGCCGAGTCAGTGACGGGCCGCATCAGCGGCGCGCCGGAACGCGTGAGCGCGGCGGCGGGAGCCTGACGAGAAAAGGATGATCCGGGCGGGCCGCCCGGGTCAGGGAATCAGCGCTGCTTGGGGCGGGTGGCGAAGGCCAGGATCACCAGCAGCAGGACCAGCGCGATGGCGCCACCGGCCACGGGCAGTACCCAACTCGGGATGCCCGTGCCGCTCACGTCCTCCTGGGCTCCGTTCGCATCCTGGGCCGCGCCCTGGGAGGCGTCCGCAGAGGCCACGGGGGCCGGGGACGCAGCGGTCGCGGCGCCGTCGCCCACGGTGTACGTGAACGTGCCTTCGATGGGGTGCCCGTCCTGGGAGACCACGCGCCACGTGACCGTGTAGGTCTCGTCCTCGCCCCCGCCCTCGCGCAGAGGCTGGGACACCGTGGTGTTCTGCGCGGCCAGCGTGCCGCGCGTCATGTCCGTGCCGTGGGAGTCGGTGACCCGGACCTCGCTGCCGATGTCCTGGATGTTCCCGGAGAACGTCAGTTCGAGCGCCGTGGGGGCCTTCTCGAGCTTCGCGCCGGCCTGCGGGTTGGTCCGCACAAGTTCGTCGTGGGCGCTCGCGGGCCCCGCCGTGGTGACGACCAGCGCGAGGGCCAGCAGCGCGGCGAACAGGGCCGCGAGCGACGTCACCGAACGTTGCGAAAGGCGGGCGTGCGGCGCGGCCGACGACGCCGCGGTGTCACCCGTCCGCGCCGGGGTCCGCAGAGTGGGCCGTGGCTGAGGTGGTGTTGAGTACGAAGGGTTCATGGGTGTTCTCTCCTGCGCCCTGGGGCGTGGGGGCCGCGAGGTGGGCTGCCGATGGATGCGATGGATGCTCGGGGCGGCATCGGATCCAGGGGTGTCCCCGCCGATGCCTAGGCGAGGGCGGGCGGTCCGCGGTATCCGCAGACGGAGGAGAGCAGGAGCTGATCGGCCAGGGCGCGCGGCGAGGTCCAGGAGGTCCGCCGCGGCACGGCCGTGGTGACCGGGCGCAGGGCCAGGACAAGGAGGCGCAGCACGCGCAGGGACACGGCGTCCAGCAGGCGGAACGCCGCGGTCTCGCCGTGGCGCAGCAGAGCGTAGGTGGCCACGGCCGCCACGGCGTGGGCGGCGAGCATGCCGCACCCGTGATGCGCCGCGGGCAACACCGAGATCACCACGGCGGGACCGTCCGCCGTGGGGGCCGCGTGGTGGTGGGTGTAGTCGATCGCGTGGACCATCCCGCCGGACTGGGCGTACAGGGTGTGCAGCAGCGCCTGACTCAGCAGGACGCTACCGGCCACGCTCCAGCGTGAGAGCACCCGTCCCGCCAGCAGCATGCACAGCGGGGCCGCCAGACACATGGACAGCGCGATGATCAGCGGGGAGGGCCAGGTCCCGTCCACCGCGGCGTGCGAACCGGCCGCAAGAGTGGTGGCCACGAAGGCGACCATCCAGCCCCGGGCAAGTCGGCGCGCGCGAGGGGACACCGAACACCTCCGGGACTCACGGGGAAAGGATGGGATTCCATTATGCGCCACCGCGCGGGGAACCACGAACCCGGCGGCCCGCGGAAGAGGTGGAGTGGCGCACATGTGGAAGGGACCGTTCACGGAGTGAGTGAACGGTCCCTTCGAGCACCGGGTCCTGGGACCCGCTGGTCTTACCTCACTTGGAGGAAACAGCAGCCTTCAGCTTGGAGCCCGCGGTGAGCTTGACACCGTGGCCAGCCGGGATCTGGATGGCCTCGCCGGTTTGCGGGTTGCGACCCTGACGTGCGGCGCGATCGGTGCGCTCCACGGAGAGCCAGCCGGGGATGGTGATCTTCTCGCCCTTGGAAACGGAGCTCTCGAAAACCTGGAACAGGGAGTCGAGAACGCCATTGACGGCGGCCTGGGTGCTACCGGACTTCTCGGCAACCTCTGCGACGAGTTCGCTGCGGTTCATAGCCATGTGCTTGTCCTCCTGGACTGGGTTGGCATTCGCTGGGGAAGGGGCGACCGGGGGTCGGGTCCTTCCGGTGCAGAAATTACCAGCTGGACTTGTAGATACCGGGCAATTCGCCGCGGTGAGCCATGTCGCGGAAGCGCACGCGGGAGATCCCGAAGCGCTGGAAGGTGCCGCGGGGGCGACCGTCGATCTGGTCGCGGTTGCGCACGCGCACGGGGGAAGCGTCACGGGGGAGCTTCTGCAGACCCAGGCGGGCCTCCTCGCGAGCCTCGGGGGACGCGTTCTCGTCCACGAGGGTCTTCTTCAGTTCAGCGCGCTTGGCGGCATAACGCTCGACGACGACCTTGCGCTGCTCGTTCTTGGCGATCTTTGACTTCTTGGCCATGTCTCAGCGCTCCTCGCGGAAATCGACGTGCTTGCGGACCACCGGGTCGTACTTCTTCATGACGAGGCGATCGGGGTTGTTGCGGCGGTTCTTACGGGTGACGTAGGTGAACCCGGTACCGGCCGTGGACTTGAGCTTGATGATGGGACGTACGTCCTTGTCCTTGGCCATCTCAGATCTTCTCCCCACGTGCGATGAGTTCGTTGACCACGGCGTCGATGCCGCGCGCATCGATGACCTTGATGCCCTTGGCGCTCAGGTTGAGCGTGACGTTGCGACGCAACGAGGGCACCCAGTAACGCTTCTTCTGGATGTTCGGGTTCCACCGACGCTTGGTGCGGCGGTGCGAGTGCGAGATGCTGTGGCCAAAGCCCGGCTGGGCCCCGGTCACCTGGCAGTGCGCTGCCATAGTGTTCTCCTCCAATGTCCAATGTCGACGAAATGACGGCACGCATGGTCGCCGCCGAGCGGTTTCCCGCCGGCAGCCATAGCCAAGAGTGGTCCGTCACCTCAAGAAAATGCCACCGTTCGCGCGCCGGGCGTGATGGGTTTACCCCGCGGCAGTACCGGTCAGGGCACTCGCTACGACGAAGACGGTGAAGATCAAGGCGCCGGTAGATGGACTCCACCACACGACAGCCTTAGATTCTAGGCTTCTACGGACTCGCTCGCAAATCCGAAGGCGGAAGCGGTGCGATTGCGCGCCCCTCGATCCTAGCCGCTGGTTCGCAACGGACCAACTCGTCCGCCCCGCCGTGACAGGCTCCACGAACGGCGCACCCAGGGGAGAATCCCTCCGGCAAGAGCCCCCGGAAAAGCCGCCGAAGAACACAACGGGAAACACGCGAGGGTGGCGGTCCGTCCATGACCCGGTCCGCCACCCCGACACGTTTTCTTCGGCCCCATCCCCTCACCCGGGAGATTAGGTAAGGCAATTCTTACCTAATCCCTCCGGCGGGGCAACCCCCTGACAGGATCGCGCCGGAGCGAGTGCTCAGAACTCGCCCGTGAACGGGTCCGCCACGTCCCGGTGTTCGGGCTGTTCCGGCGCCTTGGCCTTGGGATCCCGGCGATGCGTACCCAGCGCGCCGTTGACCACGTCCACGAGCGAGTTGACCCGCTCGGACCCCGTGAGAGATTCGAGCATCACGGGCCGGCCATCCGAGTCCGCGAGCGGGACCCGCCAATTCGGGTACTCGTCGCTCGTGCCGGGCTGGTTCTGGATCCGCTTCTCCCCGACCGCGTCCACGAGGGAGACGTTGATCAACACGGACGGTGCGTCGCACAGGTAGCGGTGGATCGCCTCGATCCTGGCCTGCTCCCCCGGGTCCTCATCCGGGGGCAGATAGCCGGCATCCGCGACCGCGGTGAAGAAAGTGTCCAGCTGACGGCGTGCCTCCTCCCGTTCCTCCTCCGGCGAGCGCGCGAGCAGTCCCAGGTCCTCGCGCAGTTGCAGCTGCACGCCCTCGAGGTAGCCCGCCGTGGGCGGGAGGTCGTGGGTGTTCACGGAGGCCATGCACAGTTCGCGGTAGCGGGAGGGGTCCAGGGGGACGTCCCCGTCCATCTCGAACCACATGATGGAGGTTCCCAGCACGCCCTTGCGCTCCAGGAACTCGCGCACACTGTCCTCCACGGTGCCGAGGTCCTCACCCACGACCACCACGCCGGCGAGCTCGGCCTCGAGGGCCAGGATGCCCACCATGGCCTCGTGGTCGTAGTACACGTAGGTCCCATCCGAGGCCTGGTTGCCATCGGGGATCCACCACAACCGGAAAAGTCCCGCCACGTGGTCGATCCGCACACCCCCGCCGTGACGGAAGATGTTGCCGAGCATCTGCCGCCACGGCCGGTACCCCGCCTCGGCGAGCTTGCGGGGATCCCACGGCGGCTGACTCCAGTCCTGGCCCAGCTGGTTGTACATGTCCGCGGGGGCACCCACGCTCACCCCGTGGGCCAGGACGTCCTGCAACGCCCAAGCGTCCGCGCCCTGCTTGTGCACCCCCACCGCGAGATCGTGCACCACACCGATATCCATCCCGGCCCGGTACGCGGCACGCTGCGCGGCCTCGAGCTGCTCGTCGAGCAGCCACTGCAACCACACATGGAAACTGATCCGGTGGCGCAACCGGGTACGCGCCTCCTGGGCGTACGGCGCCTCCGGGGAACTCGCCTCGTCCCGCCACAGGGGTGAGTCCTCCCCGAGTTCCTCCCGCAGGGCGCACCACAGCGCGAAGTCCTGCAGGGGTTGCCCGGCATGCGCCACGAACGCCTCGAGCTGTTGCTGGCGGTAGGGCGAACGGCGCACGGTGAACAGCAGTTCGAGACTCTTCAGCTTCGCGGCGTAGGCGGAATCGCGGTCGATCGTGCTGGGGTCCAGCACGGCCTTGCGTTGCACCGCGGCGAGTTGGGCCACGACCTCACGGTCCCCGGGACGCAGGTACGGGAACTCCGCGACGTCGCTGATCCGCAGGTACAGCGGGTTGAAGAAGCGTCGGCTCGAGGGCAGGTACGGGGAGGGCTCCACGGGAGGCGTGGGTTCCGCGGCATGCAGGGGGTTGATGAGCACGTAGTCCGCGCCCTGCACACCGCTGATGGCGGCCAGGGACGCGAGGTCCGAGAGGTCCCCCACGCCCCACGAGCGGGAGGACATCACCGAGTACAGCTGGGCCATGTAGCCCCACCGGCGGCGCCCGCGCAGCCGGTCCGTGGTGCTGAGGCGCTGCGGGGTCACCGCCACGTCGATGCTATTGCGCTGCCCCGAGCCCGTCCGGGCCTCGAGACGGTACCAGCCCAGCGGGAGGTCTCGGGGCAGTTCGTAGGGCACGCGCTCGCGGACCGTGTCTTCGACCTCGCGGGTCTCGGGAGCCACGTCGGGCGCCGGGTGCAGCTCGCGCACCGCGTCCGGATCGTCCTCGGGCCACAACCGCACCCGCACGGTGTCCCCCTGCGTGGTAGCCACGGGCACGATGGCCTCACACTGCTCCTCCGCGATCACCACGGGCGGCAGCAGCTCGCGCCACGGCGCCAGCTCGCGGTCGCGCAGACTGCGCCGCGCGGCGTCGTCGTCCGAGACGTCCGCGCCGAGCGCCGTGAGGACACGGCGCAACGTCCGCTCCGGCACGGTCTCGACTCCCCCGTCGAAGCCCCGGTACTCCGTGGCCACCCCGTACTCGGTGGCCAAGCGCTGCACAGTCGTTTCCCCTGAAGTTCCTGCGTTCTCCGCCATGCCCCCACTCTAGCCACCGGGGACGGGTCCCCTCGGTCGACGACGACGCCGCTG
>NZ_DDIY01000017.1:194888-199876 GCF_002338785.1 Kocuria sp. UBA1838 | reverse complement strand
GGGGGCATGGATACCACCCTGCCCGGCCCGGGCCCGCACTGGCGCCCGCGCGCCGTCGTCTTCGACTGCGACGGCGTGCTCATGGACACCGAGAGCGCGTGGGCGCGTGTGCAGGCCCAGGTCGCCGAATCGTTCGGCGTGACGCTCGACGAGCGCGCGGGCACGTCCCTCATGGGGCTGTCCGCCGCGGACGTGGCCCGGGACATCTCGCGGCGCGCGGCAGCCGTGGCCGAGCAGCGGGACGAGCCCGCTCCCGGGTTCGACGCCGTGTACGAGCGGCTCGTGCGCACCGAGGAGGACGTGGTCGGTGAGGTCCTGGAACCGTTACCGGGCGCGATCGAGACCGTGCGGGCGTGCGCCCAGCGGGTCCCGGTAGCCGTGGCGAGCAACTCCACCCGCGGGATCCTGGATCGGAAGATGCACGCGATCGGCCTCGCGGACGTCGTCGTGACGTGGGTCAGCGCGCAGGACGTACCCCGCGGCAAACCCGCCCCGGACATCTACGAGGAGGCCGCGCGGCGCCTGGGCGTGGAGCCCGCGGACGCGCTCGCTGTCGAGGACTCCCCCGCGGGCACCGCAGCCGCGGTCGCCGCGGGACTGTGGGTGCTGGGAGTGCCCCACGGCCACGACGAACCCATCACGTCCCACTTCCGGGCGGAGTCGCTGGCCGACCCCGCGGTCGGGGACATGCTGCGGGTGTGGGGACTGCCGCTGTAGGTGCGGGGAGTCCGCAGCTGGGCCCGCTGGACGGACCCCACGGCGGATCAGCTGTTCCAGAGGCCGTAGGTCTCCGCGAGTTCCGAGACCTTCTTGGCGCGCGCGAGGCGCGGGAGGTAGGAACCGTCCGCACCGGCGTGACCGGACTCGGCCTGCTCGATCATCTCACGGGCCCAGCGGATCTCCTGATCGCTCGGGGCCAACGCGTGATTGATGCCGTCCGTCTGGTCCGGGTTCAGGCACAGCTTGCCCGTCATGCCCATGGACTGCGTGACCTTGCACGCGGCCTCGAGCTCCGCCCCGGACACCCCGTTGGTGGGGCCGTCGATGGGACCGGGCAGCTCACCCACCCGCGACGCCGTGACCAGGGTCGAGCGCGCGAACGCCAGGGCCATGGGGTCCCCCGAGGCACCGGTGTCACGGCGGAAGTCGCCCACACCGAACGCGAGCCGGAACACGCCCGGGGCGCGCGCGATGTCGTACGCGTTCATGAGGCCCACGGCGGACTCGATCAGTGCGACCACAGGGATTCCCGCCTGGCTCATCATGGCGGTCTTGGTGATGTGGTCCGGGTGCTCGGTCTTGGCGAGCACGATGCCCCGCAGGTTGTCGACCTCATTCAGCGCGGCCAGGTCCTTCTCCCAGTGCGGGGTGGTGATGTCGTTGATCCGCACCCATGCGCTCACGCCCTGGTGCATGGCCTCCATCATGTCCTCACGGGCGCGGTCCTTGTCCTCCTCCGGCACCGCGTCCTCGATGTCCAGGATCACGGAGTCCGCTTCCGAGGCCAGCGCGGGCGCGAACAGCGACGTGTCCGCCGCCGACGTCAGCAACCACGAGCGGGAGAGTCGCGCGGGAAGTGCAGCGGCGCGTTGGTTACGGTACGGGGCCATGGGTCTCCTGGGGAAGTGGGTGGGATCGGTCTGGGGGCATTCGGGGCGGCTCGTCGCGCCCCGCGGGACGACGGCGTCAGGGCGCGATTCGTAACCGTGGGATCGGGGTGTCGTTCGGGACCGCGGCGAGCGCCCATCGGGTGCGGTACGGCGGCGGTGCCGCGCGGGTGAAGTCACCCGACACGCGACATCAACCCTAGTACCAGGGGCCATCGAGCGCCGTCGGGCCGGGGCACAAAAGCCCCCGCCGGGGGTTTGTGGGGATCCCACGAGGATGCGCGAACCACCCCGGCGTCGCGCGATGAGAAGCGACCTCCGTCCGGCATGGCGTACCCCCGGTGAGGGTGCTCACCACCACACGGGCGCACGCGGCTCCCGGACGGGTCCTGCGCATCGTCCGGGGGCCGCGTGAGGTGATCAGGAGGCGAGCGGGGTGTGGTCCGGGTCCACTCGCTCGTCGTCCCGCACGGGACCCGATGCCGTGGCACCGGGGGCGAACGGGGAGCCGCCCAGCGACTCGCGACCGTGGGGGCTCGTCCAGTTCTCCAGGGACGGGCCGAGCGGCACGATGCCGGACGGGTTGATGTCCCGGTGCACGACGAAGTAGTGCTCCTTGATCTGCTGGAAGTCCACGGTGTCACCGAAGCCCGGGGTCTGGAACAGATCGCGCGCGTAACCCCACAGGTTGGGCATCTCCGTGAGCTTGTTCCGGGACGCCTTGAAGTGGCTCACGTACACCGGGTCGAAACGTGCGAGGGTGGTGAACAAGCGCACGTCCGCCTCGGTGATGTGATCGCCCATGAGGTAGCGCTGGCCGGAGAGCCGTTCCTCGACCCAGTCCATGGCCGTCCACAACCGCTCGTACGCAGACTCGTAGGCCTCCTGCGAGCCCGCGAAACCGCAGCGGTACACACCGTTGTTGATCTCGGTGTAGATGCGGTGCATCACCTCGCGCATCTCGGGCACGAGCTCCTCGGGCCACAGATCGGGGGCGCCCTCCCGGTGGAACTGCTTCCACTCGGTGCTGAAGTCCTCGGTGATCTGCGGGAAGTTATTGGTCACCACTTGGCCCGTGGGGATGTCCACGATGGCCGGCACCGTAATCCCCCGGGGGTAGTCCGGGAAGCGCTTGAAGTAGTTCTCCTGCAGCCGCTCGGTGCCCAGCACGGGGTCACGCCCGTCCGGGTCCAGGTCGAAACGCCACGAACGGGAATCGTGCGTGGGTCCGGGCAGGCCCACCGAGATGGCGTCCTCGAGGCCCAGCAGGCGGCGCACGATCAGCGTGCGGTTGGCCCACGGGCACGCCCGCGCGGCCACCAACCGGTACCGACCGGCCTCCACGGGCCACGCCCGGGCGCCTTCGGCCAGTTCCGCGTGCTCCGGGTCCGCCACGATGCGGTCCTCGATGTAGGTGGTGTCGCGGTTGTACTCCTCGCCCTCGTGGACGTAGGCCCCGGCGGTGGAGTAGCGCCCGTCCTCGGCCTGTTCGATGTTCTGGGTCGTGGAATCCAACATGCTGTACCTTCCGTGAATATATTTTGATGATACGTCACCAATCCTCGAGTGGGGTAGCCCCGGGGTGCCCTGGACCGCGCGGAGGACTCGCGCGGAGGGCTACAGTGGCCCTGTCGAAACACCCCGCGTGAGCCCGTTGTCCCCTCACCCGAGAACTTGCCCATGACTTCTGCCCCACACCCACGGGACGAGCACGACCCGTCCGATTCCCCCTCCCAGGACGCACCGTCACGCGGCGGCGCGCGGTCACCCGTGCCTGCTCCCCGCGAACGCCCGACCTACGGCATCCGCACCACGGGTCCCGGGGACGCGCAGGGTCCCGGGGGCCCGCAGGGTTCCGCTGACCGGGACACCCAGTCTGCTTCGGGCGGAACGACGGCGCCCGGCTCGGCCGCCTCCCCCGGCTCCCCGACCGCGGCGCCGTCTACTGGGTCCCCGTCCGCCTCGACCCCGCGCCTGGCTGCGTCCCCGTCAGCGGAGGCCCGCGCGGCGTCGTCGCGTGCGGCGCGGCGCATGGGCCACGGGCTGTCCTTCACCGTGGTCCTGCTGGGGCTGCTCGTCGGCCTCGGTCTGATCGCGCAGGGTGCGTGGCTCGGCTGGGTCATCGGGGCGGTCCTCACGGTGGCCGGGGTCGCGGGGTACGCGCTCGTGCAGACCCGGGCGCTGCCGATCTTCCGGGATCCCACGCAACCCGTGCGCCGTGCGTGGTCCAAGCTGTGGCTGATCCCTGCGGCCCTGCTGCTCCTGGGCCTCGGCTGCATCGCCACAGCCTTCGTAGTCCCCTCGTGGCTCGGGCCCTCCGTGCCCGCGGACCTGCTGGACGACTACATCCTGGCGTTCATCGTGGGTGGGATGACCATGATCGTGGGTGCCGGGCTCGGTTTCGGCCTCGTGGCCACGTCCCGGCTCACCCGGCCCGACGACGACGATTCGCCCCTTCGTCCCACGGACTACGCCGAGCGACTGCGTGACCGGGACCGGCGGGACGAAGGCAACTATTACGATTCGGACTGGATCAGACACGACCCCCGGGACTGACACCCCCGTCCACCCGCCAGCCCCCGCCCCGCGCGGCGCACCACGAGGAAACACCCATGGACAGCACGACCGGCACCCGGCACACGCCGTGGCTCAGCGACACCGAGGACCGGGTGTGGCGCAGCTTCCTGACCCTGTCCCGCAGCATGGAGCGCGCGGTGGACCGGCAGCTGCAACGTGACAGCAAACTGTCCGGATCCGAGTACGAGGTCCTCGTCCCGCTGTCCGAGAGCGACTCGGGGGAACTGCCTTCGCGTGATTTGCTCCGGGAACTGGGCTGGGAACGCTCGCGGTTATCCCACATGCTCTCCCGTATGGAACGGCGGGACATGATCTGCCGCTCCCCCAGCCCCACCGATGCCCGCGGGCTCGTGGTGGGGATCACCGAGCACGGGCGCGAGGTCATCGCGCGCGCGGCCCCCGCCCACCTGGAGATGGTGCGTGCCGCGTTCATGGACCGGCTCAGCGAGGAGGAACAGACGGCCCTGGTGAGCATCGCGGACAAGGTGTTGCCGCGCTTGCGGTCCATGGATCTCGCCTGACGGGCCTTCGAGCCGTGGTCCTCGCGGTGGACCCCGGGGCTTGCCGCAGCCGACGGGCCCCGCGGGTTTCCAGAAAAAAACCCGTTAACAGGGGACGGGTCCTGCCACTTGGGGGATCGGCAGGACCCGTCGGACATCCCGAATCTGGGGGAGATCGGGGCGCCGGCCAGCCGGGGGATCATCCGGGCGCGTATTTGGGGGGATGCGCCCGGGCCACTTCGGCCGACAACCCGATTTTATGCAGCAACTACATTGATACGCAAGTAAAGCTACTGATGATCCC
>NZ_DDIY01000017.1:166977-194624 GCF_002338785.1 Kocuria sp. UBA1838 | reverse complement strand
CCGCTGCCGGTGACCCACCTCCAGCTGGCATCGCTGACCGATGCCACCGGTGGGCACGCCAACGAAAGCACCCCACCGCCGTGCGCGAACACGGGGTCGGGGTCCGCCGTCGTAACGGGACCGAGCGAAAGACTCAGCGGCTCTCGCCTTCCTTGGCGAGCACGTAGTCGTACTGAACCTCGTTGCCGGAGCCGTCCGCACGCTCCTGCACGTCCAGCATGAGCTCGGGCTTCACAGCCGAGGCGATGTCGTCCTCGTTGTGCGGGTCACCCGGGAAGTAGAGCTGCTGGGTGACCATCTGGTAGCCGGGAGCGGAGACCTTGATGTGGATGTGCGCGGGGCGCCACGCGTGCCAACCGGCGGCGGCGATCAGCTGACCGCACGCACCGTCTGTGGGGATCTGGTACGGAGCGGGCTGCATGGTGTGGATCTCGAAGTGCCCGTTCTCGTCCGCCTTGACGGTACCGCGGAAGAGCCACTCGGGCATGTCCGGCGCGTACTGGGAGTAGAACCCGGCGGCGTCGGCGTGCCAGATCTCCACCTGGGCGTCCTTGATGGGGTTGCCGTCGGTGTCGGTGAAGTCACCGTGGAACAGTAGCGGGGTGCCCTCCTCATCCTCGCGCATCTCGAGCGTGGCAGGGGTCTGCAGTTCGGGGGCGTTCGGCACGTAGTAGGGGCCCTCGATGGTGCCCACGGTGCCCGGGCGCTCCTTGGAGTTGACGTCCTCCACAGTGTGCTCGAGCCACACGTCCAGGAACAGCGGCCACTCACCATCCGTGCCCACCTTGATGAGCCAGGCCTTCAGGGCGTTGTACTCCTCATAGGTGACCTCGTGCTCTTCCACGATGTCGTTGGCAGCCTTGATGAGCGCACCCGCGAGCAGCGAGACGCGCTCCTTGGGGACGTCGAGCTTGGACTTCTTGCCGGAAGCGGCGAAACGCTCGGTGGCCTTGGTACCGGCTTCGACGGCGGTGCCCTGGCTCTCCTTGAGGTGTGCGGCGGAAGGGTTGTCAGTCATGGTGACCTCCACGGTTCTCGTAGCAGATGGGGACGCCCGGGGGTGATGGCAGCGGCCCCTCGCTCCGCGCTCCGGACCCGTCGATCGGACCCCTGGCCGGATGGCGACCGTGAGGCACGCAACTGCGATCCGTGACGTCCATCTCAGATTGGTGCGGCGAATCTATATTCAACAAATATTTAATTCGGTGTTACTCATTCTATAAAGTAAAAAAATGACCCCAGGTTCAGCCTAGGGTTCCCCCTGATGTGAGTGGGGTCACCCTCCATCAGTATGAGGGATACGCACCTGCTGGTTCACCTGCGGGATCGCGCCCCTCAGGCCCCTCGGTCCCGCACCCGCACCCGCACCACCTCGTGGGCTGACGTCGGCGCCCAATGTTCAAGGAGTTACGCCATGACCGAGACCCTGAGCCGTTTGCACGACGTCCTCGACGGCGCCGTCGAGGACGACCGCACGGAGGGGATCATCCGCGCCAAGCGCGAGATCTTCACCGACGCCGAGATCTTCGAGCTCGAGATGAAGCACATCTTCGAGGGCAACTGGGTGTACCTGGCCCACGATACGCAGATCCCCAACGTGGGCGACTACTTCGCCACGTACATCGGCCGTCAGCCCATCGTGATCTCCCGGGACAAGAACGGTGAACTGCACGCCCTGATCACCGCGTGCGCCCACCGCGGTGCCATGCTGTGCCGCCGCAAGACCGACAACCGCACCACGTTCACCTGCCCGTTCCACGGCTGGACGTTCCACAACTCCGGTGAGCTGCTCAAGGTCAAGGACTCCCGCGGCGCCGGCTACCCGGAGAACTTCAACAAGGACGGCTCCCACGACCTCACCAAGGTAGCCCGTTTCGAGAACTACAAGGGCTTCCTGTTCGGATCGCTGAACCCGGATGTCCTACCCCTCGAGGAGCACCTGGGTGACGCCACCAAAGTGATCGACTCCATCGTGGAGCAGTCCCCGGAGGGCCTCGAGGTGCTGCGACTGCATCGCTCCCAAGGGTGAGTCGGACAAGTCCCGCGCCCACCGGATCCGCCAGTACGAGGACTTCTTCAACGCCACCGGTATGGCCACCCGGACGATCTCGAGGAGTTCCGCTCCTGCCAGAAGACGTACCAGGCCACCTCCGCGCCGTGGAACGACATGAGCCGCGGCCGGGATCTATACCAAGTTCGGCATCTATTCCCGCAGCGAGCTCGCGGCCCTGTACCGGAGCAGGAATAACGGGCCCTGCTGGGTCAGGAGCCGAGAGCCGGGACGACCCCGGTGTCGCCACCCGCCCACGACCGCACGCAGGATGCGGCCCGCCCACACCGCCCCGCGTGAGGGACGGGGGCGGGCCGCCTCAGCGGGCCCGGTAGTAGGCGAGCTTGTCCTCGTCGATCACGGTGCCGACCCCGGAGACGTCCCGCACGTGGATCTTCCCGTCCACGATCCGCAGGGGCTCGGCCAACAGGTCGTCCGCCATGTCCAGGAAGTTGGACAGCTCCCCCGCGCGCTTGGACGTGTGGGAGAAGGCCGCGCCGAAGGTCACGGACGCGATGGTCCCCACCTGGGTGTCGATCTGGTTGCCCACGTAGACGTCCACGCCCAGGCCCTCCGCGAGACCCACTATCTTGGTGGCCTCAGTGAAGCCCGAGCGCGCGGTCTTGATCGCGAGCAGGTTCGCTCCCCCGCTCAGCAGCTCCTTGGCCGCCGTGCCCAGGTTCGGGGCGGACTCGTCCGCGGCAATCGGGATGGGCGAGGTGCTCACGAGGCGACGTCGGCCCATGACTTCCCGAGCGTCGTCGGGCTCCTCGAGGAACTCCATGCCGAGGTCCGCGGTGAGGCGCAGGACCTCGGAGGCCTCGTTGGCGCTCCACCCGCGGTTGGCGTCCATGTAGATCCGCGCCTCGGGACCCAGGCCCTCGCGCAGCACGCGGGCGGCCTCGACGTCGAGCGAGACGGGGTGGCGCCCCGTCTTGAGCTTGAAGGTGGTGATCCCGTAGGTCTCCCGGAACTCCAGGGCGATCTCGAGCAGCTGTTCCGCGGGCTTGAACCCCAGCATGTGGGAGACGCTCATGTGGTCGGTGTACCCGCCCAGCAGCGTGGACACGGGTTGTCCGAGCAGCTGGCCGATCGCGTCCCACACGGCGATGTCCACCGCGCCCTTGGCGGTCTGGTTGTGGAAGGTGCGGTCCATGACGGTCTGCATCCGCTCCCGGGCGAAGGCGTCCAGACCGCTGAGCTGCGGGGAGAAGATGTCCTCGATCACCGCCACGATGGACTTCTGGGTCTCACCGTAGGTGTACGGCCGGGGCGGGGTGTCCGCGGTGCCCACGATGCCCTCGTCCGTGTGCACCCGCACGAGGACGTGGTCCGCTTCCGTCACGGAACCCGAGGCGAAGTGCAGGGGGTGCACGTAGGGGATCGAGTAGGGGATCGCCTCGATGCGGGTGATGTTCATGGTCGCCTTTCTTGAGCGGGTGGTGCTCGGGTCAGTCGTGGTCGGTGACGTCCATGACGAGGTTCAGGAAATTGCCCAGCAGGGCCGAGCGGTCGTCCCGCCGCCAGGCCACGGCCATCTCGGTCACGGGGGAATCCTCAAGGCCCGCGTAGAGCACGCCCTCGAGCTGCAGCGCTCGCACGGACTCGGGGACCACGGCGATCCCGCTGCTGGCCGCGACAAACGAGAGCATGGTGGAGGTCTCGTGGGTGACCTGCGCGATGCGCAGCTGGAAGCCCGCCCGGCGGCACATCTCGGACACGGTGCGGTACACGGCCGATTCCGGCGGGTAGGACACGAAGTTCTGCTCCTGCAGTTCGTTTGCCGCCACGGGCCGCCCGGACGCCAGGGGGCTGTCGCTGGGCATGGCCACCACGAGCTTCTCCCGGCCCACGATCCGGTACTCGATGTCCTGGGATGCCACGGGAGGGCGCAGGATCGCGGCGTCGAGCGTGTGGTCCCGCAGTCCTGCCTCCATGGCTGGCGTCAGCATCTCGCCCTGCAGGGTGAGGGAGACTCCGGGCAGCTGCTCCTTGGCGTGGCGCACGAGCCGCGGCATGACGCTGTAGGTGGCCGAGCCCGAGAAGCCCACGCGCAGCACCCCGGTGGCGCCGTTGCCCACCTGGTAGACGTCCGCCTTGAGCGTCTCCACCTCGTTGATGATCTGACGTCCGCGGTCCAGCAGCTCCTGTCCGGCCGGAGTCAGGTCCACGCGCCGGGTCGTGCGGTCCAGCAGTTTGACGCCGAGCTGTTCCTCGAGCTGACGGATCTGTTGCGACAACGGCGGTTGCGCCATGTGCAAGCGTTTGGCGGCACGGCCGAAGTGCCGCTCCTCCGCCACTGCGATGAAGTAGTTGAGTTGTCGAAGCTCCATGGTTCTCCCCGGTCCGCGTCCGCCACCTTGATATGGAGTTTAGCCATAATCACAGGGATTAGAAATAGATATTGTCAGAATTTGACGACGCCGAAGTGCACACCGGCGGAAGCCGGGATGCCCTGGAATACGCGCAGCAGGATGAGCAGGATCGCACCCCACGAACCGATGCTCGCGGAGGACGGGATCAGCCCGATCAGCGTGGAGCCGATACCCATGACGAACATGGGCAGGATGAACATCTTCTTCCGGCCCAGTTTGTCCCCGAAGTGACCGAAGATCGCACCGCCCAGGGGCCGCGCGAGGTAGCCCGCGGCGAACGTCCCGTAGGAGGCGATCACGCCGGCCACCGGGTCCAGGTCCTGGAAGAACACGTGCGGGGCCACCAGCGCGGAGGCGGAGGCGTAGAGCAGGAAGTCGTAGTATTCAATGGTGGAGCCCAGGTACCTGGAGAAGATCACGCGGTGCGCTTCCCTGTCCTGCGGCCTGCGATCCATGGACCGCAGCTCGGTCCCCGGGGCGGTGGTTGATGACATGGTGATTCCTCGGGATCAGGCACGTTCGCGCAAGACGTTCTTCTGGATCTTGCCCGTGGTGGTGCGCGGCAGTTCGGCCACGACCTCCACCCGGGTGGGAAGCTTGTAGGTGGCCAGCCCCTCGCGCAGCCGGGTGAGGATCTCGTTCCCGCTCAGCTCGGGGGCGTCCTCGAACAGCACGACGAACGCGCGGCCGGTCTTGCCCCAACGCCCGTCCGGCACACCGATCACGGCCGCTTCCTGGATCTCCTCGAGACCCGGCAGGGCGTTCTCCACCTCCGCGGGGTACACGTTCTCCCCGCCCGAGATGTACATGTCCTTCATGCGGTCCTTGGTGTAGAGGTACCCGTCCTCGTCCTCCACGGCGATGTCCCCGGAGTCACCACGTCCGGGGTGCGGAACTGACGGTGGATGATAATGGTCCCGCCCAGCATGAATGTGGGCAGCGTCATCATGGTCAGCCCGGCAATGTGGAACAGGGGCGCCACGGCCAGGTGGTCCTCGTCCTGGCGCGGGTCCTGACCGATCAGGGTGTTGACGTACTGGTAGAAGAGGTTGCCTGGTGCGTGAGCGTGGCACCCTCGGGCCGGCCCGTGGTCCCGGACGTGTACATGATCAGGGCCAGGTCGTCCTGCTCCACCGGTTCGTCCACGAGCTCCTCGGAACCGGAGGCCAGGAACCGCTCGTACTCCTCCCCGGGTCCGCCGCCGTCCACACTCACCCAGGAGCGCACGCCGGTCAGTTCGGCCTCCAGACCCGCAGCATTCTCGCGTTGGTCTTGCCCGAAGACCACGGTGGTGGCACCGCAGTCGCCCAGAATGTACTCCACTTCCGCCTGCCGCAGTTGGGGGTTCACCAGGACTGCGGCCGCCCCGATCGACCCCGCGGCGAAGAACGTCTCCAGCAGGGCGGGGTGGTTGAGCCCCATGTAGGCCACCCGGCCCCCGTGGCGCACGCCCGTTCGGCAGGAGTTGTTCCGACCGAGCTGATCCCGGCCGATGAGGTGTCAGGAGTCCAACAGGTTGTTCTTGATGATGTCCTGCTTGACCGCTCGCCGCAGGGTCTTACCGAGCATCGTGCGGGGCAGGTCGTCCATGGCCACGATCCGGCGCGGCACCTTGTAGCGGGTGACCTTGTCGTAGCAGTGCTTGCGCAGGGCGTCCTCATCTAGGGTGACCCCGGGTTCCAGCACGACCGCCGCAACCACGGTCTCGTTGCCGTCGTCGTTGGGGATGCCCACCACGGCCGCGTCCGCGACACTGTCGTGCAGTTTCAGGGCGGTCTCCACCTCGGAGGGGGCCACGTTGAAGCCGCCCGTGATCACCACTTCCTTGATCCGGTCCACCACGCGCAGGAAGCCGTCCTGGTCCACCGTCACGATGTCACCGGTGCGCAACCAGCCGTCCTCCGTGAACAGTTTCGCGGTCTCCTCGGGGCGCTTCCAGTAGCCCTGCGTGACCTGGGGGCCCTTGACCAGCAGCTCACCCTCCGCGTCCACGGGAACGTCCTCACCTGTCTCCGGATCCACCATGCGCACGTCCGTGCTGGGGAAGGGGATGCCGATCGAACCCGAACGGCGGTGCTCGTTGAGGGGGTTGCACGCGACCAACGGGGAGCACTCGGTGAGGCCGTAGCCTTCAATCAGCACCCCGCCCGTGGCGTCCTCCCACGTCTCGACCAGGGGCACGGGCAAGGTCATGGCTCCGGACACCGCCACCCGGATGCCGGTGAGATCCTTCCCCTGCTCAGCGGCGGCGTCGAGCACCTTCTGGTACACGGGCGGGACGGCCGGCAGCACCGTGGGCATGCTCTTCTTCATGGCCCGCAGGATGAGGTCCGCGCGCACGGTGGGGAACAGGACGAGCTTAGCGCCCAGGGACATCGCGAACGTGACACCCAGGGTCAGCCCGAAGGCGTGGAACAGGGGCAGCACGCCGTAGACGACCTCGTCGGACGAGCTGTCCAACCAGTGCTGGCCCATCACGGCGTTGGACTCCAGATTGCGGTGGCTCAGCATGGCGCCCTTGGGCAGGCCCGTGGTCCCGGACGTGTACTGCAGCAGGGCGATGTCCGTGGCCGCGGGCCGGGGGTGGTCCTCACGGATCGGGTCGGAGTCCACGAGGGACTTCCACGCGATGGTCCCCGGGGCCGGCTGGGTGAGCTCTCGGCGCTGCTCGGCGAGCTTCTTGAAGGGCATGCGCAGTCCCACGCGCATCATCGTGGGCATGCTCGCGGTGATGTCCACGGCCACGACGTGCTCGACGGCCAGGTCCTTGGGCATCCCGGTGATCCTCGCGGCGACCTTGTCCCACGCGATCACCACGCGCGCACCGTGGTCCTCGAACTGGTGGCGCAGTTCCGGGGTCGTGTACAGCGGGTTGTGTTCCACCACGATGGCCCCGAGCCGCAGGGCGGCGTAGAAGGCCACGATGTGCTGGGGGCAGTTGGGCAGCACGATGGCCACGCGGTCCCCGGCCTGCACGCCCAGCCGCCGCAGTCCTTCCGCGACCCGTCGCACCTGGTCACCGAGCTGCGCGTACGTCATTCCCGCGCCGAAGAACTCGACCGCCGTCTTCGCGCCGTGGCGGGCCACCGATTTCTCGAGCATGTGCACCAGGGAGGTCTCGGGCAGCTCCAGGTCTCGGGGAACGCCGGGGTCGTAGCTCGCCGTCCACGGGCGGGTCGCCAGGAAGTCTCGGGAATTCGTCTCAGCCATGTCAGCGAGGCTACCGTCCCGCCCGTCCCGCCGTGGGACATTCGCCCGCGTCCCACGACGACGTCGCACCCGGCGTCCCGGACCCGTCCCACGGTCCCGGTCTCGATAGACTTCTGGGGACCCGCCACCGGAATCCCCGCCGAATCGAGGCCCTCCATGTCCCCCTCCACCGCTCGCGATCCTCTCGATGACGGCAACGCACCCTGGACCGAGCCGACCTCCCGGGTGAGCCCCGCCGGCGATGCCCAGGCCACGCGCCCCCTCCCCCGTCCCGGGGTCCGGCACGACGACGCCGCGGCCGGCGACACCGCCACCCTGCCGTCGGTCTCCCCGTACGACGACGTCCGCTCCCCCGCCCGGGACACGGCACCGCGCACGGGACGCACCGGCGTCGCCTCCGGACGCCTGCACCCGCGGGACGAGCGCTCCGGCAACACGGACCCCGTGGGCGACGACCACCTCACACCCCCGAGCGAGCGGATCTCGGCCGAGGCCGCGTGGGACTCCATGCGCCCCGCGGTGCGCCCGGAGGGCTCCACCGCCGCGGCCCGGCCCACAGTGGAGGAACTGCGGCGGCGGCAGCGCCAGCACTTCGGCGGTATGCAACTGATCCCCGGGGTGTTGGGACTGCTCACGGCCATCTCACTGGGTGGCCTGTTGCTCACGCTCGCCGGGCTGCTGGGACCCCAGCTGGGCCTCGACGTGACCCGGGGAGCGGGCGACACCCTGGCCCGGGCATGGCAGGCGCCGGGGGCGGCGCAGTCGTGGATCGCCGTCGCCGTCCTGGGCGTCGTGGAACTGCTCTCGATGATCGCGGGAGGGTACGTGGCCGGGCGCATGGCGCGCTTCTCGGGGGTCGCCCAGGGCGTGAGCGTGTGGCTGTGGTCCCTGCTGGCGCGCGCCGTCGCCTCGGTCGCGGTGTTGCTGTGGGCCGACGCCGCCACGGCGGCCGGTCCCCGCTGGGTCGCGCAGGAGCTGATCGGGAGCGATGTGGGAATGGGTCTCATCGCGCTCGCGGGTCTCGTGCTGCTGGGACTCGCGGGCGCGGTCCTGGGCGGGGTGTGGGGCATGCGCTACCACCGTAAAGTGGACGCCTGGACGGTTTCGAATGCAATAAGCTAGTAGACTTCCGTTCTGTCGAGGGTCTGGGCTGGGTCCTCACTGGGGAGTACGGAGGAAATTTCTATGCCTTCAACACTCGTCGCCGTAGTCGACGATCATGAAGTGGTCCGTGAAGGCGTGCGTCTGGTGTCCATGACATCGCTCGCGGACGTCAAGCTCGTGGGGTCATCGGATTCCGTGTCCACCCTGTTGGACCAGTTGGGCCGGGACCCGGAGAATCCCGCCCTCACCGCGCAGGGCTCGAAACGCATCGAGTGCGACGTCGTCCTGCTGGACCTGTCCCTGGCGGACAAGTCACGCCCGGCGGGCAACGTGGAACGGTTGCGCAGCGCCGGGATGAAGGTGCTGATCTTCAGCATCGGCGAGAACGCCGGGTTGATCCGCGAGGCGCTGCGCGCCGGCGCCCTGGGGTTGGTGCGCAAATCGGACCCGCTCGAGCACGCCATCGAGGAGGCGCGGGCGATCGCGGACGGCAAACCCGTGATCACCAAGGAACTGGCCGCGGCCATCGACGGGGACGTCGAGTTCTCCCGCGCCGCCCTGTCCCCGCGCGAACGCGAGACCCTGCGCCTGTACGCCTCCGGGTTCGCCCAGGTGCAGGTCGCCCGCCGCATGGGGATCAAGCAGTCCGCGGTGAAGACCAACATCGACCGGATCCGTGAGAAGTACGCGCGGATCGGGCGCCCGGCCCCCACCAAGATCGACCTGCGGATCCGCGCGATCGAGGACGGTCTCGTGGACCCCGAGGACGACGTGACGAGCGCCGAGAAGAAGCTGTGATTCCCCCACCGGACACCCCGTGATCCTGCTGGGGAGGCCACCGGAGGGCCGGGCCCGCTCCTACCGGACGGTCAACACGCGGTTGCGGTGGAAGCGCTTCTTCGCGACCACCGCCCCGGACGAGCTCGGGCTGAACACCTACCGCGCCCACTGGTTCGCGATGATCGGCTTCGGCGTGTTCGCCGTGACCCACCTGATCGAGGCGCTGCCCATCTTCGCGCAACAGCAGCACTCCCTCCACGGGTGGTACACGATCTTCCTGTTGGCGCTCGCGGTGCTCCCCGGCCTCACCCTGTTCTACGGGTTGCGCCATTCCGTGCGCCCCTGGGTGTTCCTGGCCTACACGGCCGTGGTCTCCGCGGCCATCCTGGCCCTGCCGCTCGCGTGGACGGGTGAGCCCATGCCCCAGAACCCCTGGATCTCGGGGTTCATCATCCTGGCGGTGGGAGCGGCGGCGGTGCTGTGGAGCCCCACGGCCGCCATCCTGTACATGATCATGAACGAGGGCGTGTACGCCCTGATCTCCGCCCTGCTCATCACCGCGGAGCCCATCCCGGAGTCATGGCTCACGGCGGGACTCTCCCGCATGGTGTTCAGCCTCATGCTCGTGGTGGTCCTCACCGCCGGCAAGCACGGTGTCGAGCGCATGGACATCGCCTACGCCGAGGCCTTGTCGCAGACGCTCGCGCTGCGGCGCAGCCGTTCGGAGACCGCCGACCAGGAGCGGATCGACCGGTTGATCCACGACAACGTGATGGCCGCCCTGCTGGACGCGTCCCGCACCCGGGGTGTCCTACCCAAGCGCACGCGCCAGCTCGCCGCACGGGCCCTGGACATCCTGGCCGAGGAGTCCGACCGCTCCTCCGCGAACCACACCGTGATGGTCCACGTGCTCATGGACGAGCTCATGGAGGCCCTCGCCCCGTGGCGCGCACGTGTGCGATTCACCAATCTGCGGGCACCCATGCGGCCCGTGGGCGAACCGCGGGTATTCGTTCCCGCGGACGTGGCGCACGGTTTGACCCAGGCCGTGACGGAAGCGGTGTCCAACAGCGCCCGGCACTCGGGCAGTGAGTACACGACCGTGTCGATGGAGGGTGAGCTGTGCCCCGCCAGCGGGACCAATCCCGAGGGCTTCTTCCTGCGGTTCACGATCAGTGACGACGGCCGGGGCTTCAACTACCACGACGTCCCCAACCGGCGGCTCGGGGTGCGCGTGTCCATCGTGGAGAACCTTGAGTCCATCGGCGGACGAGTGTCCCTGGACACCGCACCGGGGCGTGGGACGCGTGTGACGCTGGTGTGGCCCAAGGACGTGACGGCATGAGCGGGTCCACGCGCGCGGTCTTCGCCCACCGCTACATGCGCTTCATCCTGCTGGCGGCATTCTGCGCACCCTTCGTGGCCGCCGTGGGCTACCTCCAGGATTCCATCCGACCCGAGCAGTTGGCCGTGTCCGTGGTGAACTACGCGCTGGCCGGGTCCATCATCGCGCTACCCCGCTGGGACGGTTCCCAGTTCCCCCTGCTCCCCACCGCGTTGACGTCCGTCCTGTTCCTGGTGGCCGCTCAGCAGGGCTACGCCGCGACCCCCGTGACGCTGCAGGCGGGACAGACCCCGTGGTTCCATCTCGGGTTTATCGCCCTGTTGTTCGGCTTGGGGATGCGACGCCGCCCCGGCTGGGCCTTCGCGGTGTGGCTCGGTGTCACGGTGTTGTCCGTGAGCCGGTGGCCCGTGGTCAACGGGGTGATCATGCCCATCGAGGCATATCACGTGGTGGGCATCGCCGTGGTGCTCGTGACGTGGATGGTCGAGCGGCAGTACGACTTCTTCATGCGGCGCAGACAGGACACCCAGCGCCTACTGGCCACCGCGCGCAGCCGCGACGAGGCCGAGAAGGGGATGCGCTACGCCTCCAACCGGCGGGTGGACGAGGTCCGCCGGTTGGCCGGTGGGCTGCTGGAGCAGATCGCCAAGGATTCCTCCGAGGTGACCGACTACGACGTCCAGCAGTTCCGCCTCACCGAGGCCCAACTGCGGGACAGCATCCGCGGTCGCTCCATCGCGACGCCCTACATCCTGGAGCTCACCCGCGCGGCACGTGCCCGGGGGATCACCGTGGACATCCTGGACGAGCGCGGCAGTGCTCCGTCGCCCGAGGTTCTGGAAGCCACCACGCAGCAGCTCTCGGCGATCCTCGCGGACGCCCGCTCCGGCGCCGTGACCGTGCGGGCCCTGCCCCCGGGTGACCCCACCGCGGTGTTCATCGTCCACGACTCCCAAGACCCGGACGCCGATCCCGTGGCCGTGGAGATCGCGGACGGCACGGGGGCCGTTTCCGTTTTCTGAACCCGGATGCCTCGAGCGTGCATTCCGCACGACGACGCCGCGGCGCTGCGTCTCCCGGTCAGGCCACGCAGAAGCTGATGCTGGGAATGGCGAGGAATTCCCACCCGCCCGCGACCGGCGCCGTATAGGTGAAGGTCAGGGACGAGAACCGCGATGTCATATTCGTGCTCCTGACGTTCCGTACCGTTTTCGTCTGTGAACTTACGTACTCCGCCGAACGAAAAAAGGTGGCGCCCGCAGCACCCCTCGTCGCGTTGGCGGACGTCAAGTCCCCCGTCATGACCCAGGGTTGATCCATCATCGCGGTGTCTGTGTACTGGTATGCGCCACTCGACAGGGTGCTGTTTGACCGGGTGATGTCCAGGATGGTGATGCTCGCCGACGTCAGTGGGACCGGGAATTCGAACGTCACCCTGGTGGTCGTGTTGTACCCGATGTTCAGCACGAGCCCGGGAGATGCCTGGGTGAGCCCGGAGATGGGATAAGGGGCTGTGCTCGTCGGGTAGCCGTTCTGCTCGCCTTGGTAATCCATCTTGCCGTTGAACTTCGAACTGTACATCCCGGTTGACGGGCCGACACTGCGCGGATTCACCGCCTCAGCTTTGCCGCCACGGACAACTCTCGTGGTGACCGTGACGGACGGCGCGTTCACCTGCGAGATGGCTGTGCCCGTCAGCCCGTTCGCGTCCGTACCCACCGCGAATTGGGAAAAGCTGTAGTTGTAGCACCCCCCCCCGCACCGGCCGGACCCCGCCATGGACCGGCCCCGCCCACCATGTACCCGCCTCATCCACGACGGTCCCGCCCCGCGGCAATCGCCCTGCACAGCGCGCCCGCCGGGCGGGTTCACACGCCGGTGATACCCGGGGGCCCGCGAGCGCGGATCACAGGACACCACCCGCCCTAGCGTGCTGCCATGACGACTTCATCGGAGACCACCTCGGCAGATGCCCAGGACACCTCACATTCCACGCCCCACACCGCCTTCCGGGTGGTGCACTGCGGGGACGGGTTGGGGCGCTGCCCGTGGGCCGTGAGCACACCCGGGGCGCTCGCGGATCACGATCACGACTGGGGGACGGCCCCCTCGAGCGCGGACGAGTACTTCGCCACGCTCACCCTGGAACTCGTGGACTCGGGGCTGGCCCGGTGGTCGCAGTCCGCGCGCCACGGTTCGTGGTACCTCCACATGGCCGATCTCGAACCCGCCCGCGTGTCCCTGTTCGACGAGGACGACGTGGACGACCTCCTCGTCAACGCCGAACTCATCCGCAACCGCGCCAAGATCGAGGCCGTGATCCACAACGCGGAGGTGTGCCGGGACTGGGACATGGACCGGTGGCTCGCGCTGCTCGAGGAGGCCGGGGTGCCCTTCCCGGGTGACGCCCCGGAAGCGGCGCCGGACAACGCGCTGGAACTCCCGGACAGTTCCACGGAGTCCCGCCGACTGTCCCAGGTGCTGCGATCCCACGGCATCGTGCTGGTGGGCCCGGTCACCGCCTACCGATGGTTGCAGCGCATCGGCCGGGCACCGGGCCACCTCGCCGGGTGCTTCCGCACGGAGCCGGGCGACGGCGGCTGAGCATCAGTCAAGCAGCAGAGCGGGTTCCTCGAGGATGCGGGCCACGTCCGCCATGAACCGCGCGGAGAGGTCACCGTCCACCACGCGGTGATCGAAGGAACCCCCCAGGGTCGTGATCCACCGCGGGATGACGTCCCCGTCCACGACCCACGGCTTCTGCTTGATGGTCCCGAAGGCCACGATGGCGGCTTCACCGGGGTTGATGATGGGGGTTCCCGTGTCGATGCCCAGCGCACCGATGTTCGTGATGGACAGCGTCCCACCCTGCATGTCCCCCGGCTGGGTGCGCCCGGCGCGCGCGGTCTGCGTCAACTCGTGCAGCGCGATCGCCAGCTCCCGGAGGCTGAGGTCCTGCGCGTCCTTGATGTTGGGAACCAGCAGACCCCGGGGCGTGGCCGCGGCGATACCCAGGTTCATGTAGCGCTTGATGATGATCTCGGTGTCGGTCCACGTGGCGTTGACCTGCGGGTTGCGGGCGGCCGCCCAGATCACGGCCTTGGCCAGGATCAACAGCGGCGTGACCTTCACACCCTCGAAGTGCGGGGACTGCTTGAGCCGCTTGACGAACTCCATGGTCCGTGAGGCGTCCACCTCCACGAAGATCGACACGTGGGGCGCGCTGAAGGCGGACTTGACCATGTTCTGGGCGGTGGCCTTGCGCACGCCCTTGACGCGGATGCGTTCCTCCCGCACGTTGGCCGGCTGGCCGGTGTGGGTCCAGAACGTGTCCGGGCCGTCCTCCACCTCGCGCAGGTGTGCCGCGTAGGCGAGCAGGTCGCGTTTGGTGACCTGGCCGCCGTCGCCGGTGGCCTGCACGTCCGCGAGATCGATGCCCATCTCCTTGGCCGCCTTGCGCACCGGGGGCTTGGCCAGGTTCGGACGGCGCGGGATCGACGCCGAGGCGGGCCCCTGTTCGGCACCCTCGTCCCGAGACTTCAACCAGGACTCCCCGCGGTCCCGAATCTTCCCGGCCTTCTCCGCGAGGTCCACGGCGGCACTTCCCAGTCCCGTGCGGGACAACCGGTCCGCCCAACCGTGCTTGCGCTCGTCGGCCGGCCCCGCGGCGTCGTCGGCGCGGGAGGTCGAGGCGCTCAGACCCTGGGGCGCCTCGGCGTCCGTGCGCATGCCCACGCGGGTACGACGCCGCCGACGCACCGGGTCCGCCTTGGGCCCCGAGCCCACGAGGGCCTTGCCCTGGGCGGAGTCCATGCTGCGCCCCGAACCGGACGTGGCGTCCTCACCGGTCGACGCGGCGGTGTCTGGCGCGGGGGCGACGGCCAGACCGTCCTCCGGGGCGGAACCCGTGTAGCCGGGGTCAGTGGCACCGGCGGGAGCGTCGTCGGCGGAGCTCACGGAGATGATGGGCGTGCCCACCTCCACGGTGTCCCCCTCCGCGACAAGGATCTCCTGGACCGTGCCCTCGAACGGCGAGGGCAGCTCCACCACGGACTTGGCGGTCTCGATCTCCACGAGCACCTGGTTGACGGACACGGTGTCCCCCTCGGACACCTTCCAGGCCACGATGTCGGCCTCGGTCAGACCCTCACCCACGTCGGGCAGTGTGAATACCTGGGACATGACTTCTCCCTCCGGGCCACCGTGTCCGCGCCGGATCACGGTGGGGTGGATGCTCTAGTAGGCGAAGGACCGGTCGAGTGCTTCGAGCACCCGGTCCAGATCCGGGACGTAGTTCTCCTCCACGGCTGCGGGAGGATAGGGCAGGTGGTAGGCGCCCACGCGCAGCACGGGAGCCTCGAGCGAGTAGAACGCACGCTCGGTGACGCGCGCGGCGATCTCCCCGCCCAGACCACCGAACGTGGGGGCCTCGTGGGCGATCACCAGGCGACCCGTCTTGCGCACGGACGCCGTGACGGTGTCGAAGTCGATGGGTGACAGGCTGCGCAGGTCGATGACCTCCACGCTGCGCCCGTCCTCCCGGGCGGCCTCGGCGGCGGCGAGCGCCACCGGCACGAGCGGTCCCCACGCCACGATCGTGGCTTCCTCACCCTCGCGGATCACGGAGGCCTTGAACGGGTCCCCCGGGGAAGTCTTCTCGTCCACCTCGCCCTTGAGCCAGTACCGGCGCTTGGGTTCGAAGATGATGACGGGGTCGTCGCACGCGATGGCCTGCTGCGACATCCAGTAGGCGTCCTGCGCGTTCGACGGCGCGAGCAAGCGCAGTCCCGCCGTGTGGGCGAACAGCGCCTCCGGGGATTCCGAGTGGTGTTCCACGGAGCCGATCACACCTCCGTACGGGATGCGGATCGTCACGGGAACCGTGAGCTGCCCGTCCGAACGGGCGTGGATCTTGGCCAGCTGGGTCGTGATCTGGTTGAACGCCGGGAACGTGAACCCGTCGAATTGGATCTCGCACACGGGCCGGTACCCGCGTTCGGCGAGGCCCACCGCGGTGCCCACGATCCCCGCCTCACCGAGGGGTGTGTCCAGCACGCGGTGCGCACCGAACCTGGATTTTAGCCCCTCGGTCACGCGGTACACGCCGCCCAGGGAGCCGATGTCTTCCCCCATGAGCATGACCTTGGGGTTCTCCTCCATGGCCCGTGCGAGCCCGGCATTGATGGCCTTGGCCACGGTCAGCTGTGTCACGCGCCGGCTCCTCGGGTGTCGTGGTCGTCCATCTCGTCCTGGGGTGCGAAGCCCGCCTGGTAGTCCAGGTACTCGGCGCGTTCGGCGTCCACCAGTGAATGCTGCTCGGCGTACGCCTTGGCGAAGGAGTCCTCGAACCGGGGCGGGGTCATGGCCAGGACGTCCGCGCGCATGCGCTGCGCGATCTCGTCGTTCTCGCGCGCCACGGCCTCGAAGAACTCGTCCTCGACCCCGTGGGCGTCCCGCAAGTGGGCCCGCAGCCGGTCCACGGGATCCAGGTGGCCCCACTGCTCTTCCTCGTCCCGTTCGCGGTACTTGGTGGGATCGTCCGCCGTGGTGTGGGCCCCCATGCGGTAGGTCTCCGCCTCGATCAGCACGGGACCCTCTCCCGCGCGGATCTTCTCGAGCGCGTACCGCGTGGCCGCGACGACGCCCAGGATGTCGTTGCCGTCCACGCGCAACCCCTCGAAGCCGTAACCGGCCGCGCGCGTGGCCAGGGGCACGCGGGACTGGGTCGCGAACGGGACCGAGATGGCCCACTGGTTGTTCTGGATGAAGAACAGCACAGGGGCGTCGTAGGACGCCGCGAAGACCATAGACTCGTGGATCTCACCCTCGGTGCTCGCACCGTCCCCGAAGTACGCGATGACGGCCTCCGGGTCGGTTTCCGGCGGAGTGCCCGCATCCTGGGCAGCCTTACGGTCCAGGGCGGTTCCCATGGCGTAACCCACCGCGTGCGGGACCTGGGAGGCGAGCACCATGGTGTAGAGGTTCAGGTTGTGTTTCTCCGGGTCCCAGCCCCCGGCCGTGATGCCGCGGAACAACCGCATCAGATCGGACGGCGCCACACCGCGTTCTAAGGCCACGGCGTGTTCGCGGTAGGACGGGAAGATCCGGTCGGTGGGCAGCGTGGGCCACACAGAACCGACCTGGGCGGCCTCCTGACCCCGCAGGGGCACCCACAGCACGAGCTGGCCCTGACGCTGCAGCGAGGTACCCTCCTCGTCCACGCGCCGCGCCCCGGTCATGGAACGGTAGAGGTGCTGCAACTGTTCGACCGTGACGTCCGCGACGTACGGGGACAACAGGGCATCGTCCGCGATCGCCCCCTGTTCGTCCAGGATCTGGTGACGCGGGAGCGTGCTGGGCACGGCGCCTGCGTGGGTGCGTGATGCCATGGGTGGTGTCGGTCCTTCCGCTGTCCTCGCCTGCCGTCTCGCCACCGTCACGGCGATCCGGGCGTGCGCGGGGGTCTCGGTACTCGTAACGGTCTCAGGGCTGCCCAGGCAGGGGCATGGTGCTGGGGTGCGGGAACGCGGCGCACAGTTCCAGGAACCGGGTGTTCGCCTCGGGCTCCCCGAAACTCACGCGCACCCCTTCCGCACCGAAACGCCGCACGGACAGGGCGTGCTGATCGCACAGCTGGGAGAACGCTTCGCCGTGCTCCCCGAGGGGCAGCCACACGAAGTTCGCCTGGGTGGGCGGGTACTGCCACCCCAGGTCGTCGAGTCCGCGCAGCACGCGCTCCCGTTCGTCCACGACCCGCTGGACCCGTTCCTCGACCTGGTCGATGTTCGTGAGGGACGCGATCGCAGCGAGCTGGGCCACCTCTGTGACACTGAACGCCGGCGCGCTCTGGCGCAGGTACTGCGTGACCTCTTGCTGGGCCACGGTGTAACCCACCCGCAGCCCGGCCAGACCGTGGGCCTTGGAGAACGTGCGCAGGGAGACCACATTGGGGTGATCACGGTAGAGCTCGATGCCGTCGGCCAGGCCCTCGGCGCGCTGGAACTCCCAGTACGCCTCGTCCACGACGACCACCACGTGGGACGGGACCCGCTTCAGGAACTCGCGCACGGCGTCGTCACGCAGGCTGGGGCCCGTGGGGTTGTTGGGGGTGCACAGCAGGATGACCCGCGTGCGGTCGGTGACGGCGCGGGCCATCGCGTCAAGATCGTGCGAGCCGTCCGGGAGGTTGGGCACCTGCACGCCGAGCGCGCCGGCCAGACCCACCGAGATCGGATACGCCTCGAACGAGCGCCACGCGTGGATCACCTCGTCCGGGCGACCGTCCTCCCCGGAACCGGCGAAGGCCGCGAGCAGTTGGTTGAGTGCGCCCAGGCTGCCCGCACCGGCCACGACGTCCTGCGCGGGGACGTCCAGGTACTGCGCCAGGGCCTCACGCAGGGCGCTCGCGGCGGGATCCGGATAGCGGTTGTAGGCGTCGAAGGACGCGAGCGCCTCCCGCACGGCCGGAACGGGACCGAAGGGGTTCTCGTTGGATGCCAACTTGTAGGCCACGAGACCGGGGATCCCGGCGGCCGACTTGCCCGCGGCGTACGCGGGGAGCTTGCCGAGTACCGCCCGCGGCGTAACGCGCGTGGTCCGCTGCGGTGACCCCTGCGATCCGGGAGCGGGCGTGGAAGTTTCCATAGCTGCCATGCTAACGCCAGGGACCGCCCCACTTCGTCGGTGCCTCAGTGTTCCTCCTGTCCCTCGTAGACGTACGTTTCGGTGCGCGTCCCGGGCCCATGGGGCACCGCGTCCGCGAGCCGCTGCTCATGGGCCACCACGACCGGGTGCCGCGAATCGGTGATCCCCTGGGCGCCCACCGTGTACACGTACATCTCATGCGCCCCGATCCCCCTGAACCCCTGCTTCAGGGTCAGCGCATCCTGATAGGGGGTGTTCACGCGCACCGTGGATCGGTGGTCGGCATCCGGGTTGGGCACGCCGTCCAGGGTGGGCACGACGTCGTCCACGTGTTCCACCGCCATCACGGACGTGCCCTCGGGGATCTCGAAGTCCCCCACGGGCGAACCGAACGTGGTGACCGCGGCGACGTCATAACGCTCACGGAACGCACGGTTGGCAGCCAGCCCAGCGGCGTCGATCCCGCCCAGGCTGTGGCCCGTGAGCACCACGGTGTCCCCGGAGCGGATGCCCGCGTCCTGCAGCGCCTGCACGGCCATGCGCTGCGCCTGGGGCAGCTCGGTGAGTGCAGCGTCCGGTTGCGCCGTGATGCCCTGCCCGATCCCCTTCAGATCATGTACGCCGGGACTGTCCTCCCACTTCTCGGTCCCGGTCAGCACCACGGAGTACGCCGTCCTCCCGTTCCCGTCCGTGGCCTTCTGCACCATGACCGTGCTGTTCTCGACCTGCGCCCCGTCCGGGCCCGCGCCCGAGACGATGTTCTTGGCGTCCTTGAGCGCCGCGGCGGTCCCCGCGATCGTGGTGGGCACGGCTCCCGCGTGCCGCACCCCCGCCGGAAGCGGTCGCTCGGGCATGCCCGTCATGTGGTGGCGGGCCGCGTTCGCGGCGGTCACCCCGGTGAACACCTCCCGGCGTGCCTCGCGTAACGCGCGCGGGGCGAGCACCGGTCGCAGGGCAGCCGGCACACCGCGGTCGAAGGCCTCTGCCGGGGTCAACCGGCGCCCCTTGCGATACGGCGTGTACCACGCGATGCCCGCCAGAGAAACCGACAGCACGGCGGCCGAGGCGGGCGCGAGCATGGCCCCGAGCACCCCGGGTTCCTCCCCCGCTGCATCCCGCCACGGGTCGCCCGCGCCCCCAGTGGTCTTCTCGGACCTGCCGTACGCGGTGAGCAACCCCACGGCCAGCGCTCGCGCGTGCTGGCCCAGCGTTAAGGGCCTCGGCGCCGACGACGCCGCACCGCCGGTTCTCCCGCCCGGCTCCGCCGCGACGGCGCCGGGCCCTGGTGCGTCCGCACCGGCTCCCGGGGTGCCCGCACCGGCTCCCGGGGCGGTGTGGGACCCGGAGGCACTCCCGCCGGGCACGACGGGGTACTGAAGCAGCCCATCCATGAGATCGTCCAGGCCAGGCCCGCGGATGAGGGCGTCGGTCCCGCGCGGACCACCTCCCCGGATGAGGAGCCCGTACTGCCACGGCTGGACGCGCTCGAGGAACTTGTGCGGTGAGTCGATCCCCGCGCGAGCCAGTGCGACGTCCAGGTCTTCCAGGGTCCGACCGCAATCCCGGGCCAGAAGGCGGGTCACACCGTACAGGGGCAAACCCCACACCCGCCCCGCCAGGAGGGACGTCAATGCCCTCTCCACAGTCTCGTAGTTCTGCCGTGCGAGAACCAGTCGCGCGGCAGAGGCCTCCAGTGCGGCGATCTGCGCGAGCAGGTCGCGGCTCACGAGATCGGCGAGCGCCCCCGCACCCGCCAGGGACGGTTGCCCCGTGAGGGACCACAGGTGCAGTTCGGCGGTGACCGGGACGAGCCCGGCGAGGACGCCGCCCACGGTCTCGACCACCGCGGTGAGCGAGCCCTCGATCCCCGAGATGACGTCCGTGTCCACCATGACCGCGGTGCCGCCCGGGACGCCACCCAAGACCTCCATGCTGGTTCTCGCGCCCTCGGCGGCGGCTGCGACCCGTTCCGGGTCCGCGTGGCCGTCCGGCGTGGGGCGTTCCCCGGAACCAGGGGTGAACAATTCGCTCTGGAGGTCCTCGGCCCGCCCGTGGACCTCGGTCACGCCGTGTTCCATGCTCACGGCAGTGTCCCGCGGAGACGAGGCGGCCGCATCTTCCGCAACCGGCACGGCGGCGGGGCCACCTCCCGCCACCGGCACGGCCGACCTCCCGGCCTGTTCATCACCCGCGGCCGGCACAGCTGCGTCCTCCGAAGATCCGGTGCTCGAGCCCAGGACCGTCCGCGCCGCCGCGGTCACGGCGACCCGCCCCACGACGCGCTCGCAGCGTGACCCATCGCGAGTCCCACGCCCAGCACCGTGCTCAGTGCCGCGGCCATGGGAGCTCCCACCTGGGCGATGCTCTCCACAGCCGCGACCCGTTCCGCGAGCGCGGCCGCTCCCGTCCGCACGAGCTGAGCGGTTTCACGACAGCGGTGCGAAACGTCTCGCAGTTCCTGCTCGTGGCGATCGGCGCGGGCCCGGAAGGACCTGGCACCCGGGCCCTCCCACGCACCGTGGGTCTCCGCGAGGGACGCGATCCGGGAGGCGAGCCCCGCGAGGTGCTCCGCGGCGTCGTCGTAATGACGTGCCACGAGGCAGAGCCGTTCGTGGACCAGCGCCGAGACCGCCGACGGGGACGTTCCCGGGAACACCGGGCTCGCGATTTGTGACATGACCGGTTCCTTCCCGCGCCCCACCACGCGGGCGCTACGCGACCAGGCTAGGGAACGGCGATCCTGTGCTCGGGCGGCCCCGGAAGCATGTGTATCCACGCCCTGCTCGGCCATCCCGAGGACCGCGGTGCAGGACGTTCACCGCGGCGAGGGGCGCCCCGGCGCGTGAAAGAATGAGGGCCATGTCGAACACCGCGCAGACCCTCCCCTCCGGACGTGTGGCCCTGAGCCAGCAGTCACCCGCCATCGCGCTGGGACCGCTGGACGGCCGTTACCGCCCCCAGACCGCCGTGCTGGTGGACTACCTCTCGGAAGCGGCGCTAAACCGCGAACGGGTGCACGTGGAGGTCGAGTGGTTCATCCACCTGTGCGAGCAGCGAGCGCTCACGGGTCTGGAACCCCTCTCGGATGAGCAAAAGAGCGGTCTGCGCGCAATCGTCGCGGACTTCGACGCCGCGTCGGTCGCGGAACTGGCTGAGATCGAGGCCGTCACGGTGCACGACGTCAAGGCGGTGGAGTACTACATCGGGCGCAGGCTGCCGGGGCTCGGCCTCGAGCACCTGACGCCGCTCGTGCACTTCGCGTGCACGTCCGAGGACATCAACAACCTCTCCTACGCGCTCGGCATCCGCGATGCGATCAACCACGTGTGGTTGCCCGCGGCGCGCGAACTGGTCGCGGCGGTGGCCACGATGGCGCGGGACGCGAAGGCCACCCCCATGTTGTCTCACACCCACGGCCAGCCGGCCACGCCCACGACCCTGGGCAAGGAACTCGCAGTGTTCGCGCACCGCCTGGGCCGCCAGGTGCAGCGCGTGGCGGACACCGAGTTCCTGGGCAAGCTCAACGGCGCCACCGGGACGTTCGCAGCGCACACCGCCGCGGCCCCGGACACGGACTGGCCCGAGACCTCCCGGTCCTTCGTGAGCCACCTGGGGCTCACGTGGAACCCGCTGACCACCCAGATCGAGTCCCACGACTGGCAGGCCGAGCTGTACGCGGACATGGCCCGGTTCAACCGGATCCTGCACAACCTCTGCACGGACGTGTGGTCCTACATCTCGATCGGTTACTTCCACCAGATCCCGGTGGAGGGTGCCACGGGCTCCTCGACCATGCCGCACAAGGTCAACCCCATCCGCTTCGAGAACGCGGAGGCCAACGCGGAGATCTCGTGTTCGCTGCTGGACACGCTCGCCGCAACCCTCGTAACCTCGCGGTGGCAGCGGGACCTCACGGACTCCTCGTCCCAGCGCAACATCGGGGTGGCGTTCGGTCACTCGTTGCTCGCGGTGTCCAACGTGCTCAAGGGCCTCGACCGCCTGGACGTGGCGCAGGAGGTGCTCGCCGAGGACTTGGACCAGAACTGGGAGGTCCTGGGCGAGGCCGTGCAGACCGCCATGCGCGCCGAGGCCATTGCGGGCCGCGAGGGCATGGACAACCCCTACGAGCGGCTCAAAGAACTCACCCGCGGCCACCGCGTGGACGCCGACCGGATGCACGAGTTCATCGCGGGCCTCGGCCTCTCCGAGGACACCGCCCGGCGCTTGAGCGAGCTGGGCCCCGGGCAGTACACGGGCCTGGCCGAGCAGCTCGTGGACCGTTACCTGGACTGAGCCGCCGGTCCGGCCCGACGCCGCCCGGTCCCGCCCCCGGAGCGGCTCCGGGCAGGGCCGAGGCAGCACCAAACACCTGTGTCCCGGAACAGCACGCTCCACGCGTGATCACGTGCTGTTTCGGGACACAGATGTATTCGGGGGGCCCGGCGGAACTCACGAGCGCCGCCGGGCACCGCATGACCCCACCCGGGGTTGTGCGCCCTACTTGCGCTTCTTCCGGCCCTTCGCGTCGGACTCCAGTTCCTTCCGATCACCGTCGGGGGAACCGTCCTCGAACTTCTCCGCGCGCTCACCCAGGGCAAGGTTGGGCGGGAACTCGTCCGGGAAATCCCCGAAGGCCTCGCGTGAGGCCTTGATGACCTGGCGGGCCATGGCCAGGTTGGCGCCGCCCCCCACCACGGCCCCCAGACCGAACGGCAGCGCGCGGCCCAGCACCGCGCCAGACTGGCGGGCCAGGAACCGCTTGACGAACATGTTGCGGATCGAGCGGCCCACGTCGAAGCGCTGGGAGCTGTCCGGGGACTTGCCGAGCATCAGGCCCCACTTGCTCGTGAGGCTCTTGCTCGCGGACGAGCTGGACAGCAACTGGCCCATGAGCGCGCTCCCGTCCTCGCCGAGCATGAGCGCCATGATCATGGTCCGGTTCTGCTGCTCGTCCTTGGGCTCCACCCCGTGCAGTTCGGCCATGGCCTGCGCGTACAGGGCCGTAGCCTCCAGGTAGCCCGCCACGGCGGCGGAGGACAGCCCGAGGGACGCGATGGTGCCGATCCCGGGGACCGCCGCGGTGGCACCCACGGCGCCGCCGCCCATGGTCACGGAGCGCAGGTAGAGCTTCTCGGCACGCTTGGCGATCTGGGCGGGCGTCTCCTTGGGGTGCTGCGCACGCTCCCGCTTGAGCGCCTTGACCACCCACGGCTGTTGGATGCGCAGCACATGGTCCAGGAACTTGTTGACACCGGGCTTGGGTTTGCCGTTCTCGTCGAACGCCTTGTTCAGGGGGTTCAAGTCCATCAACGACCACTCCTCGAAACGGGTTGGGGGTGTTCGGCGGGTACCGCCGAACACATCAGCACCACTATTCCACAGCGCGCAGCGCTTTCGGTGTGCCCGACCCCCGGCGCCTATCATGCGCGCGGCCGACGACGCCGCCACGGCCCCGTCCCACGCGCGGCTCACCCCGGAGTCCTGCCACCGCATGGCCGCGAGCAACATCATGGGCAGCTGCTCGAAACCGCCCACCGTCTCGGTCTTCAGGGTCACGTCCATGGACGTGGCATCGAGCTCGGACAGCTGTTCCAGCAGATCCGCGACATCGTCCGCGCTGCGCACGAAAGACATGTTCACGATGTCCGCGCGCCGCGCCACGAAGCGCAGATCAACGGCAGGTGAACTCCGCCCGCGGGTCAGTGCGTGCTGAAGTCGGTGAACGCCCCCGTGGGCGGGCCGAAGTGCTCGTCCACGGTGATCACCGCACCGGGGGTGTCCCGGGAGATGAGCGCCTGCAGCAGCTCACCCACGGCCCAGCGCGGACCCTCGGCCACAACGGTCACGGTGCCGTCCGGGTTGTTGGTGGCACTTCCCACGAGTCCCAGTTTCTCGGCCTGGCGCCAGCACCAGTAGCGGAACCCCACGCCCTGCACCGTCCCGTGCACTACGGCGGTGAGGGCGATGGTCTCGTTCAGGTCCAGCTTGTCCTGATTGCGGCCGGCTGACGCGGCGGGATGAATCGACGGCATCTCCATGCCCCCAGCCTAGAAGACCCCAGCCTGGAAGACCCCGGTCGCAGCCACCCGGCAGACAGGGCCCGCAGGTCCGGAGCGGCTATCAGGACCGGGCACCGGGGCCGAGCTGCCGGAGTCCGAACCATCAGGGCCTGATTCGCGGGGCCCGATCTGCCGCGACCGGGCGTGAGAAATCGCCCGGCCCACGCGGACCCCGGTGGGGCCCGCCACGGACCGGGCGATCACGACTGACAAAGGCTCCAGGTCAGCCCAGGTTCTCGAGCGCCTCAGCGATCGGTGTGTCACCGTCGGAGAACTCGATGAACTTCCCGGCGGTGCCCCGCGGATCGGCGAGCGCCCGGGCGGCCACGAGGGCCACGTTGCCGCGTGCCGTCTTCTTCTCGTCGTCGCTGCCGGCGCGGCCCAGCGTGATCTCCCCCGAGGGGTCGTCGTCGGTGAGCGTCCCGGGGCCCAGGATGGTCCACTCGAGGGAGCTCGCGCGCAAGTGGTCGTCCGCGTCCGCCTTGGACTGCGCGTAGGAGTAGAAGTCGTTGTCCTCGGGGACCCCGTGGTCCTGCCCGGCGCCCATGTAGGACACCATGACGTAGTGCCTGACGCCGGCGGCCTGTGCGGCGTCCATGGAACGGATCGCGGCGTCCCGGTCCACGGCGTACGTGCGCTCGGGGTCGCCCCCGCCCGCGCCCGCGGACCACACGACGGCGTCCTGGCCGGAGAACAGCTCCGTCATGGCCTCAACGTCCAACTCCTGGACGTCCGCGACGACCGGTGTTGCCCCGGTGTTCTCCACGTCCTGGCTCTGCTCCCGCTTGCGGATCACCGCGTTGACGGTGTCCCCCTGCGTGGACAGCAATCGGCTCAGCTGCAGCGCCACCTTGCCGTGGCCACCGATGATCGTGATCTCGGACATTGCGGGTCCTTCCTGTCGGAACGGGTGTCGCGGGGACAGCGCGTGCCCCCGACATCCAGTACAGCATGCGTCAGCGGCGGATTATTCCGAACCCCCGGGGCCCACCCGGTCCCCCTGCCGCCGCGCGATATGGGGGTCCTCCGCGCCCGGCGGGGCCGGAACGCCTCGGCCTCACGGGCCCGTCACACCCTGCGGGACCTCAGTTCTCGAGGCCGCCGTTGGCGAGGCTCGCGTTGAGCACCCGGGCGAGGGTCGACAGGTCTGCGTCCTGCTGTTCGGCGAGTGCGTCCGCGAGCACGCCCAGTAGGCCGTGGACCACGAACCGGTCCCGGATCTCGACGACGCCGCGGTCCTCCCCGCTCTCGCGATCCTCCCGGAGGCTGCGCAGACCCGTCATGGCGTGTTCCGCGACCGCCCTACGTGCCAGGGAAGGACCGGGCCCGCACAGCATGGCCCGGTAGAACTCCTGGTGCTCGTCCAGGTGCGCCACGAGCGGGGGCAGGACCAGGTCCAGCGGACTGGCCTCGCGGTTCTGCAGGGCGCTCGGGTCCAGGGGGAGGCGGGCCAGCAAGGATTGCGTGGCGCCGAGCAGCACCTGGTCCCGCGAGCCGAAGTTCTCGTACACGGCCTTGCGGCTGACCCCCGCGGCCTGCGCGATCTCGGTCATCCCCACCTGGGAGCCCCGGCGCGCGACCAGTTCGACGGCGGCTTCCACCACGGCCGCACGGGTGCGTTCGATCCGCCGGTCCATGTGCGCTCCAATATCAGGGTCGTAGAAAGGGTGCCCATCCATTGAACGCTCAAACAGGAAATTACGCGACAACCTAAAGGGTGAGACCCGAAAACCTCAGCGCGCGGGCGTAACCGCCTCCACGAGGAACACCCGCCCGTCCCCGCTCAGGGTCACCGTGCTCGGGGTCTCCAGGCAGATCAGGGACTCGCCCGACGTCGCTCGCGCACCCTCCGCGTCCGCGTCACCAGCAGAGCGCGCGGAGACCTCCACGTCCCCCTCGGTCACGAGCACCATGCACACCCCCGCGAGCTCCCGGGTGACGGGGCGCTGCGGGCTCACGCGCACCGCGGCCAGGGAGAGAGCGGGGTCCCACAGCGTGTACCGCACCACGCCGTCCTCGGCCTCGCGCGGTTCCAGGACGCTCACGGGTTGCTGGGCGGTGGCCATGACCCTCAGCAGTTCCGGGACGTCCACGTGCTTGGCGGTCAGACCAGCGCGCAGCACGTTGTCCGAGCACCCCATGATCTCCACCGCGGTGCCGCTGAGGTACGCGTGCACCTGTCGGTCCGGGGTGAACAGGGCCTGGCCGGGGGCCAGGTGCACCATGTTCATACACAGGGCCACGAGCAGACCCCGGTCACCCGGGTAGTGGTGGGTCAACAACCGGATCAGGTGCGTCGCGCGTTCCACGGGATCCGCCTCCGCGGACAACCGGGGTTTGTCCGCGTCCTCGCCGCGGGGCGAGGTGGCCGGGGTGGTATCCGCAGCGGTGACGCACGCGCGCACGGCGGCGGCAGCGGCGTCGTCGTCGAGCTCGAGCGCGTACTGCACGGGACACTCGGACGCCGCGGCGTCCACGAGCCACGGGAGGTTTAGTTCCCGGGCGAGGCGCTTCAGGTCGGCCCGTTCCTGCTGACCCGCGAGCAACCACATGGGTGACAACGCCACGACCGTCTCCGGTTTGGCGCGCTCGTCCTTGTAATTACGGTGCGCGGAGTCCCGCGCGACGCCCGCGGCGTTCTCCCGCGCGAACCCCTCACGGGCCTGTTCCTCGGACGGGTGCACCTGGATGGACAGCGGCGCCGCGATCGCGAGGATCTTCAGGAGGAACGGCAGGTCGGGGGCCACTTCGTCCAGGCCGCGCTGGACCCCGTCGAGGGTCACCCGGGACGGAGCGCTCGCGTGGGCACCCATCCACAGCTCGGCCTCGGGTTCCTCGGTGGGTGCGGAGCGCCCCTGCATGCCGGCGAGGACCGATCGCGATCCCCACGCGTAGTGCTGGATCGGATTGGTCATCCTCAAGAACTCGGCCATGTCGAACATGTAACCACAGCGCCCCGGAAAACGCCGGACTACCGGGGTTCACCGATCCCGCTCACGTAGAATCGGGACGGTGACCACAGATCTTTCCTCATCATTCAAGGCGTACGACGTCCGCGGCATCGTGGGCGAGAGCATCAC
>NZ_DDIY01000017.1:121324-166772 GCF_002338785.1 Kocuria sp. UBA1838 | reverse complement strand
GAGGCGTTCGCGGCCGGCGCCACCCGCCGCGGTGCGGACGTCACGGTGATCGGCAGCATCTCCACGGACGAGCTGTACTTCGCGTGCGGCACCCTGGACAGCGCCGGCGTCACCTTCACCGCGAGCCACAACCCGGCCGAGTACAACGGCATCAAGATGGCCAAGGCCGGGGCCGTCCCCGTCTCCTCGGACACCGGCCTGTACGAGATCCGCGACGTCGCACAGCGCTACCTGGACGCCGGGGAGATCCCGGCCTCCGAGCACCGCGGCCAGGTCTCGCGCCGGGACGTACTGGGTGACTACGCCCATTACCTGCGCAGCCTGGTGGACCTCTCCGGGATCCGTCCCCTCAAGGTCGTGGTGGACGCGGGCAACGGGATGGCCGGGCTGACCACTCCGGCGGTGCTCGGGGACGCACTGTTGGACCCGCTGCCGCTCGAGATCGTCCCACTGTACTTCGAGCTGGACGGCACGTTCCCCAACCACCCCGCCAACCCACTCGAGCCCGCCAACCTCGAGGACCTGCAGCGGGCCGTGCGCGAGCACGGTGCGGACATCGGGCTCGCGTTCGACGGCGACGCCGACCGCTGCTTCGTGGTGGACCAGAACGGTGATCCCGTCTCCCCGTCCGCGGTGGCCGCGATCGTCGCCGAGCGCGAGATCACCCGGGCCCGCGCCGCGGGTGAGGACCGGCCCGTGGTGATCCACAACCTCATCACGTCCAAGGCGGTCCCCGAGCGGATCGAGGCCTCGGGCGGGCGTGCCGTGCGCACGCGCGTGGGCCACTCCTTCATCAAGGCGGTCATGGCCTCCGAGCGCGCCGTCTTCGGCGGTGAGCACTCCGCGCACTACTACTTCAAGGACTTCTTCAACGCGGACACGGGCATGCTCGCCGCGATGCACGTGCTGGCCGCGCTGGGTGAACAGGACGCGCCGCTGAGCGATCTCATGCGCACGTACGACCCCTACGTGGCCTCCGGGGAGATCAACTCCGAGATCGAGGACAAGGCCGCCGCGGTGGACCGCGTCCGGGCACACTTCGCAGCCACGGACCCCGCCGTGCAGGTCGAGGACATGGACGGCACCACGTTCACCCACCCCGAGCAGGGCTGGTGGTTCAACCTGCGTCCGTCCAACACCGAGCCGTTCCTGCGGCTCAACGTGGAGGCCCCGGACGCCGCCGCCATGGAGTCGGTGCGGGACACCGTCCTGCAGCTCGTCCGGCAGGACTGAGCCCGCCGGGCGCCGCGGGTCCCACCCGCGGCGCCCCCGCTCGAAACGCCGTCCCGGGCACCCGCCGCGGGCTGCCCGGGACGGCCCGCAGAACACGACGACGCCGCGCGGCCCAGGTGGCCACGCGGCGTCGTCGTCATGTCAGGGAGGCTCAGGCGTTCGCGGCGCGCGCCTCATCGTGGAGCATCCACTGGTCGGGACCGAAGATCTCGTAGTGAATGTTGCGCCCCGGCACACCCTTCTCGATGAGCTGCGAGCGCAGCGCCTTCATGAAGGGCAGGGGGCCGCACATGAACGCGTTGGTGTCCTCGTCCACGTCCAGGTCCACGTCCGCGATGTTCATGAAGCCCTCGTGGTCGCCCTCACCGGGGGTCTCCATCCAGGTGATCATCGTGGCGTTGGGCAGGCTGTCCACGAGACGCTCCATGATCTGGCGGCCGGGCCAGCGTTCCTTGGAATGATCCGCGTGCAGCACGGTGACCTTGCGCTGCGAACCCTCCTTGGCCAGGCGGTCCAGGAACGCGACGATGGGTGTGGTGCCGATGCCGGCCGAGGCCAGCACGAGCGAGCCGTGGCCCTCGTCCAACACCACGTCACCGTAGGGGTTGGAGATCTCCAGGACGTCGCCCTCGTTGATGTCCTCGTGCAGGATGGGCGTGACCTCGCCGTGGGGATCCTTGCGGATCACCACGCGGCGGTGGCCCTCCTGGGAGGGCACCAGTGTGAACTGGCGGGGCTGGCGGATCCCGTCCTTGACCTTGACCTGGATGGTCACGTACTGACCGGGGATGGAGCGGGTCAGCGGGGTGTCGTCCGCGGGTTCGAACTCGAACGCCACCACGCCTTCGGCAATGTCCTCCTTGGACACGAGTTTGAAGGGCGCGAACATGACGTCATTGGCCTGCTGACCGTAGAGGCCCTTCTCGAGCTTGATCAGCGCATCCGCCATGAGCCAGTACACCTCGTCCCATGCGGCCACGACCTCGGGGGTCGCGGCGTCACCCAGGTCCGCGGCGATGGCCCCGAACAGGTGCTCATGGACGGTGGGGTACTCCTCGGGCAGCAATCCCAGGGACGCGTGCTTGTGGGCCACGCGCGAGAGCACCTCGTCCGGGTAGGAGTCCGGGTGGTTGAGCAGGTGCAAGGCGAAGGCCGCGATGGAACCGGCAAGCGCCTGCGGCTGGGTGCCGTTCTTCTGGTTGGAACGGCTGAACATGCCGTCCAGCAGATCGGGGCGGGCGTTGAACATGGACTTGTAGAACTCGGGGGTGATCGCGGGGATCCGCTCGGCGATCACGCCGATGGTTTGCTCGATGACCGGGCGGGACTTCTGGGACAGCATGATGATTTCCTCTCATCGCGGTGTGACGAGAGTCAATTTAGCATTTGAAATGCACGTTAAAGAACCGACGCTCCACCCCTGGTGGCGGGGGTTCGCACGCTCGGGGGACGCAGCCCCAGTTGCACCGCGATGGGGCCCACCTGGCGGGGGTTCACGAGGTCCGCGATGGTGATGCCGTCCAGTTCCCGGTAGAAGGCCTCACGCGCCCCGGCCAGGGCCCGGCGCAGCCGGCAGCCGTGGTTGAGCGGGCACGCGGCCTCGTCCGCCTCGCACTCCACGATCGCGGTGTCCGCCTCCAGGATCCGCAGCACCTGGCCCACACTGGCCTCCCGGCCCTCGTCCGTGAGCATGACCCCGCCAGCGCGCCCGCGTTGCGAGCACAACAGGGACATCCCGCGCAGTTTGGCCACCGTCTTGGCCACGTGGTTGTACGGCGCCCCCACGCCGTCCGCGATGCGCTGCGTGGACATCATGGTGTCCGGGGGCAGCCCCCCCATGAGCAGCAGCACCCGCAGCGCGATGTCAGAAAAAGCTGTCAGCCGCACAGTTGTCCCTTCGTCACCGGCCCGCCCTCAGCCCACCGATGACGACGCCGCGCGGCCGGTCTGGCCGCGCGGCGTGATCATACAGGATGGCCCCGACCGCGTGACAACGCGGATCGGGAGACCGGCGTCAGCTGTTGCGCAACCGGTCCTCGAGCCCGGCGCGCTGTTCGAGGATCACCTCGGGCACGTCGCCGAGGCGCGCGAACCACTCGTCGATCCCGGGCAGTTCGTTGAGCCACTCGTCCTTGTCCACGCGCAGCGCGGCCTCGAGATCGGCGTCGGAGATGTCCAGGCCGGTCAGGTCCAGGTCCTCCTTGCCCGGGACCACACCCACGGGGGTCTCGTGTCCCTCCGCGGTGCCCTTGAGGCGTTCGACGATCCACTTGACCACGCGGGAGTTCTCCCCGAAGCCGGGCCACGCGAAACCGCCCTCCGGGGTGCGGCGGAACCAGTTGACGTAGTAGATCCGCGGCATGTTCTCCTCGCCCACGCGGGCTCCGGTATCCAGCCAGTGCTCCAGGTAGTCATTGGCGTTGTAGCCGATGAACGGGAGCATGGCCATGGGGTCACGGCGCACCACACCCACGGCGCCCTTGGCGGCCGCGGTGGTCTCGGAGGACAGCGTGGCTCCCAGGAAGACGCCGTGTTCCCACCCGAAGGACTCGGAGACCAGGGGCACGGTCGTCTTGCGGCGGCCACCGAAGATGATCGCGGACAGCGGCACACCTTCGGGGTCGTCGTACTCGGGGGCCAGGATCTCGACCTGCTTGATGGGGGTGCAGAACCGGGAGTTGGGGTGCGCGGCGGGGCGGCCGGACTCGGGGGTCCAGTCGTTGCCCTTCCAGTCCGTGAGGTGCTCGGGGATGTCGTCGGTCATACCCTCCCACCACACGCCGCCGTCGTCGGTCAGCGCCACGTTGGTGAAGATGGTGTTGCCGCGTTCGATCGCCCGCATGGCGTTGGGGTTGGTGGACCACCCGGTGCCGGGTGCCACACCGAACAGGCCGGCCTCGGGGTTGACCACGCGCGGGGTGTGGTCCTTGCCGAAGCGGATCCAGGCGATGTCGTCCCCGACCATCTCGGCCTTCCAACCCTCGATGGTGGGCTCGAGCATCGCGAAGTTGGTCTTGCCGCACGCGGACGGGAACGCCCCCGCGATGTAGTGGGACTCCCCCTGCGGGTCGGTGATCTTGAGGATGAGCATGTGCTCAGCCAGCCAGCCCTCGTCATGGGCGATCGCCGAGGCGATGCGCAGCGCGTAGCACTTCTTGCCCAGCAGTGCGTTGCCGCCGTAACCGGAGCCGAAGGACCAGATGGCCCGGTCCTCGGGGAACTGCACGATGTACTTGGCGGGGTTGCACGGCCACGGCACGTCCTGCTCGCCGGGCCGCAGCGGGGCACCCAGGGAGTGGACGCACTCCACGAACTCCGCCTTGTCGCGGGACATCCTCTCGAGGACGGGCGTGCCGATCGTGGCCATGATCCGCATGGAGCACACCACGTAGGGCGAGTCCGTGATCTCCACGCCGTACTGGGGCTTCTGGGCGTCCAGGGAACCCATCACGAACGGGATCACGTACATGGTGCGGCCGCGCATGGCCCCGTTGAAACGCTTGGTCAGCGTCTCCTTCATGGCCGTGGGGTCTTCCCAGTTGTTGGTGGGACCGGCACCCTTCTCGGTCTTGGTGCAGATGAACGTGCGCTCCTCCACGCGGGCCACGTCCTCGGGGTCCGAGAACGCCGCGAAGGAATTGGGGAGCTTCTCGTCCGAGAGCCGGACCAGGGTGCCCGCCTCCACCATGAGGTCGGTGAGCCGGGTCCACTCGGCTTCCGAACCGTCTGCCCAGTGGATGCGATCCGGCTGGGCCAGCTCGGCGATCCCACGCACCCAGTCCACGAGCTCCCGGTAATCCGTGGGGGGATTGTCCAGGGACTGCTGGACCTCGCGGTTCAGGGCGGTGGTCCCGGTGGTTGCTGTGCCGTTGTCAGCCATTGACATGTCTCCTCGTTGAGGCCGTCGTACGTGCCGCTTCCCGCCGAGGTGCGCCGCCCGTTCATGCTTGCCACGTCACTGTGGAACGGTTCCGGGGGCCGACCTCGCAGGGGGTTGCGCGCGGGTGTGCCTGGAGTCTATCGCGGGGGTGGCCTTCCGGAACGCGAGTTACACCACATCGCGGCCCCGACCACACGGCTCGCACCGCCCAGCCGCCCCGGCACCGCGAGGGCACCGCTCCGGCGCGATTTGTCGCCGGGCACCGGCGGGTGTAAGTTATTACCCGTTGCAAGGGCCTTGGTCGTTGCTTCAGGAGCGCCTGTAGCTCAACGGATAGAGCATCTGACTACGGATCAGAAGGTTGTAGGTTCGAATCCTATCGGGCGCACTTCTTGTCGGACCCCGCATCCCCCAGGATGCGGGGTCCTTCTCATTCACCGCCGCGCCTCGGTATCAGGATCGGCTCCAGGATCGAGGTACCGCCGTGTCCCCTCTCACGACCCCTGTTCGTCGTCTCGCCCTGGGCGCCGCGGCGCTCGCGCTGGCTCTCACGGGGTGCGCGGCTCCCACCGATTCGGCGGCACCCTCCCCATCCGCCTCCGCGACCACGAGCGCTGCGGCCCCGACGACGACGCCCGCCGCGCAGTCACCGTCCCCCACCCGGGGCACGGAAGACGCGACGTCCCCCGCGGCGGCGGCGTCCCCGCAGGACACCACCGATCACGCGGCGGCCGGGACCGCGCTGGCCGCGCTCGGGGACCTGCCCGTGAAGGGGCGCGCGCCCAAGACCGACTACTCGCGGGACCAGTTCGGCCCGCGCTGGGCGGACACCGATCACAACGGCTGCGACACTCGCAACGACATCCTGCGCCGGGACCTCACGGGGATCGCCGTCAAGCCGGGGACGCACGGGTGCAACGTGAGCTCCGGGGCGCTCGAGAGCCCGTACACCGGAGAGACGATCGACTTCGTGGCCGGGCAGGCCACGAGCTCACAGGTGCAGATCGATCACGTGGTCGCACTGTCGGACGCGTGGCAGAAGGGCGCGCAGCAGCTCGACGCCGCGCGGCGCACCGAACTCGCGAACGACCCGCTCAACCTGCTCGCCGTGGACGGTCAGAGCAACAACACCAAGTCGGACGCGGACGCCGCCACGTGGCTGCCGCCGCGCACCGGCGAGCGCTGCGAGTACGTGGCCACCCAGATCGCGGTCAAGCAGCGCTACGAGTTGTGGGTCACCGACGCCGAGAAGAACGCCATGGTGCGCGTGCTCGACACGTGCCCCGAGCAGTCGCTGCCCGAAGCGCGTCCCATCCCGGATCCCGCGGACTCACCCGTGGCTCCCGTGACCGAGGCGCCGGCTGCGCAAGCGGCAGCCGCCGAGGCGCCCTCGACTCCGGAGGCGGAGGCACCGGCCCCTGTGGCACCCGCTCCGGCCGCACCCGGTGCGGGCGCGGGATCCGATCCTGCGGACGCTGCCGTCGCGGAGGCCGAGGCGCCCGGTGCGGGAGCTCCGGGCGTTCCGGGCGTTCCGGGTGCGGACGTCTATTTCTCGCGGTGCGCCGAGGCGCGCACGGCGGGGATGGCCCCGCTCTACGCCGGCACGCCGGGGTACCGTCCCGGCTTGGACGGCGACGGCGACGGCGTGGCCTGCGAGTCCAGGAGCTGAGCACCGGCTCGGGGTGAACTCCACACCCGAGGGGGCTCCGCATGACCCCCATGCCCGCGGCGCATGGAACCGTGCGGGTTCTAGACCCCCGGGGTGTGGAAGCGCGTGAGGCGGGCGTCGGCGCCGTCGAGCACGGCCCAGTCCCCGGGGACCTCGAGCACCGCGGTGCCCCCGGTCGGGAAACCCGTGGCGGCATCCATCATGGCGTCCTGGTCCGAGTCACGAGAGGCCAGGCGCAGGACGGTGTCCAGCACCCCGGGCATGTGGGCGACCACCATGAGGGTGCGCACGGTTTCCGGGGCGTGGTTCACGGCCGCGATGATCTGCGCGTCCGTGGCGTCGTAGAGCCCGTCCCACAACTGCGGCGTGGGGGCCCTCTCCCCGAGTTCATGGCATACCCACGTGATGGTCTGGCGGGTGCGCAGCGCCGGGGACACCAGGATCATGTCCGGCGCGGCATGTTCGGCCAGCCACCGTCCCACGTCCGCGGCCTCACGGGCACCGCGCGGCGCCAGGGGGCGGTCGTGGTCAGGGACGTCCCGCGGGAAGTCCGCTTCCCCGTGCCGCATGATCACCAGGTGCTTGAGGTCGTGGGGTGCCATGGGCCCCAGTGTGTCACGGCGGGGTGCAGCCCGGTCACGGAAGCAACGCGACGGCGCGCTCCCGGGTGAGCGCGGTCTCGCGACTGAGGAGGATTAGATGGAGTACTCGGGCGCGGCCCACACGACGACCTCGGGGTGGTCGTAGAACCGGTACCCCTGACCGCGCACGGTGCGCACGGTGTTGGCCAAGCGACCCAGCTTGGAACGCAACCGCCGCACGTGCACGTCGATCGTGCGCTCGGAGGGGACCTCCTCGGCGTCACCCCACAGGCTGTCGAGCAGCTCGGTGCGACCCACGGTGCGGGTGCCGTTCTCCACGAGGTAGTTGAGCAGTTCGAACTCGCGGTGGGTCAGGTTCAGCAGCTCCCCGTCCAGGAACACTTCGCGGCGGGAGAGGTCGATCAGCACGCCCACCCGCTGACGGTCAATCGCACTCCCGGCACCGGCCGCGGGCAGCGGCGCAATGGGTTCGATCACCGGGTCCGAGAACGTGGGGTCACCCAACGCGCTGCGCACGACTTCGAGATCCGTGCCTTCCGCGTGCACCGGGGCGAGGGCCACGGCGGCGTAGGAATCGGACTCGGGGACCGCGGAGCTGATGAACTGGCGGACGTCCTGCACGAGCTGCACGAGGTTGATCCCGCGGTCGGCGGCGGCTTGCTCGTCCACGCCCACGTAGATCACGAAGCCGCGGGCCTCAGTGGGCTGCTGCCCCGCGCCCGGTTGACGTTCCAGGCGTGAATCGGCACCGTGTTCGGCGGCGACGGAACGCAGGTGTCGGAAATCCTCAGCGGTCCCCACCATGCGATGCGCCCCGCGGGGTCGGGCCGTGGACTGGGCTCCACCCAGTCGGTGTCGCTGCGAGATGTGGACGTAACCCGGTGCGCCTGACATTCGAACCCCTGCCTCGTGATGCCCCCGTTCCCATGAATTCCCTGGAAAACGGCATTGTCATCATGTTCTGCGACGCGCGGCTGGACTGGCAAGTAATATATGGGTTTTTTTCTCACATAGTGAGACCTACTCTTGATTCACGCGATCCCATGGCGAAATGGATTGCATTCTCGCCGAGATGAGGGGCTACTTCCCCGCTCGAGATGCTTTCCGAGAGCCGACGAGCGGGGCCTCAGTGCGCGACGCCGTACAGGCGGTCGCCCGCATCCCCGAGGCCGGGAACGATGTACGCGTTCTCGTCCAGTCGTTCGTCCACGGACGCCAGCACCACATTGACCTCGCTGTCGTCCAGTTCCCGGGTCAACCGGTCGAGGCCCTCGGGCGCCGCCAGCAAGCACACGCACGTGATCTGTTCGGCACCGCGGCGGTAGAGGAACTTGATGGCCTCGCTCAGCGTGCCACCCGTGGCGAGCATGGGATCGAGCACGTACACCTGACGGCCCGTGAGATCGTCCGGCAGCCGTTCGGCGTACGTGATGATGTCCAGCGTGGTGTCGTCACGCGCCATCCCCAGGAACCCGACCTCCGCGGTGGGGATCAACCGGGTCATCCCCTCGAGCATGCCCAGCCCCGCGCGCAGGATGGGCACCACGAGCGGCCGCGGGTACGCGAGCGCGATCCCCTGGGTCTCGGCCACCGGGGTCCGTACCGTGACCGGCTCCACGCGCACGTCCCGGGTCGCCTCGTACGCCAGCAGGGTGACCAGTTCCTCCACCAACAACCGGAACACCGGGGAGGAGGTGTCCTTGTCGCGCAGCACACTCAGTTTGTGGGCGACCAGGGGGTGATCCAAGACAGTGACTCGCATACCTCAGAATCTAGCAGCCGCCGCAGGGCCCGCGGACGTCACGGATTCATCACACGCCGGGGAAGATCAGCCGAGGGGACGAGGACGTGCCATAGGGTCATACGGGAGACTCGACATGGTTCTGCGCACGGCAATCCTCGGAAGGGACACCTGAATATGACGGCTCCGGTTCTCGAAACGGAGAATTTGGTCAAGATCTACGGCAGAGGAGAAACCCGCTTCGACGCCCTCAAGGGCATCAACCTGGAGATCGGCAAGGGCGAGTCCGTTGCGGTGGTGGGAAAATCCGGTTCGGGCAAATCCACTCTCATGCACCTGCTGGCGTTGCTGGACGCCCCCACGCACGGCGTCGTGGCCCTGGAGGGCAAGCCCACCGGGGATCTGAATGCCAAAGAACTCAACGAACTGCGCAATTCCGCGTTCGGTTTCGTGTTCCAGCAGTTCTTCCTGACCCCCAATCAGAGCGTGTTGGAAAACGTCACGCTCCCTCTGAAGATCGCGGGTGTTCCGGCCGGTGAGCGCAAACGCCGCGGCATGGAAGTCCTCGACCAACTGGACATGGCGGACAAGGCCGAGAACAAGGCCACCGATCTTTCGGGTGGTCAGAAACAGCGCGTGGTGATCGCGCGAGCCCTGATCAACGAACCCTCCGTGATCTTCGCGGACGAGCCCACCGGGAACCTGGACTCGGCAACGTCCCGGGTTGTGGAGGACATCCTCTTCGGGCTCAACCGGGACAAGGGCATCACCCTGGTGATCGTGACCCATGATCTGGACCTCGCGCAGCGGTGCTCCCGGCAGATCTACCTCGTGGACGGGCAGATCGTACCGACCCCGGAGGCGGCCACGAACGACGTCGTCGATCGGCAGCCGCGCCGCGCCGCGCACCCGGCGGGCGCCGACGACGCCACCGGGACCGTCCGGATCACCGAGCCCACGACCGGCGAGATGATCACCCTCAGCGAGGCCGACGCCGCCGAGCTCACCCGCGCCGCCCAGGAACCCGTGCGGCCGGGCAAGCACGCCGCCCCTTGGGCCACCAACACCCCACACCGCCCGACCGACCAGCCAGGAGCCACCGCGTGAAATTCCTCGATCTGCTGCGCACGGCGATCGCCAACACGTTCCGGTCCAAGGCCCGCACCATCCTGACCGTGATCGCCATCTTCATCGGTTCCTTCACGCTCACGCTGACCTCGGGCATCGGCACCGGCGTCAACGACTACATCGACAAGACCGTGGCCGCGTTCGGTAACCAGAACGCCCTGTACGTCCAGAAAGTGTCCGAGCGCTCCACCCCCGGCTCCGGCCAGGAGGACGGGCCCACCGAGTACGACCCCGAGCGGGCCAATGTGCAGACGGGGTTCGGTTCGATCGCAGGGCTCACGGACGCCGACATCGACAAGATCAGGGATATCGACGGCGTGGAGTCCGTGGACCCCATGTACATGGTCACGCCCACCTACCTGGAGGCCCCCGACGGCAAGAAGTTCCAGCTGAGCCTGGGCTCCCCGGCGGAAGCGGAAGGGCTGCAGCTGGAGGCCGGTGAGACCCCGGACCGGTCCGCGGACGAGATCCTGCTGCCCGCCTCCTGGGTGGCGCCCCTGGGCTTCGACTCCAACGAGGACGCCGTGGGCAAAACCGTGACGATCGCCATGCGCAACGCCGCCGGCGAGACCCGAGCCTTCGACGTCCGGGTCTCCGGCATCAGCCAGGCCTCCCTCGCGGGCGCGTCCACCAGCCCCATTCCCTCGTCGGAGCTGAACAGGAAGCTGTACGAGTACCAGACCTCGGGTTCACCCCGGGAGATGCCCAACACGTACTTCACCGCCACGGCCAACCTGAGCGACAACACCGAGGTGGGCCCCATCAAGTCCCAGCTCGCGGACGACGACATGCTGGGCGTAACGGTCGAGGACCAGCTCGGGATGTTCCGGGCCGTGATCAACGGGATCGTGTGGATCCTCAACTCCTTCGCGATCATCGCGCTGCTCGCGGCCGGATTCGGCATCGTGAACACGCTGCTCATGTCCGTCCAGGAACGCACCCGCGAGATCGGGCTCATGAAGGCCATGGGGATGAGCGGGGGCAAGGTCTTCGGCCTGTTCTCCCTCGAGGCCATCTTCATCGGTTTCCTGGGCTCCGCGATCGGAGCCGCCGTGGGCATGGCCACCGGCAGCATCCTCAGCGGGGTCCTCTCCAACGGGTTGCTTTCCTCGCTGCCCGGGCTGAGTCTGTTCTTGTTCGACCCGCTCAAGATCGTGATCATCATCCTCGCAGTGATGTTCATCGCGTTCCTCGCCGGGACCATCCCCGCCATGCGGGCGGCCCGGCAGGATCCCATCAATGCCCTTCGATACGAGTAATCCCCCCACACTCACGCAGTATCACTCGCACGATGCACAGGAAGGACAGTCCTCATGAGCAACGACACCCCCAACAACAACCCGCACAACCCTCCGTACGGTGACCCGGGCGCGACCCAGCCCGTGCCGCCCCAGCCCCGCGGGCAGGGCGCAGTCAACGGCGCGCCCCAGGGCCAGCAGTACGGCATGACCGGCGGCAAGTACGGCACCTCGGAGTACAACCCCAACCAGTACACCGGCACCATGGACCGCCCCTCCACGGTGGACAAGCTGCTCAAGCTGACCCTGGCGTCCCTGGGGCTCTACGTCCTCAACGGCATCATCGGCCTGATCGCGGCGAGCAGCGTGGACTACACCCAGATGTACCGCGACATGGGCCTGAGCACGGAAATGGCCGATCAGAGCGCGAGCCAGATGGCCATGACCACCGGCCCCGTCGCCAGCATCATCAGCCTGATCATCGGACTCGCGCTGTACTTCCTGGTCTACAACGGCCTGAAGAAGGGCAAGAACTGGGCTCGCATCCTGGGCACCGTCCTCGCGGCCATCGCCATCCTGAGCGGAATCTTCGGCCTGTTCGGTGTCTTCATCTACCCCGCGCCGTGGAACATCATCATGGCCATCCTGATGATCGTGAAGGTCGTGGTGGACATCCTGTGGATCGTGACCGCGTTCCGCGCCCCTACCTCCGCGTGGTTCAACCAGAACCGCGTCCAGCGCTGACACAGCGTGGCATTACCGCACACCGCCAGGTCCATCCAGCTCTCGGGCTGGATGGACCTGGCTCTGTCAGAGGCCCGCGCCACGGAAGGCACGGGGGACGTGCCGATCGGCGCCGTCGTCCTGGACCCGGACGGCCGGGTCATCGGGCGCGGGTACAACCGCCGCGAGGCCGACGGCGATCCCACCGCCCACGCCGAGGTCCTGGCCCTGCGGAAGGCTTCCCGCGCGCTGGGGTCCTGGCGGCTGGAAGGCTGCACCCTGGTGGTGACGCTCGAACCGTGCGCCATGTGCGCCGGGGCGATCGTGCTGGCTCGGGTGCCCACCGTGGTGTTCGGGGCATGGGACCCCAAGGCGGGGGCGTGCGGATCGGTGTTCGACATCGTGCGTGATCCGCGCCTGAACCACTGGGTGGAGGTCACGGGCGGGGTTCGCGAGGCCGAGTGCGCCGCCTTGCTGCACGAGTTCTTCCGGGGCCACCGCAACCCCTGAGCCGGTCCGCGCCCAGCCCTGGTTTGGAGGGGTTGCGCCCCGGGCTGTAAAGTGCTGGGAGTTGGTGACGTGTCCGAGCGGCCGAAGGTGCATCACTCGAAATGATGTTTGGTGTCAAAGCCAACGTGGGTTCAAATCCCACCGTCACCGCCAATTTTCGAGGCCCCTGCCTCCCCGAATTTCCGGGGGAACAGGGGCCTCGTTCATGACCGGAGCCGGTTCACCCCCGGCCCGCGAAGCCGTCCACGAGGGCCACGGACTCCGGAGTCCCGGAGCGCTCGGCGATCACGCTGATCTCCTCCGCCAGGTGGGTCTCGTACTCCGCGACGACGCCGCGGCGCAGCAAGCGCTTCGTGGACCCGTAGGAACCGGCGGTTCCCGCGACGAAACGGTCCTCCACCTCCGTCAATCGCTCGGCGAACTCCTCCGCCGAAACGGATTCAGCGGCAATCCCCCACTCGACCGCTTCCATCCCGGTGAGCCGGCGACCCCCGAGGGTCAGTTCCACCGAACGTTGATGACCCACTGCGCGGGGCAGCAGATAGGACACACCGGTGTCCGGCGTCAGGCCGATCGCGGCGTAGGCGGCGAGCACGGTGGCGTCCTCCCGGATGAGCGCCCAGTCGGAGTTGAGGATCAGCCCCAGTCCGGCCCCGGCCGCCGTGCCATTGACCCCGGCGATGATGAGCAGCCGCGAGCGCACCATGGCCAGGGCCAGATCCCGGGCCGCGGAGGCGAGTTCCCGCAGGAACCCGGGACGCTCGGTGGCCGGACGACCGGCCATGCCCTTGACGTCACCGCCCGCGCTGAAGAACCGCCCCGAACCCGTGAGGGTCAGCACGTGGACGGTGGGATCGGCTTCCGCCCGTCGCAGGGCGGACAGTGTCTCGCGCGCGAGGTCCAGGTCCACGGCGTTGCCGGTGGCCGCGCGGTCCCACACGATCCGCACCACGCCGGCTCTGTGCTCCACCCGGACGGCATCGGGGTGTTCCACGGTGTCCTCCTGCCTCATACCGGGTTCGTCCGTTCCGCCCGCAGTTCGCGCTTGAGCAACTTGCCGGACTGGTTGCGGGGCAGCTCCGCGACGAAGTCCACACGCTTGGGCACCTTGTAATCGGCCAGGCGGGCCTTCACATGGGAGCGCACCGACTCCGCGGTGAGCTCCGATCCCTCCTTGGGGACGATCACCGCCGTGACGGCCTCGATCCACCGTTTGTCCGGGAGCCCCACCACCGCGACCTCGGCGACGTCGGGCAGCTCGTAGATGCAGTCCTCGATCTCGCGAGGAGCCACCAGGACACCCCCGGTGTTGATCACGTCCTTGATCCGGTCCACCACCTGAATGTACCCCTGTTCGTCCTGCACCACCTGGTCCCCGGAACGGAACCAGCCGTCCACGAACGCGTCCGCCGTGGCCTCTGGCTTGTTCCAGTAGCCGGTCAGCAGCTGCGGGGAGCGGTACTGGATCTCCCCTGGCTCCCCGTGTTGAGCGACCCGACCCTCGGACGTGACCACCCGCGCCTCCACGTTGAACACGGGACGCCCACACGACGCCGGACGGGCGTCGTGCTCGGCGGGTGTCAGGACGGTGCACAGGGGCCCGAGTTCCGACTGCCCGAAGCAGTTGTAGAACCCGATGCCCGGATAGCGGGAGCGCAACCGTTGCAGCACCGTGACGGGCATGATGGACGCGCCGTACTGCGCCTTGCGCAACGACGACAGGTCCCGAGTCTCGAGGTCGGGGTGATTGCTCAGCGGCACCCATACGGTGGGCGCCAGGAACAGCGAACCCACGTGCTCCTCCTCGACCAGCTGCAGGATCTCGGCGATATCCGGTTTCCGGGTCAATCGCACCGCCGCCCCCAGAGCGAGGTAGGGCAGCAGGAACACGTGCATGCCCGCCGAGTGGTAGAGCGGCATGGCCACGAGCGGACGGTCCTGCGCGGTCAGGTCCAGCGCGATGATCGCGGACGTGTACTCGGCCAACAGAGCGGCGTGCGTCATCATGGCGCCCTTGGGCGCGGACGTGGTGCCGGAGGTGTAAAGCAGCTGCAGCAGATCGTGGCCGCGCACCGTCACCCGGACGGCAGCGTCGTTGGCCCGGGGATCGAACGCGGTCTCCTGAAGCGAGGTGTCGTCGTCCTCGCCGCCGGGCAGCATGGGCAGGACGCGTTCGACGGCGCGTGCTCTCCCGGAGTCCCGGACCTGCGCCACGAGCGGCAACAGTTCGGGATCGGCAATCACCGTGGTGGCCCCGGAGTCCTCGAGGACGTACGCGAGCTCGTCCCCTTTCAGCGCGAAGTTGACGGGGACGTGCACGAGCCCCGCTTGGGCGCACGCGAGGTACAGGATCGCGTAGACGTCCGAGTTCACGCCGAACGCCGCGACGCGCGTCCCCGGGGTCAGGCCCGCATCGGCCAGGCGGCGCGCGACCCGCCGGACCGCGTCCCCCAGCTCCCGGTACGACCAGCACCGGTCCTGGAAGAGCAACGCGGTGGCACCGCCGTTGCGCGACACGGCCCGTTGCAGCAGAGCCCCCACGGTGTCGGCGCGGGCCTCGCCCTGCGGTTCGTCCTCGGTGGATGGCGGCGTATGTGGTGCGGGATCGGTCATGGCGGGGTTCCCCTCATGGTCGGGTCCTCGGAGTCGGCGCGGATCCGGGGACGACGGCGCTCCCCGGGTCCGCGCGCGTAGTAGCCACAGTGCCCAAATGCGGGGGTGTTGTCCAGATCACGCCAGCTCCGCGCCACATCCGCCCTCCTCGAATATCTAGTGGAGCAAAAGCAGCTCGGGGTGCTCGGATGCTGCTTCTACTCAGTAAAAGCAGAGGGGTGCAGGGGGCGCCCACATGCTGGACGCATATTGCACGTTTACTTACTAATAGGTAGAACTGGGGTATGGGCCACCCCGGGATCAAGGGATTCTTTCGTGCAGCCGCTGGAATCCTGAGCTACCCCCAGGACCCACGGTCCTTCGCGCAGGTCTTCGGCTCCCTGACGAGCGCACATTACACACGAGGCCGCATCACGCACGTGCGGCGCGAGACCCCCGACACCGTGACCCTGTTCTTCACCGCGGGTGAGGGGTGGATCCCGCACCGGGCGGGGCAGTGGGCGCGGATCGGCGTGGAAGTGGACGGGAAGCGGATCTGGCGTCCGTACTCCATCAGCGCCCCCGAACACGGTGACCCGTCGATCACCGTCAAAGCGCAGGGCCTGGTGTCCGAACACATCGTTGAGCGCGCCGCCCCGGGCAACGTGCTCTACCTGGAACGCCCCGAAGGACAGTTCCTGCTCCCGGACACCCCCACAGAATTGCTGTTCATGGTGGCCGGTTCCGGGATCACCCCGGTGATGTCCATGCTGCGGACCCTCATGCCGCGCAGGCCGGACCACGACGTCGTGCTGGTCTACGTGTCCCGGAGCCGGGAGTCGTGCATCTTCCACGACGAGATCCTGGAACTCGCGGACCAGTTCCCGGGTCTGCGGCCGGTCTTCTGGTTCACCGAGGAACGCGGCCGCCTCGACGCCTCCGACGCCGATGCCCTGGCCGAGCTGTGTCCCGATCACGCGGACCGGGTGACGTACGCGAGCGGCCCGGACTCGTTCGTCAGCGCCGTGGAGGACCTCTCGCGCAGCCACGGCGCCCCCCCCCGTGGTGGAACGCTTCGATGTCACCAGGCAGTTCAGCGGCGGCCAACGCGGGGAAGTTTGGTTCACCCGTTCCGAGATGACCCTGGGGGTGGGCCCGGACGAAACCGTCCTGGAGGCCGCCGAACGCGCGCAACACCAGCTGCCCCACGGATGCCGTATGGGCATCTGCCACAGTTGTCTGGTTCCCTTGACGGACGGGGCCGTGACCAACATCCGCACCGGTGAGCTGCACCGTGAACCCGGTCCCGTCCAGACGTGCGTGACCCGACCCGCTCCCCACGCCGCGATCCGCTGCGCCTCACGGAGGCCGAGCTCGCGGAACTCGCGGCCGATTTCGACGCCGTGCGGGACGAGGTCTTCTCCCGCCGCGGCCAGTCCGACGCCCAGTACATCCGCCGCGTGGTGGTACTGCAGCGCAGCCTGGAGATGACGGGGCGGGCCTGTCTGCTCTTCTCCCGTCACAAACCCCTGTGGTGGGCCGGTGTGGGGTGCCTGAGCGTGGGCAAGATCCTGAACAACATGGAGATCGGCCACAACGTGCTCCACGGGCAGTGGGACTGGATGAACGACAAGGAGATCCACTCGACCACGTGGGAGTGGGACTTCGTGGCGCCGTCGGCGGGCTGGCAGCGAACCCACAACGAGACGCACCACACGTGGACCAACGTGCTCGGCAAGGATCGGGACGTGGGGTACAACGTGCTGCGCATGGACCCCGATCAGCCGTGGAAGCCCGTGAACCTGCTGAACCCGGTGATCAACCTGGGCCTGGCACCGGCATTCGAGTGGGGCATCGCGATCTACGACATCGAACTGGACCAGTTCCTGACCGGCAAGAAGTCCGGGCGGGCCACGTTCGAGGACTTCAAGCGCGTGATGAAGAAGCTGGGCCGCCAGTCCGCCAAGGACTTCGTGGTCTCTCCGCTGTTGGCGTCCCTCACGGGTTCGGGGAAGGCGTCGCTTAAGGGGTTCCTGGCGGCGAACGTGATCCGCAACGTCTGGGCGCACACGGTCATCTTCTGCGGCCACTTCCCGGACGGCGCGGAGACCTTCACGGAGGAGGACGTGCGCGACGAGACTCGGGGGCACTGGTACCGCCGCCAGGCCATGGGCTCGGCGAACATCGACGGTTCACGCCTCATGCACTTCATGAGCGGGCACCTCTCCTTCCAGATCGAACACCACCTCTTTCCGGACATGCCGTCCAACCACCTGGCGCGCATCGCACCCCGCGTGCGGGAGATCTGCCGTAAGTACGGGATCCGCTACATCTCCGGCCCCCTGCCCCGGCAGGTCTTCCAGGCGTGGCGCAAGGTGTGCCGGCTCGCGCTGCCCTGACGACGACGCCGCTCGCGGCCCCGGCGCTTGCATCTACCGGCTCCGAATTCCCAGTGGAGTAGAAGCAGCTCGGGGTGCCCGGATTCTGCTTTTACTCCACTGGAGCAGCCACCCGCTGGGAGGGCCGGGCGGGTAGTTGCCGGGCGGGTGCGCGGGTCGTGAGCCCGCGGGTGGGCGGGCAACTCGTCCTGCCCGGCACGCGTCGCAAGTCCGATAGGTGTTCCCGCGGCGCTCCCCTAGGGTGTATTCCGGCACACACTCGCATCGCGGGCGGCCATGTTCCAGGAACCGGACGCGGCCCCGCCCGCGGTCAGGACAGGCAGGAGCACGCATGAGTACCGAAGAAGCCCCCGGGCACCTGGGCGCCAACGGCGAGGACGTCCCGGACGCCCACTACGTGCGCACGAGCGATCACGGTTTCCGCACCACGGTGTACACGCAGGGAGCGTGGAGCCCCCTGGAACAGCACATGGCGGCGTCGTCCGGCCTGCTGGTACACGAGATCGAACGCAACCACCCGCGGGAGGACGTGCTGCCGGTGCGTTTCTCCTTCGACATTCTGGGGGTCATCCCCGGTGGTGAGATCGAGGTGCACACGCGCGTGCTGCGCCCGGGCAGGACCATCGAGTTGGTCGAGGCGACCATGAGCGCCGGCGGGCGGGACTGCATCCGGTTGAGCCTGTGGCGGCTGAAGACCTCGGACACCCAGGACGTGGCCGGCGGGGAGATCGAGCCGCTGACCCCCGTGGAGCAGTGCGAGCCGGTCAATATGTCCGAGGCGTGGGGCGGCGGGTTCATCAGCTCCGTCGAGGCACGTACCGCCCGGCGGCCCCGACCCGGCAACGGCGCGGGCTGGCTGCGGATCACCAAGTCGGTGGTCGAGGGCGAGGAGTCCTCCCCCACCGCCCGGTTCATCAGCTCGGTCGACGCCGCCAACGGGATCGCTCCGCGCGCGGAGATCGGACCGTGGGCGTTCCCCAATGTGGACCTGAGCATCCACATGTTCCGCGCCCCGGTGTCCTCGTGGGTGGGACTCGACACCCGGGTGGAGTTCGGCGGGGACGGCGTGGGCCTGACTCATTCGGAGCTGTTCGACGAGCGCGGTCCGATCGGTCGGGTGGCCCAGGCGCTGACCCTGCGCCGGGCGAGCTGAGAAGCCGGTGGCCCGCCAGGACTTGGGTGGGCCGGAACCGCCCGGCTCCGCCGGGGGTTGAGCAGGGGCCGGGCGGGTGCGGGTCTCATCACACTTCGCCACGCGATGTCCCCGGAGTTGACGCCCGATCATAGAATGGCCGCTAGTTCCCAGTAATCCGCAACATCCGGACGGGGTAGAACCCCAGGAGGTCCAGCCGCGTGAGCAGCATCCTGATCAATGTGACCAACCGCGAGGGCGAGCGCACCGAGGGCGTCGAGTGGAAGGACTACGAGACGCTCATGGAGTGCCTCACCCGCCACAAGTTCCCGATCCTCGCCACGTGCGGCGGCAACGCCTCGTGCTCCACGTGCCACTCGTACCTGGACCAGGACACGTTCGTGAAGACGGGCGGGACCAACGAGGAGGAGGAGGACCTCCTGGAGATGCTGGACGACACCCGCCACGACAACTCCCGGCTCACGTGCCAGGTGGAGTGGTCCGAGGACCTCGCGGGCGCGGAGATCACGATCGCCCCCGAGTGGTGATTGTCCGCCGCTGACGCGGTGGCAGCACGACACCGCCGCCCCGGCCCGGCGGTGTCGTCACCGGCGGCCTCGTGACCGGTGACTCGAGTTGGTAACGCGGCGCCGCGTGGGCGAAAGTTGGAGCATGACTGCTCTCCGGGATGACCTCACCACACGCGCCGCTTACGTCTCGGACGCCTCGATCTATCGCCGGCTACCGGCGGCGGTCGCGGAACCGCGCTCGGTCGAGGAGATCCGTGAGCTGTTGGCCACGGCCCGGGAGAACGGCTGGCCTGTGATCTCCCGCGGTGGTGGCACCTCCGTGGCGGGCAACGCGATCGGTGACGGGTTGGTCATCGACACCTCCCGGTACTTCAACCGCATCCTGGAGATCGATCCGCACGCCCGCACCGCCACGATCGAACCCGGTGTGATCTGCGATCAGTTGCGGGACGCCGCGAGCGAGTTCGGCCTGACCTACGGACCGGACCCCTCCACGCATTCGCGGGCCACCGTGGGCGGGATGGTCGCCAACAACGCGTGCGGTTCCCACTCGGTCGCGTGGGGTACGAGCGCGCAGAACCTCGTCTCGCTCACGGTCATGCTCGCCGACGGGCGCGAGGTCACCCTGGACGCGGGCGGTACCTCGGACGCCGCACTGGATTCCCAGCTCACCCAGTTGCGGGACCGACACCTGGCCATGCTGCGCACCGAACTGGGCCAGTTCCCCCGCCAGGTCTCCGGGTACGGACTGCACTACCTGTTGAGCGAGAACGGTTTCGACGTGGCCAAGGCGTTCGCCGGGACCGAGGGCACGTGCGGGATCATCACCCGGCTCACCGTGAAACTCGTGGCCAAGCCGCGCTTCACAGCGCTCGCGGTACTGGGTTTCACGGACGCGATCGCGGCGGCCACCGCGGCCCCGAAGTTCCGCGTCCGGGGCGTCACCACGATCGAGGGCATGGGCTCGGACCTGCTGGACGCCCTGCGCACCCGTCCCGGTCAGGAGAACGCGGGCCGTGAGCTCCCCGAGGGCGGCGGCTGGCTCTACTGCGAGGTGGGCGCGGACACCCAGGAGGCCGCGTTCGAGGCCGCCCGGGCGCTGCCGGGACTCGTCGAGGAGACCGTGGTGGATTCCGTGGTCGTGGGCGACCCCGCCGAGGCCCGCGCCCTGTGGCGCATCCGCGAGGCCGGTGCGGGGATCGTGACCCGCTTGCCGGACGGCGGCGAGGCGTGGCCCGGGTGGGAGGACTCCGCCGTGCCCCCGCAGCACCTGGGCGCCTACCTCAAGGACCTCTACGCGCTGCTGGACGAGATGGACCTGCGCGGTATCCCGTTCGGCCACTTCGGCGAGGGCTGTGTGCACATTCGGATCTCCTTCGATTTCAACACGGACGAGGGCGTGGCCCACTACCGCCGGTTCATCGAGCGGGCCGCGGAACTCGTGCACCGCTACGGCGGCTCGGTCTCCGGGGAGCACGGGGACGGCCGTGCCCGCTCGGAGCTGCTCAGTACCATCTACTCCGACGAGGCACGCGGCGCCTTCGCCCGATTCAAGCGGATCTTCGATCCCGACAATTTGTTCAACCCCGGGGTCGTGGTGGATCCCGAACCCCTCGACCGGGGCATCCGCCCGGGTCCCGGCGCGCGCACGTTCGAGCTGACCCCGGTCCACGCGTTCTCCGCGGACGACGGCTCGTTCGGCCAGGCCATCAACCGCTGCGTGGGCGTGGGCGCATGCCGCTCGGACTCGGGTGCCATGTGCCCGTCCTTCCACGCGACCCACGACGAGGTGCACTCGACCCGCGGGCGCATGCGGTCCCTCGCCGAGATGCTGCGCGGCGAGCACATCACGGACGGGTGGAAGTCCAAGGAGACCTACGAGGCCCTGGACCTGTGCCTCTCGTGCAAGGCGTGCGCCACGGAGTGCCCCGTGAACGTGGACATGGCCACCTACAAGGCCGAGTTCCTGCACCACCACTTCCGCCAGGGCCTGGGCTCGTTCGTCGGCAAGGACCGCCGGCCCATGGCGCACCTGACCATGGGGTGGATGCCGTGGCTCATGAAGCTCGTGACCAGGGTCCCCGGTTCGCTGCGCGCGGTGAACTTCCTGGAACGCTTCCGTCCCATCGAGGAACTGACCAAGAAGCTCGGCGGCATCGAACCGAAGCGGCGGATGATCCGCTTCAACGACACCCCGCTCACGTCGTGGTTCAAGACCCGCACCCCACAGGGCGCGGTGGCGCGCGGAGGCGGCCGCGCGGCGTCGTCGGCGGAGAAACCGTCCGTGGTGCTGTGGCCGGACACGTTCACGAACTTCTCCGCGGACGGGCCCGGCAAGGCCGCCGTGGCGGTGCTAGAGGCCATGGGCTACCGCGTGCTCATGCCCATGGGAAACGTGTGCTGCGGACTCACGTGGCACTCCACCGGGCAGTTGGACATGACCCGCCGGACCCTGCTGCAGACCCTGGACGTGATGGAGCCGCTGCTCGAGGCTGGCTACCCGATCATCGGGCTGGAACCGTCTTGCACGGTGATGCTCCAGCACGACATCACCGAGCTGCTCCCGGATGACCCGCGCGCCCACAAGGTCCGGGCCCTCACGGTCACGCTCGGTGAGTTCAGTGCGCGCCACGCCGAGGACGGCGGGGACTGGCCGTTCGACACGCTCGAGACCCACGCGGGACCGGGCACCGCGGTGTGCCAGGTGCACTGCCACGAGAAGGCCCAGGGCGACTTCACGCCGGAACTACGCGTGCTCGAGAAGCTCGGGGTGGACACCGCCGTGGTGGGCGGTGGCTGCTGCGGTCTCGCCGGGAACTGGGGCTTCGAACCAGGTCACCACGAGATCTCCCAGACCCTCGGGGAACGCAACCTGTTCCCCGCGATCCGTGCCGCGGGGCCCGGTTCGATCGTGCTCGCGGACGGTTTCTCGTGCCGCACGCAGATCGCCCAGGGCACCGACGCGGAAGGAGTCCACCTGGCACAGGTGATGTATGCCGCATTACGCGCGGAAAAGTAGCACACTGTTGCCATGAGGAGTCACTTGCCCGCCCCCCGGGGCACCCACACCGCCACCCGTCCGTTGCTCGCGGCCACCGCGCTGAGCGCTCTCATGGTCCTCTCGGCCTGCGGTTCCTCGGACGGCGCCTCGTCCGAGGAGCAGAACACCGCACCCGCCGGCGCCTCCGTCTCCGAGAGCGCCACGGCGTCCCCGAGCGCCTCGTCCATGTCCCCGAGCCCGTCGGCCAGCCGGTCCGCGAGCCCGTCCGCGAGCGCCGAGGCCACGGAAGCCACAAACGCCGCGGCGTCCGGTGGACAGGAGGGGCAGGCCGCGGAGTCGGCGCAGCCGTCCGCCGAGCCCGATCGCCTCGCGTCCGCTCCCGAACTGGGCATGCCCACTGCGAGCCCGTTCGACCAGGCGAAGGCGGATGCCCAGCGCGCCGGCGGCACGTGCAGTGCCGGGCAGCTCTCCGGATCGCTCACGCCGCAGCAGGGTGCGGCGGGTTCGGTCATTGCGTCCCTCACGCTCACCAACAACGGCTCCGCACCGTGCACCCTGAGCGGCTACCCGGGTGTGTCCTTCGTGGACGCGAACGGTGCTCCCGTGGGTGCGCCGGCCTCCCGGGACGCCTCGGGTGCGGGCACCGTGACCCTACAGCCCGGCGCGTCCGCGAGCGCCGGGGTGCGGATCACCCAGCCCGGTGTGATCGGTCAGGTGTGCAACCCGCACCAGGCCGCGGGCGTGCGCGTGTACCCGCCGGACAGCTACGAGTCGCTCGTGGTGCCCTACTCGGGTCAGGCGTGCGGCAACCCCAAGGTCTCCCAGTTGCAGGTCAAGGGTTTTGGGTCCTGACCCCGTCCTGAACCTTTTCTCCCCCGCGACCGCGCAGTGGTTCGACGCCGCGTTCAGCGGGCCCACGGCGGCCCAGCGCGGCGCGTGGGAGGCCATCTCGGCGGGCCGCCACGCTCTCGTGGTGGCCCCCACCGGTTCCGGTAAGACGCTCGCGGCGTTCCTGTGGTCGATCGACCGCTTGCTGACCGACAAGAAGGCGGACGGGTCCGACGACGCGGAGGACCGCACCTCGGTGCTCTATATCTCCCCGCTCAAGGCCCTGGGCGTGGACGTGGAACGCAACCTGCGCGCACCGCTGATCGGGATCACCCAGGCCGCCAAGGCCGCCGGCGGGGAGCCCCCGGAGATCTCGGTGGGTGTGCGCTCAGGTGACACCCCGCAGGCGATCCGCCGCGCCCTGTTGGCGCATCCCCCGGACGTGCTCATCACGACCCCGGAATCGCTGTACCTCATGCTCACGTCCAAGGCGCGGGAGACCCTGCGCCACGTGAACACCGTGATCATCGACGAGGTGCACGCGGTGGCCGGGACCAAACGCGGGGCGCACCTGGCGGTGAGCCTCGAACGCCTCGACGACCTCCTGGAACGTCCCGCGCAACGGATTGGGCTCTCCGCGACCGTGGAACCCGTGGACACCGTGGCCGGGTTCCTGGGCGGCTCCCAGCCCGTGGACGTGGTGCGCCCGCCGTCCGAGAAGGACTGGGACCTCACGGTGTCCGTGCCCATCCCGGACATGACCGTGTTGGGCGGGGCGGCGGCGTCGCCGTCGTCCGGGGACCTGGACGGCAACCTGGAGGCGTCCGACTACCAGGCCACCGCGTCCATCTGGCCCCACGTGGAGGAACGGATCGTGGACCTCGTGGAGGCGCACCGTTCCACAATCGTGTTCGCGAACTCGCGTGGCCTCTCGGAGAAACTCACTGCGCGACTCAACGAGATCCACGAGTTCCGGCTCGCCAACGCCGCGGAAGAGAGCCCCGCGGATTTGGACAGTGGCGATCCCGTGGCGCTGGGTGATGCGCTCTCCGACCTCCTGGGCGGCGCCGCCGCGCAGGCCGACGACGCCGCGCGCAGCGAGGGCGCGGTCAGCGCTTCTCGGGCCCGCGACTCCGCCCCCGCGGACATCCCCCGCCAGCACAACCGCCACGAGGGCGCGTCCCCGGTGCTCGCGCGCGCCCACCACGGCTCGGTGTCCAAGGACCAGCGCGGCCTGATCGAGGAGGACCTGAAGACCGGGCGGTTGCGGTGCGTGGTGGCCACCTCCTCCCTGGAGCTCGGGATCGACATGGGCCACGTGGACCTGGTGATCCAGATCGAGTCCCCGCCTTCGGCGGCGTCCGGTTTGCAGCGCGTGGGCCGCGCGGGCCACCAGGTGGGCGAGGTCTCGATCGGGCGGATCTACCCCAAGCACCGCGGGGACGTGCGGGACGCGGCGGTGATCGCTGAGCAGATGCTCGCGGGGCACCTGGAACCGCTGTCCGTGCCCACCAACCCCCTGGACATCCTGGCCCAGCAGACGGTCTCGGCGGTTGCCGCGGAGGACGTGGACGTGGAGAGCTGGTACGACACCCTGCGCCGCAGCGCCCCGTTCCGTTCGCTGCCGCGCTCCGCGTACGACGCCGTGCTGGACCTGCTCGCCGGGCGGTACCCGTCCGACGAGTTCGCCCAGTTGCGGCCCCGGCTGGTGTGGGACCGCGAGACCGGGACCCTGCAGGCCCGCCCCGGTGCCCTGCGGCTCGCAGTCACGAGCGGTGGCACCATCCCGGACCGCGGCCTGTTCCCCGTGTTCCTCGTGGGCGAGCAGGACAGCAAGTCCCCCAAGCGCGTGGGTGAGCTGGACGAGGAGATGGTCTACGAGTCCCGCGTGGGGGACATCATCGCCCTGGGTGCCTCGAGTTGGCGCATCGAGGAGATCACGCACAACCGGGTGGTCGTGGCCCCGGCCCCGGGCGTGCCCGGCAAGCTCCCGTTCTGGCACGGGGACGGTCTGGGCCGGCCCGTGGAACTGGGTCGTGCCACGGGTCGGTTCACCCGTGAACTCGCCGGTGCCCAGGACACCGAGGCCCGCGAGCGCCTGGCCGCCTCCGGCTTAGACGATTGGGCCCGGGACAACCTCATGGCCTACCTCTCCGAACAGCGGGAGGCCACGGAACACGTCCCGGACGATCGCACGCTCGTGGTCGAGCGGTTCCGGGACGAACTCGGGGACTGGCGCGTGGTGTTGCACAGCCCGTTCGGCACCCCCGTGCACGGCCCGTGGGCGCTCGCGGTGCGCGCCCGGTTGGACGAGCGCTGGGGTCTGGATGCCAGTGCCCAGGCCGCGGACGACGGCATCGTGCTGCGCGTCCCCGCCACGGACGAGGAACCGCCCGGGGCGGAGCTGTTCCTCTTCGACCCGGACGAGCTCGAGCGCACCGTGACCGAGGAGGTGGGCGGCTCGGCGCTGTTCGCGTCCCGGTTCCGGGAGAACGCCGCGCGTGCCCTGCTGCTGCCGCGGGCGGATCCCGGTAAGCGCACGCCCCTGTGGCAGCAGCGTCAGCGCTCCGCCCAGTTGCTGGACGTAGCCCGCAAGTACCCGCAGTTCCCGGTGATCCTCGAGACCGTGCGCGAATGCCTGCAGGACGTGTACGACGTCCCCGCGCTGCTGCAATTGCAGCGCGATCTGGCCGGGCGCAAACTGCGCATGGTCGAGACCACCACGGACACCCCCTCCCCCTTCGCGCGCACCCTGCTGTTCGGGTACGTGGCCCAGTTCCTGTACGAGGGCGATTCGCCCCTGGCCGAGCGCAAGGCCGCGGCCCTGTCTCTGGACCCCTCCCTGCTCAACGAGCTGCTCGGTCGCGCCGAGCTGCGCGAGCTGCTGGATCTCGAGGTCATCGAGACAACGGTCCTGCAGTTGCAGCGCCTCGCGCCGGACCGTCGGTTGCGCGGCGTGGAGGGCGCGGCGGACCTCCTGCGCCTGCTCGGTCCCATGACGGCCGACGACGCCGCAGTGCGCTTGCGCGCGGAAGGCACCGCAGCGGCGTCGCCCCCCGCGCAGAGCGCGCCGGAGACCCCCGATGCCCCGGAAACCGACGACACCGAGGATGTCGACACGGCCGAGGACGTGGCCCCCGAGTACCAACCCATCAGCGCGGACGCCGCCCGCGAGCTGCTGGACACCCTGGTGTCCACGAACCGGGCGATCGTCCTGCGCGTGGGCGGGCGCGAGGTCTACTGCGCGGTGGAGGACGCCGCGCGGATGCGGGACGCCCTGGGCCAGCCCTTGCCCATGGGTGTGCCCCTGGCGTTCCTGGAACCGGTCGCGGATCCCGTGGGGGACCTCGTGTCCCGGTACGCGCGCACCCATGGTCCGTTCAGCGTGGCGGAGGCCGCGCAGGCCCTGAGCCTGGGGCCCGCCGTGGTCGAGACCGCGCTGCGCTCGCTCGCCAAGCAGCGGCGCGTGAGCGAGGGGGCGTTCCGCCCGAGCGGGGACCCCGCGGCGTCGGAGTCGGAATGGTGCGACGTGGAGGTGCTGCGGACCCTGCGCCGCCGTTCCCTGGCCGCCCTGCGCGCGGACGTGGAACCCGTGGACCCGCAGGTATACGCCACCTTCCTGCCCGCGTGGCAGCACGCCGTCCCGGGGCACCAGTTGCGCGGGTTGGACGGGGTGCTCACGGTGATCGACCAGTTGGCCGGGGTGCCCGTGCCCGCGTCCGCGTGGGAACCGCTCGTGCTCGCGCAGCGCGTGGTGGACTACCGGCCCGCGATGCTGGACGAGCTCATGGCCGCGGGCGAGGTGCTCTTCTCGGGCGCGGGGTCCCTGGGCGGTGAGGACGGGTGGGTCGCGTTCCACCTGGCCGAGTCCGCGGAGCTGTCCCTGCCGCCCGTGCCGCAGCTCGAGGCCGCCGCCGAGGCCCTGGACTCCACGCTGGAACGTGAACTGCTCGCCGTGCTGCGGGCCGGTGGGGCGTACTTCGCGTGGCAGCTCATCCAGCCGCTCGCCGAGGCGGGCGTGTCCGTGGACATGGCCCAGCTGCGCACTGCGCTGTGGAACCTGCTGTGGGCGGGGCTCATCACCAATGACACCTACGCCCCGGTGCGCGCACTCGTCTCGGGCAGGCACTCCGCGCACAAGACGCCCAAGCGCCCGGGCCGTTCCCGTACGGCCGGGCGGCGCGGCGCCGCGCGGTTGCGGGCCGCGTCCCGCGGCCCCGGCGGTGTGGATCCGGCGGCGTCCGCGTCCGGCGACGGCGCTCGCGTCGTTCGCGCCGCGGGGGGCGGTGAGGACCGTGTCACGGCCGGGCGCTGGTCCGTGCTGCGCCCCGAACCGCTCAACCCCACCGTGCGGGCGCAGGCCCAAGCGGAGCTGTTGCTGGACCGCTACGGCATCCTCACGCGCGGTCCCGTGGCGGTGGAGGACGTCCCCGGCGGGTTCTCCACCGTCTACAAGGTCCTGCGCGCACTCGAGGACGCGGGCCGCGCGCGGCGCGGGTACTTCATCGAGGGCCTCGGCGCCGCCCAGTTCACGCAACCCGCGACGGTTGACGTGCTGCGCAGTTTCACGGACGACGACGCCGCTCGCAAGGCCGAACCCCGCGTCCTCGCCCTCGCGGCCACGGACCCCGCCAACCCCTACGGTGCCGCGCTGGACTGGCCGGAAGCGGTGGCTCTCGAATCCAGCACCAAGCACCGCCCGGGGCGCAAGGCCGGTGCCGTGGTGGTGCTCGTGGACGGGGCGCTGATCCTCTACCTGGAACGTGGCGGGAAGACCGCGCTCGCGTTCGTGTCAGACCCGGCCCTGCTGCGCCTCGCGGCGGAGGCCGTGGCCGAGCTCGTGCAGCGCAGGGCCATGGACTCGCTCGTGGTCGAGAAGGTCAACGGCGACTCGGTGCTCTCCTCCGAGGACCTCGTGACCGCGGTCCGGGACGGTCTGCTGGCGGGCGGCTTCTACCAGACCCCGCGCAGCGTGCGGATGCGGGCTCCCGTGGGCGGGGGCAGGTCCGGCTGATACCACTTTGATACCTTGAGGGGCATGGCGATGACTTTGCGGCTGACCGAGGACGACGAACTCGCTCTCGCCGCCCTGGCCGAAGCGGACGGCATCAGCCGTCAGGAAGCCACGATCCGAGCCATCCACGAAGTTGCGGCCCGGAGAGGTCACGAGCGGCAGGTGACCGAAGCGTCGGCGCGTGCACGTGCACGCTATGCCGATGTGTTGGACCGGCTCGGGCGGTGACGCGGTACCTCACGACCGAGGACCTACTCGTGGTGATCAACGATCTCGGAGTCGGCCCATTGCGCGATGTGGGGTTGCTGGAGGCCACGGCGAGTGGCCGAGCCGATCTCCATGATGTCGCCGCAATGCTGCGACGGTGGCACTGACGCCACAGCTGCGAACTGCCGCCGAGCCCACTCCCGTTCGACACTGAACACCCCACCCTACCTAGGAGGCCCAGGTGCCTGAAGGTGATTCCGTCTACCGCCAGTGCAAGATGCTGCGCGAGGCGCTGGAGGGGTCCGTGATCGTGAGCTCGGACTTCCGGGTGCCCTCACTCGCCACATCGGACGTGTCCGGGCGCACGGTCGTGGCCGTGGTGCCGCGGGGGAAGCACATCCTCATCCGACTCTCCCAGGCCCCCGATGCGGCCGAGCTGAGATCCGGGGCCGAGCCCCTCACCCTACATTCCCACCTCATGATGGACGGCACGTGGCGAGTCTTCGACCGGGAACCGGCGGGGGGCGCCACAACCGGCTCCGGCGGGGAACCACGAGCGGCACGCAGCAAAGGTGATGCTCCGGCCGGAAGCGGGCGAGCGGCGTCGTCGTCACGAGCAAGGAACGGAATGCGCACGAGCCGACCCGGGGCGAGTCCCTACCGACCGCGGGGGCAGGCCCGGCGGGGCGGCAGCGTGCGTTCACGCGCAGAAGCGAGGACCCGGCTCAGCGCGGACGTGGCGATCGGGCAAGGCTCGCACACCATTCGTGCGATCCTGCGCACCGAGGACGTGGAGGCCGTGGGTTTCGACGTCAAGGACGTCCGATTGGTGCCTACCCGCCTGGAGGACGAGCAACTCGTGGGGTACCTGGGCCCGGACATCCTCGGACCGGACTGGGACCTGGAGAAGGCCCTCGAGCGGCTGGGTGCGCAACCGGACCGGGCGATCGGCACCGCGCTCATGGATCAGCGCAACCTCGCGGGGATCGGCAACGTGTACCGCGTGGAGGTGCTGTTCATGTCGCGCACCAATCCATGGGTCACGGTCGGCTCCCTGCCGGAGGGCAAGCTGCGCGAGATCGTGACGCTCGCGCACAAGCTGCTGCACCTGAACAAGGACCGCTCGATGCGCTCGACCGTGGGGCAGGCACCGCAGGGGCGCCCCCTGTTCTGGGCGTACGGCAAGGACGGCCAACCGTGTCCCCGGTGCGGCGCGGTGCTGCGGCGCGGAGAGATCGACGACGCTCTGCTCACCGTCCCCGCGCCGGACGGCACCACGACGGCGCCGGGCACCGCAGTGCAGCACCCGCGCAAGATCGTGTGGTGCCCGCGCTGCCAGAGCGAGTGACGGGCTGACGAAAAGGGAATCGGCTGCGGGGTGCGCCCGGGCCTGTCAGGACCGGAACGCACCCCGCGCATCCGCCGTCTCCGCGTCCGGGTGTACCGGTTCGTGGTGCGTCAGCGGGTGACCCAGGTCTTGCCCGTGACCGAGGACCAATGGACGGTGTAGCCCTTGGAGAAGCGCTGGCGCATCTCGGAGCCCACGCGGTACTCCTCGGTGACGGGGTAGCCCCACCCTCGCTCGAAGCCGGCGGCCTTCCAGCGCTTGCCGATCACGCCGGTCTCCTTGATCACGTGCGCGCCGGAGGACGGGGACCACATGAACTTGTACTGGGCGCCGCCCGCGGCCCTGAAGTTCTGGTACACGCCGCCGTTGACCAGGCCGCCGCGTTCGTTCATGGTCGGATAGCCGAACTTGGCCGCGCCACCCAGTGCTTGGTACCGGCTCTTGATGCCGCCCTTGACCGTGTAGGCCGGGGGTGCCACGGGCTTCGCGGCCACGGTGTCGGCCTGCGGGCGCGGCGCTGCCGCAGTGACCGTGCGGGTGACGTCCGAGGGACCGCTGCCGGCCGGGTAGCCGTAGGAATCCACGGTGCCCACCAGGCGCCAGCCCTCGCCCGTGCCGGACAACCGGCCGTCCACGTAGGTCAGTCCGATCCCCACGACCTGCATCCGGGGGTCCGTGAGGACCTTGTTGTGCGCGTGGGAGCCCTTCCACCAGTTCATGAGGTCGGGAACCGAGTTCTGCCACGACAGCGCGTGGATCTCCCCCGCCGCGTTGTACCCGGCGGCCCGGCGGTCCGTGAGGAACAGGTTGCTGTGGTCGATGACCTCTTCCTTGACCAGTCGGTCGGACTGGCTCTGGGCGATGCCGGACAGCGACTTGGAGTACTTCACCGGGGCCAAGCCCTTGGATGCCCGGTGTTGGTTGATCAGGTTCAGGAGCTTCTGGGCGTCCGCCGCCCGCGTGCTGCTGGACACGGACACGATGTCGGAGGGTGCGGCCTGCGCGGGGGTGCCGATGAACAGGCCCCCGCTCAGGATCATGAGAGCCGCAGTGATGGTTGCGGCCAGGTTCGAGAAGGCTCGTCGGGTCGGGGAGTACCCGTCGATGGCAGGAATGCGGTGATGTGACATGGGGACCATTTCGTCGTTGGGCGCACGCGCCCGCACCTCCGTGGCATGACACCACGAGGGTGTGACAGACGTACGCGCTGTGGGGGGACAGCTCGTGGTGGCATGTGCCAACCGACTCGGGGCTGTGTGTACGACAACCCCTGTACGGGCCCAATGAGGGGGGAAGACCCGCTGATAAGGGTACCCCGGGGTAGCCGGGTTCTGGTGTGTTACATCACACTTGGTCGGAACGTTTCGGCATCCTTCGACGGATGTTCAACTTTGCCCTTGCAGGTCAATGTGTCAGAAGTTCGCTGGACGCCCCGGATCGACGAGCCGTGTGGGCGCTGGGTGACAGACGTGAGCTCACGGTGATCATCTCACCCGTCATGGGATGGGTGAAGGTCAGGGAGCGGGCGATCAACTGCATGGGGTTGTCCGGGTCCTCCACGTCGAAATCGTCCAGCGGCACCGGGTACAGCTTGTCCCCGCGTAATGGGAGGCCCAACGAGTTCATGTGCACCCGGATCTGATGGGTGCGCCCGGTCAGCGGAGCGATCTCGTAGCAACCCCACTGCCCCGCGTCATCGGTGAAGCGTTCGAGCAGGCGGATGTCCGTGACGGCGTTGACGTCACCCGGTTCCTCGAAGGCCTGCACAACTCCCTGGATCTTGCGGATCCGGGACTCCACGCGCACCGGTTCCTTCCCCACCCGATCATTGACGCGGGCCACGGCCCAATAGGTCTTGGTCACCGTGCGCTCCTGGAACATGCGGTGGAACACCCCGCGGTCCGCCGCGTGCTTGCTCAGCAGCAGCACCCCGCCCGTGGAGCGGTCCAGCCGGTGCAAGGCGGAGATCTCGTCGTTGTGGAACTGGCACCGCGCAGCCACCACCACGGAGCGGCGGACGTTCTCGCCCTTCGGTGTGCTGCACAGCCCGTGCGGTTTGTCCACCGCCAGGATCCATTCGTCCTCGTACAGCACGTCGAGGGTGATGGGCGCGGCGTCGTCGTCCGGGACCGGGCGGTGGAACCATACCGAGGCCCCCGCTTCGTAAGGGGTGGCCGGGGTGACGACGACGCCGTCGTCCCCGCGGACACGACCGGCGGCGACCTCGTGGGCGAACCACGCGGCGTCGTCCGGGAAACGCTGCTGGACGTAGTCCGCGGCCGTGGTCGGGAGACCGTCCAGAGCCCGCAAGACCGGGTCCGGGGAACCCGGGCCGGGCATCCGGACCCGCGCGGGCCCCACGCCGCGCACCGTGGGTAGCGGAGGGTTCACGCGTCGTCTCACTGCGTGCCCGATCCGGCGGTTACCATGGCCTGGAACCTAACACATGACCGTGAGGCGGCCTCGTGAGCGAGCACACCAGCCCGGAGCGCGTGGTGCTCCTGGACGATCAACACCAACCCACCGGAACGGCCCTGAAATCCACGGTTCACACCGAGGACACCCCCCTGCACCTGGCGTTCTCGTGCCACGTGCTCAACTCCCGCGGCCAGGTCCTGGTGACCCGCCGCGCGCTCGGCAAGCGCACGTGGCCCGGCGTATGGTCCAACAGTTTCTGCGGTCACCCGGGACCGGACGAGTCCTTCGAGGACGCCGTCGCCCGCCGTGCCCAGCAGGAACTCGGCCTGGAGATCCGCAACCTCACCGTGGTGCTGCCCGAGTTCCGATACCGGGCCACGGACGCCTCCGGGGTCGTTGAGAATGAGTTCTGCCCGGTGTTCATCGCCGTCACCGACGACGATCCCCGTCCCGCCGAGTCCGAGGTCGCCGAGTACTCGTGGGCCGCCCCCCACGACCTCGTGACCGCGGTGGAGAGCGCCCCGTTCGCGTTCAGCCCGTGGCTCGCGGACCAGATCCGCGAACCCGTGCTGCGGGAGGCGCTGGGCTGAGGGCCCAGGTTCACCACCCTGGATCGGGTCACCTTTAGCCATTGTGTGTTGATCGTCCCTCGGGTCATTCGGGGCGTAGAAATCTGGCATCAGTGTTCTTCTCCAGTGCACCAAATTACCTCCACCCTCGGCGAGTGGGATCGACTCCACCAGCTTCTCCGGGGAGCACCGACATACACGAGGCAACGGGAGGCCACCAAGACGGTCAGCGAGGTAGAAAGCACAAGGTTTTTCCTGAGCTGGGTCTGCTTCTCCAGGCCATGGGCGTAGTTGTTCCGCAGGCTCTTCACTTCTCTCTTCCACAGGTCGTGTGCCCCGGCAGCCGTCCCACAGATTATCGGCACCAGTGGCTGTACATCGTCCAAGATGTCCTGGACACGCTGCTCAAGTGTGGGTTCTCCCAACTGGCTATTGAGGACACGATTTTTCAGGGTGGAGGCTATGAGATCGTCTATTTCCCCTTCATCCTTGGCCCTCGCGATGAGGTCCCCGATGGCGCGACGGGCCTTTTTTCTTGAGCTTTTGTCAGGGCACCGGTTTTCCCAGAGTGAAGCTTGCGGTGTAGCCCCCTCCAGCGACATGACCATCGTGGAGAAGTCTGCGTCCACGAACCGTTCGCCATGCGTGCCACGAGCTAGAACATTCGCTGTCAGTTCAGGAGCCCGCCCCAGTTCTGGACGTCATTCCAGCCAGGCAGCAATGAGCTCGACGCCAGACTCGCCCCTCCGAGCGGCCATGCCGTCATGACGTTGATCGTCTAGGGGATCTTCAACCATCCAACCGTCGACCTCCAACGGCCGCTCGGGCCCTCCGGCGATCCTCACTCGGTACCGGACGACCACAGCCCGGTTCATGCGCAGCAAGGAGAAGAACTCCTGCCGTTCCTCAGCTTGGTCCGAAGTGCTCTCCAGGGACGCGATCGGAGCTTGCGCCCAGGCCTCCAATCCGCTCAGATGCATGAACAGACAAAGTGGGGTGATCTGGGTCGATGTCATAAACGAGCTCGCGCACCACGCGCCTATTCCACCCGCAAGTGATTACTCCTCGTGCATTTACTGGGGCCATGCCGAGCACTCGGCCCCGACGGTCGTCCCTGCCGGCCGGCGATGGCCGCACGCTGCTCTCCGTGCACCCGGTGGGGCCGTCCTTCGAGAACGCCCCCTATGCCCAGACCCGGGCTTTCTACACCAGGATGGGTTTCCTTCCCCTGGAGGAGCACGAGGACCTCGAATGGCCGGGCCCCACGCTCATCCTGGTCCGGGCCTTGCCCGCGACAGGCCAAGGCCACACTGAGAACCAGGACCACACCCAGGGGACATCAGCACCACCAACCAACGGGGCAGGCGGCGTTGGGAGCGAGATGTCGGGGAATCGATGGGGCCCATGAAGCGAGTGTCTGGGGAGGTGCTCAGGGATCCGCGCACGCCCCGACGCGAATTCCTGGTGGAGTAAAAGCACCCCACCACGGGGAAAAGCTGCGATAACTCAGAAAAGGCAGCGGGGGCACCGGGGCGAGCCGCAGCGGCACCGGGCGATAAACTCCTCACACACCCCACCCGTCCTCCCAGGAGCCCCGCGATGTCCGAATCCCCCGCCCACCGCGCCGCGAAGGCCGCGCACTCCGTGGACCACCTGTTCGGTGCGCGGGCGTTGCGCGTGCCGGGCACGTACCTGGGGGCTGTCGCGTTCCCGCGCCCGTGGCGGGGGCCGTGGCACTACTGGTGGCAGGCCCATTTGCTGGACGCGTTCGTGGACGCCGCGGCCCGCGAGCGCCACGCCGGCAACCAGGACACCGCTGAGCTGGCCCGCTCCCGCGCGCACCGGTTGCTGCGGGGCATCGCCGTGCACAGCGGCGGGCGGGTGACCAACAACGTGTTCTTCGACGACATGGCCTGGCTGACCCTCGCCGTGGGGCGCCTGCGTGACGAGGACCTCGCCGCCACGGGCCGCACATCGCGCGCGGTGCAGGACGACGGCACCGCTCTGGCCACGCGCCTCGCCTCCGGTTGCGACGACACCATGGGCGGCGGTGCGTGGTGGAACACCACGCGGGACTACAAGAACACGGCGTCCACCGCCCCGGTGGCGCTGACATTCCTACGCATGCACCGCACTGCCGAGGCTCGCGCACTGCTCACGTGGTTGTTCGACACCCTCTTCGACGCCGAGCGCGGCGTGTTCCTGGACGGCATCCGCATGGCCGCGGCGGGCTCCGGGAAGGAGATCACGTCCGTGGACCCGCACGTCTACACCTACAACAGCGGCCCGGCCCTCGGTGCGGCCCTCGAGCTCGCGGAGGTCACCGCGGACCCCGCCGAGCGCGCACTGTGGCTCGACCGGGCGGCACGGCTCGTCCACGGCGCGGCCCGGGAGTTCACGGTCCCCGGCCCCCACGGTGCACCCGTGTTGCGCGGCCAGGGCGGCGGTGACGCCGGGCTGTTCACGGGCATCCTGGTGCGCTACCTGGGCGAAGCCGCGTCGTCGTCGTTGCTGGACGACGACGCTCGGGCCACCGCCCGCGCGCTCGTCACCGACACCGCGGACGCCTTGTGGGACGGGCGTCGGGAATTCGATCCGAACGAGGACTTCACGGTGCCCGCCGCGGTGCGAGCGGTGGGCGAGACGGTCGCGGTGTTCTCCCCCGAACCGGCGCAGCACGCGAACCAGGCGCAGCGGGCCGGCGCCCCGGTGGAACTCAGCACGCAGGTGCAGGCGTGGACCGTACTGGAAGCTGCCGCGCGTTCGGCTGATCGCTGAACTCGGCCGCTGACGCCGCGGATTCCTGGCCCGCGGGGGCGTCACGACGGTAGAAACGAACCATGAGTTCAGTACGCACCCCGGACCCCAACCCTGGCTGGCTCAGCGAGGACGACCTCAATCGTGCCCGCGCGTCCCTGCCGATCGTGTACGTACAGGCCATCCCCGTGCGCCTGGACCCGCTCGGTTGTCTGTCCGAGATCGGGTTGTTGCTCACGCCCAACGACGAGGGCCGCATGGTGCGCACGTTCGTCTCGGGACGCGTGATGTACCGCGAGACGGTGCGCGCGGCGCTGCTGCGTCACCTCGAGAAGGACCTGGGACCGCTCGCCATGCCGCAGATGCCGTCCACCACGGTCCCGTTCGCGGTGTCCGAGTTCTTCCCGTCCCCGTCCGAGACCGGGCTGACCGACGACCGGCAGCACGCGGTGGCGCTGAGCTACATCGTCCCCGTGCGCGGTGAGTGCGAGCCCCGTCAGGACGCTCTGCAGTTGTCGTGGATGACCCCGGACGAGGCGCTGTCCACGGATGTCCAGGAGGAGTTCGAGGGCGGGCGCGAGGACCTCATCCGCCAGGCGATCGCCCACGCGGGCTGGGGCCGCTGAACAGCGGATGATCTGCCCGGGGGGCGTCACGTGCCCCCGTTGGCTGCTTGCCGCATGAGCGGGATCGCCTGGGTGTCCGCCGCGACCATGGCCCAGTAGCTGTGGGACAGCCCGCTGAGGCTGCCCAGGATGCCGGCCACACCCGTGGCCAGGAAAAACCGACCGGCGTGGGCACACAGCTGTCCCGTGGTCAGCCCGTGATGCTCCGGGACGGGCACCACCGGTTCCGACGCCCCCAGGTTGGACAGCAACACACCGAGCATCCCGCATGCTGTGATGAGAACCCCCGCCTGGGTCTGGTGCGTGAACCGCGCGCGGATGGGCTCATTGCGCGCGTAGATGGAGGTGAAGGCACGGACGGTAGGACCCTGAAGAATTCTGTGACCTGACTCACCGGATTGCGCTCGTTCTTTCGGCATCGGGTGGAGGGGACACCACATTGTCTCTCGCTTTCGCGCAACCGGCACAATGGTGTGGTGTCCAGCACCGAATCCCCCTCCCCGTTCACCTTCCGGCTCCACACGCGCCTGCGTGATTCTCCCGTTCCCCAGCAGCGCATCCGGGACAATGGCGGCCAGTTCCAGGCCCGCACGGGCATCATCACCACGCCGCACGGCCCGATCCGTACCCCGGCGTTCATCCCGGTGGCCACGCAGGCCGCCGTGAAGGCCGTGCTCCCGGAGTCCATGGCGGCGGAGGGCGCCCAGGCGATGCTGGCCAACGCGTACCACCTGTTCCTCGAGCCGGGCGACGACATCCTGGACGCCGCCGGCGGGCTGGGCACCTTCATGAACTGGCCCGGCCCCACGTTCACCGATTCGGGCGGGTTCCAGGTAATGTCCCTGGGTTCGGGGCTCGGCAAGGTCATCGACATGTCCGCGCTCACACCATCCCCTGGGGGCGCACAGCCCGCCCCCGGGCACAAGCGCATGGCGCGCGTGGACGACGACGGCGTGTGGTTCCGTTCCTACCTCAACGGGGACCTGCACCGGTTCACGCCGGAGGTCTCCATGCGGGTGCAGCACAACATCGGTGCGGACATCATGTTCGCGTTCGACGAGCTCACTACGCTCCACGATTCCCGCGAGTACCAGGAGGACGCCCTGGAACGCACCCGCAAGTGGGCCCTGCGCTGCGTGGCCGAACACTGCCGGCTCACCGAGGCCCGTGCGGAGAAGCCCTACCAGGCGCTGTTCGGGGTGATCCAGGGCGCCCAGTACGAGGACCTACGGCGCATGGCCTGCCGGGATCTGGCCAAGATGGGCTTCGACGGGTTCGGGATCGGGGGTGCCCTGGAGAAACGTCAGCTGGGGACCATTGTGCGGTGGTGCACGGAAGAACTGCCCGAGGAGACCCCCAAGCACCTGCTGGGCATCTCCGAACCGGACGACATCTTCACCGCGATCGACAATGGCGTGGACACCTTCGACTGCGTCTCCCCCACTCGCGTGGCCCGCTCGTCGGCCGTCTACTCCCCCGATGGCCGGTTCAACCTCACGAACATCCGCTTCAAACGCGACTTCACGCCCATCTCGGACACGTGCCCGTGCTACACGTGCACCCACTACACCCGCGCGTACCTGCGTCACCTGTTCAAGGCCAAGGAGCGCAACGCCGCAACACTCGCGTCCATCCACAACGAGCGCTTCATCCTGGACCTCGTCTCCGGCGCGCGGGACGCCATCGACGCGGGGACGTACTTCGACTACCGTGACGATTTCCTGGCGAGGTACTACGGCGCGCCGTCGACCTCCACTGTTCCTTCCGAAACGGGAGGCCCGCGATGAGCGACCCCAAGCCCGTGCACGCCACCCCAGGTGTCCTGCGCCGCGTGAGCGCGTGCGCCGGCGTGGTGCTCGCGCCCAATCCCGGGCCCATGACCCTCGACGGCACCAACACGTGGATCCTCTCCGCCCCGGGGGACGGCCCGGAGCACCCGAACTACGGCCACCACCCGTCCGCGCAGGGCCGGGGCGAGTGGCCCGGACCGGACGTGGTCGTCGTGGATCCCGGGCCCCTGGACGAGGCGCACCTGCAGGCGGTCGCGGCGACCGGGACCGTGGTGCTGATCCTCGTGACGCACCGCCACGGGGATCACACGGACGGCATCGACCGACTCCACGAGATCACCGGTGCGCCCGTGCGTGCGGCCCTGCCCGAGTTCTGCCGGGACAGCGGCGAGCCCCTGCGGGACGGCGACTGCATCCTGGCCGCGGGCGTGAGCATCCGCGTGCTGGCCACCCCCGGGCACACCTCCGACTCCGTGTGCTTCCGGTTGCCCCACGACGAGCCGGAGACGGTCATCACCGGGGACACCGTGCTGGGGCGCGGTTCCACCATGATCGACCACCCGGACGGTTCCCTGGGCGACTATCTGCGCTCCCTCGAACTGCTCGGTCAACGCTCGGGCGCCACGGTGCTACCCGCTCACGGCGCACCCCTGCCGGATCTGCAGGAGGTGTGCGAGGAACTCACGGAGCACCGGCTCGAACGCCTGGATCAGGTGCGGGAGATCGTCGCCGGACTCGGCCGCGACGCGAGCGTCGAGGCGATCACGGACGCCGTCTACGCCGACGTCCCCGCCGGGGTACGGCGCGCCGCGGAGCGCTCCATCGCCGCGCAGCTCGCCTACCTGGGGTACTGACCCGGGGGCACCTCGCATACTTGGGCTCCCGAGCCGGGGGCACGACGACGCCGCTCGCGCCCTGCTACCGCGCGTTCGCCTCCTCGAGGGCGCGCGTGTCGTAGCCGGGTTCGCGGCGCTTGATCCAGCCGATCACCGCGTACGTGACCGGCATGATCACGACCTCCACGAGGACCTTGTAGACATAGCCCACCAGGACGTAGTTGAAGAACGCGGACCACGAGTCGATCCCGATGATGGGAGCGGCGATCGAGCAGAAGATCACGGTGTCCACGAGTTCGCCCACCATGGTGGAGGAGATCAGCCGCGCCCACAGGTGCTTCTCCTTGGTGCGTTCCTTGACCTTGACCATCACGTATGCGTTGAGCAGCTGACCCACCAGGTAACCCAACAGGGAACCCGCCACGATCAGCGGGACCGGGCCCAGCACCGTCTCGAACGCGCTCTGGTTCTCGTAGAAGGGCGCCGGCGGCAGGATGATCACGATCCAGAACACCAGGGAGGAGAACGCCCCGAAGAAGAAGGACGTGATGATCGCCTTGCGTGCGGCCCGGAAACCGTAGACCTCGGAGACCACGTCCCCCAGCACGTAGGCCAGTGGGAACAGGAAGAACCCGCCGTCCGTGATGATGGGGCCGAACTGCACGCCCTTGGTCGCGCCGATGTTGGAGAGCACCAGGATCACGCAGTACGCGGCCAGGATCACGTCGAAGTACGTCCGGGGGCGGCGCGCGAAGAGGGACTGCCGTTCGCCCTGCGCGAGCGCGGCGGTGCGGGAGGAGGAAGTGTGGGGCGGGGTGGCGTCAGACACGGGTGTCCTTGGGATGTACGGAAGGGTCAGGGACGTCGTCTGCCACCCGGCGTCGAGCCCAGTGTAATGGGGTGGTGCGCCGAGTCGCGGGCACGTCCCGCGCGGGAGCACAATAGCGTGCATGAGCGAAACCACACGTAACCAACCGCCCGTTGCCATGACCGTCGCGGGCTCCGAGGCCACCGGCGGTGCCGGGGCGCTCGCGGACATCAAGACCTTCACGTCCCTGGGAGTCTTCGGATCGCTCGCGCTGACGTGCATCGTGGCGTTCGATCCCGAGAACGACTGGGGCCACCGCCTCACGCCCGTGGACCAGCAGACCCTGGCGAACCAGCTGCAGACCATTTCCGCGGCGTACGACCTGGACGCCGTGAAGATCGGCATGCTGGGTTCACCGGACACGATCCACACGGTCGCCACGGCCATGAAGGACCTCGCGCCCCGCCACCTGGTGCTGGACCCGGTGCTGATCTGCAAGGGCCAGGAACCGGGCGCCGCGCTCGACACCGATCAGGCGCTCAAGGCACAGATGCTGCCCCTGGCCACGTTCGTGACCCCCAACCACTTCGAGTCCCTGTCCCTATCCGGGATGGAGGAGATCAACGACGTGGAGGACCTCAAGGAGGCGGCCCAGCGCATCCACGACTCCTCCGGGGCCACCGTGCTCGCGAAGGGTGGCGTGCGGCTCTCCGGCCCGGACGCCGTGGACGTGTTCTACGACGGCTCCACGCTTGAGGTGCTGTCCGAACCCAAGGTGGGCGAGGTCCCGGTCTCGGGCGCCGGCTGCTCGTTGGCCGCGGCCGTCACCGCAGAGCTGGCCAAGGGCGCCTCCCCGCTCCAGGCCGCCCGCACCGCCAAGAGTTTCGTCTCCGCCGGCATCCGGCACCGGCTGGGATCCCACCTGCCGTTCGACTCCCTGTGGCAGGGCGGGCTCGCTGCCGAGGCCTGACCGAACACCGGCGACGAAGTTCCTGAAAGCCCGCGGGGAATGCCCTGAAGTAAGGGGCATTCCCCGCGGTCATGCGGTGGAATGGGGGAAGAACACACACGGCCCGTCAGTGCCCCGTCCTTTTGCTGACAGAATCAGGTAAGGTGTCGTCATGCCCCGCATCACCGCTTCCAGTAATGCCGCCCAGCGCGAGCGCACGCAGCGTGCCGTTCTCGACGCGTTCGGGGACCTGCTGTACAGCAACGGGCTCACCGATCTGACCATGACCCAGGTGGCCAAGACCGCCGGGGTGGGGCGCACCGCGGTGTACAACTACTTCGCGGACATGGGCGAACTGCTCGTGGCCTACGCCCTGGACAAGACCGAGCGCTTCGTCTCGGACCTGCATCGAGAACTCGCCGCGGTGGAAAACCCCGTAGACCAGTTGGGCGTGTACGTGCGGTTCCAGATCGAGGACCTCAGCCGCCGGCACCTGCCTCCCGGCCAGGCCATGCGCACCGTGTTGTCCCCGGAGGACTTCGCCAAGCTCGGCGAGCACGTGCAGCAACTGCAGTCCCTCCTCGCGTCCATCCTGCAGCGCGCCATGGACGAGGGCTACCTCCCGGAGGGCGACACCGACGAGCTGTCCGACCTGGTCCACGGCTCCCTCACCTCCACCGCGGATCGCAGCAAGTCGGTGCAGAGCGAGCGCGCCCAGCGCGAACGCACCCTGGCCACGGTCCGGTTCATCCAGCGGGGTCTGGGCGCCCAGTTCGACGCCGACTCCCGCCCCGTGCGCCTGCCCTCGCAGCCGCCCGCGCTGAGCGCGGTCTCCTGATCCCGAGCCCGGCCCCTCCGTCGGGTCCGGTCGACTTGTCCAGACGCCTGCCGCCTGCTGCAGCACGGGGAGCCTTCAGCCCGGCCGACGACACCTACTCGCCACGTACGCCCCGGTTCTGCGGACCGGGGCATACGGCTTTAGGGTGAATCCATGATTTTCAAGGCCGTGGGAGACGATCGCCCCTATCCGGACCACGGTCTGGTCACGCCCTCCGACTGGTCCAAGGTGGCCCCGCAGCAGGTCCGCCTGGGGGATCTGGTGACCACGACCTCCACCCTGAACCTGGCCACCCTCCTGGACTCGGACTGCACCTTCTACGGGGACCTCTTCCCCCACGTGGTGTCCTGGCGGGGAACCCTTTACCTCGAGGACGGTGTGCACCGGGCCCTGCGCACGGCCCTCCACCATCGTTCCGTGATCCACGCGCGGGTCCTGGAGCTCTGACCGCGCCGCCGCACGAGCCTTCCCGGCGTAAGTAGCACGGATCACCAAATCTTCACTTTCCCGCCACGACCTGGTCGTTCGGCCTCCCTACCCTCGGGTCATCTCGTTCTGACCTGGAGGTTTGCCATGCGTCTGCGTTCTCGTACCGCTGTTGTCTCGGCCGCGGCACTGGCCGGAGTCCTCGCCGTGACCACCGTGGCACCGGCCGCGGCGGGGGAAGGCCCGCGAGCGGCGTCGTCGTCCAAAGGACACGAAAGCCGGGACAAGCACGGACTGCGCGTGGCCACGTACAACGCGTCCCTGAACCGGGGCGAGCAGGGGCAATTGCTGCGGGACCTGTCCACACAGGACAACCAGCAGGCCCGGAACATCGCCGAGATCATCCAGATCAACGACCCGGACATCGTGCTGCTCAACGAGTTCGACTACGTCCCGGGCGGACGCGCCGCGCGGGCGTTCCGCGACAACTACCTGGCGGTGAGCCAGAACGGCCACGCGCCCGTGGACTACCCCTACCACTACGTGGCGCCGGTGAACACGGGCATGCCGTCCGGTCTGGACCTCAACCAGGACGGCACGGTGAACGGACCGGACGACGCCTGGGGCTTCGGGCTGTTCCCGGGCCAGTACGGCATGGTGATCTACTCCAAATACCCGATCGCCCGGGATCGGGTCCGCACGTTCCAGCACTTCCGGTGGCAGGACATGCCCGGTAACCGCATGCCCACCGACTACTACACGCCGGAGCAGGCTGCGCAGCTGCGGCTGTCCTCCAAGTCCCACTGGGACGTCCCCGTGCGCGTGGGCCACAAGACCGTGCACGTGCTGGCCGCGCACCCCACGCCACCCAGCTTCGACGGCCCCGAGGACCGTAACGGGCGCCGGAACAACGACGAGATCCGGTTCTGGGCCGATTACGTCACGGGCACCAAGTCGGCGCGCTACATCTACGACGACGCCGGGCGGCGCGGCGGTCTGCCCCGCGGGGAGCGCTTCGTGATCGTGGGCGACTACAACTCGGACCCGAACGACGGCGATTCCTTCCCGGGTGCCGCGCGGCAGCTGCTCGACAACTCCCGGGTGCGCGATCCGCAGCCCACGTCCACGGGCGCCGTGGTGGCGAGCGCGCGCCAGGGCGGCGCCAACCGGACGCACGTGACGCGCCCGGCACTCGACACCGCGGACTTCTCGGACGATCCCGCCCCCGGGAACCTGCGGGTGGACTACGCGTTGCCGTCCAAGAACCTGCCCCTGCTCGACGCCCGTGTCTTCTGGCCCGCTCCGGGCCGGCCCGGTTCCGAGCTGACCGGTGAGTACCCGTTCCCGACTTCCGACCACCGCCTCGTGTGGGTGGACGTCAAGGTCCCGGGCAGGCGCTGATCTCCGCACGACGGCGCGTCCCGGGTCTTCGTGTGAAGCGCCGCCCGCTTCCGTCACCGCCTGTCACGCACCCCCTGTTTTCGCAGCCTCTGTTTGCGTAACCCCGCCCCGGAGCGTGCGATCCCGATCCCCCACCCGACAAACCCTCGACTGGAGACCCCTCATGCCCGTGACATCACCCCTGTTCAGCCTGCGGACCCGCATCGCAACCGTGTCCTCCGGCGCGCTCCTGCTGTGCGGCGGCCTGGCCGCAGCACCCGCGGTGGCCGCGCCCACCCCCGCGCCTTCCGGTTCCACCGGGACCGTGTCGATCGCTCAGATCCAGGGCACCGGGGACGAGACGCCCCTGAAGGGCCAGACGGTCACCACCGAGCCCTCCGTCGTCACCGCCGTGTACCCGGGTGATCCGGGGACCCTGGGCGGATTCGTGATCCAGACGCCCGGAACCGGTGGGCATGTGGACACCTCCCGGGCCTCGAACGCCGTGTTCGTGTACACGGGCGCGACCCAGTCCACGGTCGCCGTGGGTGACCGGGTACAGGTCACGGGTGTGGCCGGGGAGTTCAAGGGCCTGACCCAGCTCGCGGGCAACGTGGAGGTCACTCCGGTGCGCGACAAGCTCCCCGCAGTGAAGCCCGTGACGAACAACTGGGCGTCCACCGCCGCGAACCGCGAGAACCTCGAATCCATGCTCTACCTGCCCAAGGAGAAGTTCCGGGTCTCGGACACCTACGGCGTGGGCCGCTACGGTGAGCTGGGCCTGTCCGCGGGCAAGGAGCTGCCCGCCCAACCCACTCAGGTGGCACGCCCGAACAGCCCCGAGGCGCGCGCCCAGGCACAGCGCAATGACGCCATCTCGGTCACGTTGGACGACGGCACCAACCGGGGCTTCGCGGCCTCGCCCACCCAGGAACCCCGCCAGGTCCCGTACCTGACCCCCGAGAACCCCGTGGCCGTGGGCGACACCGCGCGGATCACCGCCCCGGTGATCGTGGACTACCGCTTCGACAAGTGGCGCCTGCAGCCCACCGCCCCGGTGGTCCCGGGCAAGGAACCGGCCCGGTTCTCCGGCTCGGCGGACCCCAAGCCGGGGGTGGGTGGACAGGTGCGGATCGCGTCCTTCAACGTGCTGAACTACTTCACCACCGTGGGGCAGGACAAGGGCTGCCGCGGCGGGAACTACTCCACGGACGGCACGTACAACGTGGCGCAGGGCTGTGACGCGCGCGGGGCCTACGACCGCGCGGACTTCGAGCGCCAGCAGGCCAAGACGGTCTCGGCGATCAACAAGGTGAATGCCTCCGTGGTCGGGCTCATGGAGGTCGAGAACTCCGCGAAGCTCGGTGAGCCCAAGGACGAGGCGCTCGCCTCCCTGGTCAAGGCGCTGAACAAGGCGGCCGGCTACACCAAGTGGGCCTACGTCCCCGTGGCGGATTCCGAGCTGCAGCCGGTCGCAGAGCAGGACTTCATCACCAACGCGATCATCTACCAGCCCCGCGAGGTCAAGCAGGTGGGTCAGGCCCGGGCCCTCGGCTCCGAGGCCGTGGCCGGCGGCGCCTTCGAGAACGCGCGCACCCCGATCGCGGCCACGTTCACCGCGACCAAGGGCGGCGGCAAGCACGGCGCAGCACCCACCACGGTGGTGGTCAACCACTTCAAGTCCAAGGGCTCCGCTCCCCGCACCGGTCCCAACCGGGACACCGGTGACGGCCAGGGCGCCTGGAACGCGTCGCGCGTGGCGCAGGCGAGCGCCGTCGTCGACTGGATCCCCGAACTCACGGCCGCCGCGGGCTCCCAGGACGTGGCCGTGCTCGGCGACTTCAACTCGTACGCGCAGGAGGACCCCCTGCAGGAGTTCTACCGCGCCGGGTACGCACGGGCCGCCGAGGACGACTACACGTACGTGTTCGGGGGCCAGGTGGGTTCGCTCGACCACATGCTGATCTCGCCGTCGCTCGCCAAGCGCATGACCGGCGCGGCCGCGTGGAACATCAACTCGGGCCAGTCACCCTTGCTGCAGTACGCCCAGTACCGCACCACGGCCCTGGACTACTACGTCCCGAATGAGATCGCCTCCTCCGACCACGACCCGTTCATCGCCGGGTTCCGGGCGGGCACGAAGTAGCCCTACCCTCCGGTACGACGACGCCGCCCGGCCCGTTGCGCACGAACGCGGCCGGGCGGCGTCATGCTGCCAGCCCCCGCGACCTCGGAGGCGCGGGACTCCCCGGCTGCCACGGGTGGATCGGGGAACT
>NZ_DDIY01000017.1:72638-121089 GCF_002338785.1 Kocuria sp. UBA1838 | reverse complement strand
ACAACTTCGAGAACGGCAACAACCCCATGCAAGCGGTCGAGGGCAAGATGACCGGGCTGACCAACCAGTGCCGGGGCCTCGCGAACCGGTGACGGCTCCGCGCAGACATGTGCGATCGTAATTATTCGGCGGATATTACTCAAGGGTCATTCCTGTTCCTATGATGTGCTCACCCCCTTGATCGGTGAGTACCGCACGGGCCTGCGGAGCTGCCATCACACGCCCGCCACGAGGTTCCTCACCCTTAACGAAGGATCCGCGCATGTCCGCCGCAACCTCCATCCGCCGCTCGGTCACGACCGGGCTCATCGCATTGTTCCTCGCCTCCGGCACCGTTGCCGTGGGCTCCTCCGCACCGGCGGAGGCCGCCGTGGTCAAGCCGTGCAAGGCCAGCATGTCCGTGACGCAGCCCCGCCAGTACACCAAGACCTCCGTGAAGGTCTCCCAGGTGGGCGCACGCGCCAACGTCACCACCACGGCCAAGTACAAGACCACCACGACCAAGAAGACCGCGGTCGCCTCAACCAAGGGCACCGCCGTGACGACCTACTCGATCGGCCGGGCCACCCTGAACCGCAAGGTGGTCGTGGACGTCGTCGCCACCTCGGGCAAGACCACGTGGAAGTGCTCCACGTCGTTCACGCCGAAGCGCTGACGCCTCGGGTGGTGGGACCCTCTCTCCCCACCTCCGATGGTGAAAATTAAGTGGAGTAAGAGCAGCCTGGCGCACGCGAGGCTGCTCTTACTCCACGAGCAATTCGACACGAGGTTCGACGGAGGGCCCACCCCCCACAGGCCAGAGTGCACAAACGAGAAATGCGCCCCGTGCTGACACGGGGCGCATTTCGTCGATCACAGCGCGGAGGATGGGGGATTTGAACCCCCTTATTCCTTTCAGCTGACGTCCCCTAATGCTCTGCGACCAGGGCTAATGTGTGTTTGCCGAACACTTAGGATCACCCCCGATAACTAGGGTATGGAGTCACTGCGGAGTCACAGGGAGCAGGTAGCGTGCTACCCGTCGTCCATGCGTGCCGCTACATCATCGAGGTCCGAGTCGAAAAGATGCGCGTAGACGTCCAAGGTCATCACGGCGGAGGCATGCCCGAGCATGCGCTGCACTGCTTTGACGGATGCAACCGACTGCACCGCCAAGCTCGCCGCCGTATGACGCAGATCATGGGGTGACAGGTAGTCCACCCCCGCTCCTTCAAGTGCACGCTGAAGTGACCTGCCCCAGGGATTTGGTGCCTGTCCGGGTCGCTAACTCGCGGCGGGGATGTTGTTGATGTCGAGTGTTTGGTATTCGATCGGTGCCCGGTAGCCGAGGGCAAAGTGTCGGCGCTGACAGTTATGGAAGATCTCGATGTATTCGAAGATCGCGGTGGCGAGCTCGACTCGCGTTTTCCACCTCTTCCGGTTCAACAGTTCGATCTGCATCGATGACCAGAAGCTTTCCATCATCGTGTTGTCCAGCCTCTCGCCGAGGGATCCGAACGAGGGCAGGAGTCCGGCGGATCGGATCTTCTGGCCGAACAGCCAGGAGGTGACTTGTCTCCCGTGGCCCGCGTGCACGATTCCGCCCGGTGCGGGGCGGTGATTCCCGATGGCCCTCTCGACAGCGTTGATGACGAGCGTGGTGTCTTGCTTCGAGTCGATCGACCAGCCGACGATTCGCCGACTACTAGGTGTCGAGGACGGCGGCGCAGTAGACCCAGCCTTCGCGCGTGCGGTGTTGCGCGATGTCCGTGACCCAGAGTTCGTTCGGTCGGGGGCGGGCGAACTTCCGGTTCACGAGATCATCGGCCGTGACCACGCCTCGTAGTCATGTGGTGCGGATCGGCCCGGGGAGCCCGTAGATTCCGGCCAGAGGCATCAGCGTGTGCACCGTGGGCTCGCTGACGGTGACACCCATGGTCATGGTCAGCTCGGCGTGGACGCGGCGGTATCCGTTAGTACCGTGTGAGGTGACGTGCGCTTCACGGATCAGCCCCGTCAGCCACTGCCGGGGCAGCTGTGCTGACTCCGATGACGGGACACCGAGACGGCGGGCGTTGTCGATGTCGTCCTGGCGGATCCAGTTCGAGAGCGTGACGGGATGGATACCGAGTTCAACGGCGGTCTGCTTGGCCTGCTTGCCGGCACGCACGAGCACGCCAGCACGAGCACGCCAGCGCGAGCACGAAACTCCGGCGGATAGGGGCGGGGCATGATGGTGAGCCTTCCGGATCAGACCACCAGTTAGCCACCGAAACTGGAACCTTTCCCGGGACGCAGGTCACCTTTTCGTGCAGCAGTCCCAGTCGATGTCTCTTAACGCATGGAACAGCAGTTTCTGGAATCATCACCCCGCCGCAGACCATGCACGGACCGTGAACCGCACTTAGACGTTCACCCGCCGACCGAGGTCCCTCGTGACATCACGTACATTCCGTTCGATTTTAATCGAATTGCAGGTTAATGACTCTAATTGCTTGTATGCGGCGGCGGGAGTCTGAAACATCTAGAGATATTAGGGCTCTCAATCAACACCCCAACAACACTCCGGAACACAGCGGGAACTTGGGATTCCAGAATCCTCCGAGCGCCCACCGCAGTCATTCCTAACCTGTCGAGAGCCGCGTCCCTTCGGTCGGCAATTTGGGAGTAGATTGAATATGCCGCGTTGTTTGCTGGGAAGAGGAAAGGCCGTCTGTGAGCACCGAACTGACCAGCAGTGACCTCGACCAGTGGTCTAGCCGCCGTGATGCCCAGGGGCAGTTGCCCGCGGTGGTCCGACAACTCATCATGTCCACAGTTCGACCGGAGCGGATCCGGTTCCCCGCGGATGAAGGCATCGCGCTCAAGGGTCTTGACGGCATTCTTTCGGTACCCGGGGGCGCACCACCGTACGTCCCGGCGGGTAACTCAGTGTGGGAGGCCAGCACGCAGGCGAACTCAAAGTCCAAGGCCACCCGCGACTACACCAAGCGAACCAACGAAACCTCCCCGGGGGAACGGGCGAGCACCACCTTCGTCTTCGTCACAACCCGCTCTTGGGGCTACGCAGACTGGGTGGAGGAGACCAAGGCGCTGGGTGACGGGTGGAAGGACATCCGGGTACTTGACGCTCAGGACCTCACAACTTGGCTGTCCACGTGCCCCGGAGTCCACTCTTGGCTGTCGGATCATCTCAACCGCCCGGTCGGCCTTGTGCGTCTCGCCCGATGGTTCGAGCGATGGTCGGTGGAGACCAAGCCGCCTACGCCAACGACATTGCTACTGGCGGGCCGTCAGAAAGATGCCGTCCGTCTTCTCAACGAGCTTGAGGGGCGCCCTCAGGCTATTGAGAGATGCTCATCCACGGTCGAGGAGGTGGTCGCTTTTGTGGCCGCGACTCTGATGTTAGGGCCGCAGGTGCAACCGGAGATCGCTAGTGGGCAGAGGCAAGCTATGGCGGAGCCCGGCGAAGTAGAGGCGGTCGAAGACGTTGCCGGACCGGGTGTCGAGCAAGCTCGAGTACGTGCGCCGGAGGAACTGGAAGCGCTCCTGGCCCGCAGCGTGGTTGTCGAGGACGACAGCGCGTGGCGCCGGTGGTGCCAGCACGCAGAGCCTCAGATCCTCATTCCGCTGTTCCCCCCTGGCTCCGTGCAGGATGCCATCGACGCTGGCCATCATGTAATACTCCCGCGCGTTGCTCGCAACGCGCGGGAAAAAGGGCGACTTGCGCCGTTGGGCATCAATGATGCCCGAGATGCCTGGATGAAGGCCGGCATTGATTTCCATGACGCGGACGATTTCGCCCGCGCCTCGCGCAGGAACCTGCGTTCATTGCGCCGTCGCATCGCACGCCACAGCACCTACCAGGTACCCGAGTGGGCGACCGGGCCGTGGGCGTCGCTCCTGGCTACCGCGTTACTGGCAGGTGGCTGGGACACCAACGCGGAGGGCGACAAGGAGGTCTTGCTGGCACTCGCCGAAAGGCCGACGTGGCGCAACTTTGCACGCGATCTGGCGCCGCTGACCCGGGGAGACGACCCACCCCTTGTCGAGGTCGGCACGCAATGGACGTTCGTCGACGCCATCGATGCGTGGGATGCAATTGCGACGAATCCGAGCGCCGAGGACCTCCAAGTCTTCATGGAGCAGGCGACCAAGGTACTCACCGAGACCGACCCGGCCCTACACCTGACCGGCCAGGAGCGTCTGAAGCACTCCCTCGACCCTGACCGCCCCCGGCGCTGGCACTCTGGGACGCTCCGCAACGGCATGGCGACCACGCTGGCCGTCCTGGGCTCCGTCGTCGGCGACACCCCGATCGCGGGTGAACTGACTGGTGCGATCGTCGCGAACCGTCTGGTCCAGGCCTTGCTCAGCGACGCTGATGCCGACCGATGGCTGACGCTCAGCAGCCTCCTGCCACTGTTCGCGGAAGCGGCACCCGAGGTGTTCCTCGACGCGGTTGAGACGTCGCTGCGGCAGCCCGAGCGTCCAGTGATGGCGCTTTTCGATGAAACCGACGACGGGCTTGGCCAGCAGCGTAGCTACCACTCCCCCCTGCTATGGGCCCTGGAGACCCTCGCGTTCGCCCCCACCCACGTGTCCCGCGTCGCGATCGTCCTCGCCAAGCTGGCCGAATTCGACCCCGGTGGTAAGTGGGCCAACCGGCCTTCGGAGTCGTTGACCTCTTTGCTGCACCTTCGGGTCCCCCAGGGCGCTGTGGACTCGACCAATCGCCTCAACATCATCGATTCCGTGCGGCGTGCCTCGCCCGTGATCGCACCGGCCGTGCTGGTCAAGGTCGTGACCCAGACGAAGCGGAGCGTCCTTGTTAGATCCGGGCCCCGGTACCGCGACTGGGCGACGCCGCGCACTAAGTCAACGCACGCGGAGATCGTCGAAGCTATCGACGGCATCACCGACCGCCTCTTGGCAGGTGATAGCGGTGGTCTGCTGGCGGCAGCCGAGCTCATAGGGAACATCACCCCGACCGGACGCGCCAAGGTACTCCACGCGCTCACCGCAAATTGGAAGCAACTCAGCTCCGAAGAGCAGATCAGCGTTTCCAAGGCAGTGTCGGGAGTGGCCGACCGTCACCGCCGATCTCCCGAGGCGCGATGGTCGATGACCGCCGAAGATGTCGCCGCACTCGACACATTTCTTACCAAAAATGGTGCGGTCGTCAAGCAGAACCCATCACTGTTCAGCTGGCGGCCCTCGAGCTTCGACATCACCACCGAGGAGGGGCGCGAGGACCTGCAACGTCACCGTGTCGAGGCCATCAAAGAGGTCCTCGGTGGCGGGCTCGACGACATCCTGACGGTGGCGCAGAGCGTGGAACGCGCCGACTTCGTTGGTTACGCCGTCGGCCAGGCGGCCACGAACCTTGACAACCAGATCCTCGACCTCATCGACAGCGAAGACCGCAAGTCACAGGCCTTGGCCGTTGGACTAGTGAACCTTCGCAGCCAAACACCGGGCTGGCTCGTGCAGACCATCGAGCAACGCCCCACCCAGGCGGGCTGGCTACTGCTCACACAGGAAGCAACAAGTGACACCCTCGACCTGGTCGCTGGCCTGTCCGAGGACCAGCAGCTCCTGTACTGGAGTCAAGTCAACCCTGTTCGCGGCCACGACAAAGTCCTGGAAAGGTTCGTCGAGGGTCTCCTGGCCGCCAATCGCCCCTACAGCGCCATAGACACGATGTCCCTCAACGAACGATCTACGTCACAGGACCTCATCTTGCGAGTGTTGCGTGCACCCATGGCCGGCAGCAAGGAGAGCCTAACGGTGCTGCCTGCCGCCGAGTATGCGATCGGCAAGCTTCTCGATGAACTCGAAGCCGCCGGAGTCCCTGTAGACGACTTGGCCCGCCTCGAGTTCTTCTATTTGCCGCTTTTCGATGAGGACCGGAAACCGCGCGCCCTGCACCAGCAGCTCGCAGACGACGCCGAGCTGTTCGCAGAGGCAGTCAGTCACATGTACACACCCGACCCGAAACCGGAGATCGATCCATCATCGGCTAGGGAGGGGACAGGCGATCAAGGCACAGGCGACGAGCGGTCGGCCGATGAGTACCAGCTCAGCGAGGCATGCTGGAATCTCATCCGTCGGTGGCGCGAACCGCTCCCTGGGGCGACCTACGGAATCACACCGGACGCCGATCGGATGCACGCCTGGGTGGTGAAAGCACGCCAGCAGCTCGCCGCCCGAAACCGCGCCGGCATCGCGTCTTTGGCCATCGGTGAGGCCCTTGCTGGCACCACGACCGACCCTGATGGCACCTGGCCCTGTGAGGCAGTCCGAGACGTCCTCGAACGAGAACAGGACGATGCCCTCGAGGAGCAGCTCTCCATCACACGGAAGAACCAACGAGGCATCACCGTGCGCGGTCTCCACGACGGCGGAGCCCAAGAGCGCGCGCTGGGCGAGAAATACCGCGGATGGGCCGACCGCGTCCGAGACCAGTGGCCGCGCACCGGGAAGTTGCTGGACCAGATCGCCGCCTCGTACGATGCTGACGCCCGACACGAGGATGAGAGCGCGGAACGCCGCATGCGTCGCTGACGCGCCGTTGCAGGTGTGCTCTGTCGGCACAGTGAGCCTGCCGCGGGGTGACATTCTCGAAAACAGTGAGGACCAGGGCCACATCACCATCCCGCCGTTTCGCAAGTATGGGACGGCGGGATGGCCCAGGTTCGTCAGTGCTGCTTCAAGAGCGGGCTGGCGCGTTCCCCGGTGCGCGCATCCCATACAGCATCGTCGCCGGGACCCTTCGACTATGAAGGGACGGTCAGACGCGTCATTCGTGCCCACGCCCTGGACCCTGAGGAGTCAATTTGGAGTCGGAGGGATACGACAAAGGACTCCTGACCAGGCATTCCTCCTGGTCAGGAGTCCTTCTCGCAGTGCGGAGGATGGGGGATTTGAACCCCCGAGGGCGTTAACCCAACACGCGTTCCAGGCGTGCGCCATAGGCCGCTAGGCGAATCCTCCAAGCAAGCACGAGCCCCACATACGTGGGTAACGTGCGGCCATCAGCATAACGGAACTGGGCGGGCGGACGCGAATCGATGAAGTAAGTGAGCCGCCCGCGGCGGGCCCAGCGACGTCGTGAGCCCCCGAACTACCCCTTCACGGCCCCTCCGGTGAGACCGGAGACGATGTAGCGCTGCAGGAAAAGGAACAGCAGCACCACGGGGATCGCCGACAGGATGGCGCCTGCGGTGAACACTCCCCAGTTCTCACCGAACTGTACGGAGACGAATTGGTACAAGCCCACGGCCAAGGTGTACTTCTGCGGGTCCTGCAACACGATTTGAGCCAACAGGAAGTCCGAGAAGGACGCGATGAACGACAGCATGCCCACGACCACGAGGATGGGTGTGACCAGGGGAAGGATGATCGTCCAGTAGATCTGGGAGTGTGATGCGCCGTCCAGTGTCGCAGCTTCGTCCAGGTCACGTGGAATGGTGTTGAAGAAGCCGTACATCAAGAAGGTGTTCGCCCCCAACGCGCCCCCCAGGTAGACCGCGACCAGACCCATGCGGGAATTGAGCCCCAGGAACGGATACACCTCGGAAATACTGAAGAGCAACAAGAAGATTGCCACGAAGGCCAGCAACTGCGGGAACATCTGAATGATCAACAGGGACATCAGACCGCCCGTGCGGAACCTAAACCTGAACCGGGAGAAGGCGTATGCAGCTGCCGCGCCCATGAGAACCGTGCCCACAGTCGTGATGGACGAGATCAACATGGAGTTTCCGAACCATGTCAAGAACGGGTTCTGTGGATCGTTAAGAAGGTTTCGGTAGTTGGCGCCGGTGATCTCCGCGAAGAGGTCATTGGATCCCAACAAGGACCCCGTGGGCGACAACGAGGCCGATAGCGCGTAGACCAGGGGGAACAGGGCGAAGACGCACGCGATGACTGCGGCCACGTGTTTCCATCCCCCACGGGCGAACCGTTGTCCGACACTGAGCCGTGACCGGGACCCTGGCTTCCTGGAGGCGACGTTCGAGACTCGTGATGTGGACATGTCAGTTGATCTCCTCGAGTGCCCTGCTGCGGCGGAAGGTCAGTGCCGAGACCACCGCCACCATGATGAAGATGAGGATCGACAGCGCGGAGGCAACTCCGTAGTCGTTGGCACCGCCGGCGAAGGCGATCTTGTAGACGAACGAGATCAGGATGTCCGTGGCCCCCACTCCCGTCGTGGATTCTAAGTCCTGGGGCCCGCCGCCGGTGAGCAGATAGATGACGTTGAAATTGTTGAAGTTCATGGCGAAGGAAGCGATCAGAAGGGGCCCCACAGCCACCATGAGCATCGGCAGAGTGATCGAGCGGAACTTCTGGACGGCTCCCGCACCGTCCATGTCCGCGGATTCATAGAGTTCCGACGGGATGGACTGGAGCGCGCCGGTAGTTACCAAAAACATGTAGGGGAACCCCAACCACAGGTTCACCAGCAACAGTGAAGCCTTGGCCAGCCACGGATTGTCCAACCACGGGATGTTCGCCCCGCCCAGCAGCACCTGGTTGATGTAACCGAAGTCGGCGTTGAGCAGCCCCGCCCAGATCAAGATGGAGAGGAACGCGGGGAAGGCGTAAGGCAAGAAGATGATGGCCCGGTAGACGTTACGGAACTTGAGGTTCTTGTCATTGAACAGCATGGCCAGAAACAGACCGAGGAAGAACGTCAGGGCCACCGAGAGGATCGCGAAGGCGAAGGTCCAGAGGGTGACGGAAACGAACGGCCCGCCAAGGATGGCGGGATCGAAAATGGCCGCGAAGTTGTCCAGCCCCACGAAAACCCGCCACCCGGGACGCAGTTCTTCTCCCGCCGGGCCGACGAAGGCTCCCTGCCCGTTGTCCGCGTACACGGTCCCGTCGTCCGAGACCATGGCATTGGCCTGCTCGTCGTAGACCAACGTGGGCGTATAGGGATACGCAGTGCGGCCGTCATCGGTGCGCAGCGCGCCGACGGCCGGATCATCGGAGACCGGGACTCGCAGGTCCATGACCGCGTCGTGCGCCGCGGTGACCTGCCCGTAATCGAGGATGTCGTAACCGGGGACCGCATCGATGGCACCGTTCGTCACGGTCGCACCCTCGACCGGGCTGAGCGCCTGGTGTGCGGAGCCGACGAGAACCCGGCCGTCCTGCACGGTCGCCAAAGCCAGGTCACCGTCCGCATTGAGCACCGAGACCGGATATTCCTGACCACCCGCCACCCGCTGTTCGTACGTACGGGTCAGCTGATTGACGGCCGCTTGTTTCGTGGAATTGTGACCATCACCGTAATTGGTGAACGCGGTGGCCGCGGTATAGAGGACCACGAAGATCTGGAAGACCAGTAGGAAGATCAGCCCGGGATAGAGGTACTTAGCCGGGAGCATCCTGCGGGTCGGTAGGAAGTACACGAGGTCCGCCGCGATCAGGGCCAGGAGCAGGAACACCAGGATGCCCCAGCTCTCGGCCGCCCATGCGGACAGGATGCCGAACAGCCCGAAGGCGTTGATCAGGGCCATGAGCACGAGCTTGATCACGAACCCCATGCCGAAGCCGCGCGAGTGGGAATGCCGGATGCTCGGAGGTGACTCCGGCCGGCCGTCACCTGCTGAGTCCCTCTCCGTCGGAGAGATCACTGGACGGGCGGGGGTCGTGCTCATTGGATCTGTCCTTCGATATTGGCGATCATGCGATCCCACAGCTCGATCGGGTCCCCGTTGCCGTTGACGATTCCGTTCTCGGTGGTTCCCCAGAAGGACCACACTGCGCCCATCGCGGGGATGGCGGGCATGGGCAGTGCCTTGGTGGCGTTCTCTGCGTAGGCGGAACGCAGCGGGTCACCCTGCATACCGTCAATGGCCACTTTGCTGGCCGGTGGCCGCCCCGTGCTCTTGTAGAGCGCAGTCTGTGATTCCGAGCGTGTCAGGTAGTTGGTCGCGAAGTCCTGCGCGGCCACGGGATTCGCCGCGTTCGCATTGACGAAGAACGCCTGGACTCCGGCGAACGGGCGTGCTTCCTTCCCACCCGCGGACGGGACGGGAAGAACGGTCACGTCCATACCCGCGGCTTCGATGTCGCCGAGCTCCCACGGGCCCGCGATGTGGAAGGCGGATTGCCCGGAGATGAAGGATTCTTTTGCGATGTCCGGTGTCATGGACGTCCTGAGGTCACCGCTGCGCCCCAGCTCCGCCAGGTAGCGGGCGAACTCGTGACCATTTTGTCCACCCATGGCCAGCTCGTTCGAGTACTCACCGTCCGCGCCCCGCTGGAACACTTCCACACCGAACGAGGTCTGAAGGGGGTAGAGGTGATAGGGATCCCCGGCATCGGGTGACTGGCTCACCGTGAAGGGGTATTTGATGCCGCGTTCGTCCATGAGCCGATGGCCCTCGGCGCGCAGTTCGTCGAAGGTCGCGGGATCATCAGTGGTCAAGGCATTGTTGCGCACCAGGGCCACGCTTTCCACGGCGTAGGGCACCCCGTAGCTGACTCCGTTGTAGACGACGGCGTCCCGCGCGTTCTTCGTGAATTCCTCACCCCGGTCCCCCAGCTCCACGGGGGCGACCACCCCGTTGGCCGCCAACTGTCCGAGGTTGTCGTGCGGTGACACGATGATGTCCGGAGCTTGACCCGTGGGGCTCTGGGAGATGAAGTTCGAGATGGCCTGGGCGTTGATCTCGCGCTCGATGAACCGGACGTTCACACCCGTGTCGGCCGTGTATTCCTGCGCGATCTCACGCAGCGCGGGGATCTCGTCGTCACCGGCCTGGATGGTGACCTCCCCCGGCCCTCCGCCCAGCCCCGCCACCCCTGTTGTGGGTACGCTCGAACACCCGGCCAGTAGCAGAGCGCAACCAGCCAGAGCGGCTGCCCACCGCGTGCGTCTCATGGGCTTGTCCTCATCTCTCGTTCGGGTCCGTCGTCCGGCACGCCCACCGGGTCGCACGGGGCTCACGAGGGCAACCGGTTTCCGGTCGCGGCATCGAAAAGGTGGATGCGCTCGGGATCGGGAGCGACCCACAGGGTGCTCCCGGCGCTCGGCGGCGTGCGGCCGTCCGTCCGAACCACGATGGGGCTGGCGCCCCCATCGGTCCGTTCCTTCTCGGAATCGATGGAGTGGTCCGCGGCGTGTGCGGACGGATCCACCCGTACCACCGACGTGGCGGCTGTCAGCGGGGCGAGTTGGCCGTACACGTATGCATCGGCGCCGAGTTCCTCAACGACCTCCACCGTGATCGGGACCCCCGTCCCTTCCGCTGCGGGTGACAGGTCCTCCGGGCGGATTCCGACGGTGACCTGATGATCGGTCACCGCCTCCTGCTGGGCGGAGGACAACTGCAGAGAAAGCGTGCCCAACTCCACATGACCGGCGGAAACCGGGGCTCGGAACAGGTTCATGGCCGGGGACCCGATGAAGCCCGCCACGAATTCGCTGTTCGGTCGGTCGTACAGGTTGCGAGGGGTGTCCACTTGCATGAGCACCCCGTCCTTGAGCACAGCCACCCGGTCACCCATGGTCATGGCCTCCACCTGATCGTGGGTCACGTACACCGTGGTCACACCCAGCCGACGGGTCAGGGACGCGATCTGGGTCCGCGTCTGGACACGCAGCTTGGCATCCAAGTTGGACAGTGGCTCGTCCATGAGAAACACCTGCGGTGAACGGACGATCGCGCGTCCCATGGCGACGCGCTGCCGCTGGCCGCCGGAGAGGGCTTTCGGTTTGCGATCGAGATACTGCGTCAGGTCCAAGATCTTCGCGGCCTCTTCGACCCGCCGACGCCGTTCCTCGGGATTGACCTTGGCGATCTTGAGCGCGAAGCCCATGTTCTCCGCCACCGTCATGTGTGGATAGAGGGCGTAGTTCTGGAAGACCATGGCGATGTCCCGATCACGGGACGGGACATCCGTGACATCACGGTCGCCGATCAGGATCGTGCCGTCCGTGACCTCCTCGAGTCCGGCCAGCATGCGCAGGGTCGTCGATTTGCCACACCCGGAAGGGCCGACCAGGACCAGGAACTCCCCGTCGGCGATGTCGAGGTTCAGATCGGTCACGGAGGGGCGCTCGGCTCCCGGGTACTGACAGGTGATGTGGTCGAAGGTCACGGCGGCCATGGGCTGAGCTTCCTTTCAGAGTCCCCGTCACGGGGAAATTCCGACATGTCACGAGGAGACTGCCGGGCGCCACCACCACCATGCGATAGTGATGGACCTCACTAATGTAAGCGATTCCATCAGTGGGAGGCAGGATCGACACTTTGTTGCGTTGACATGTCGGAAGGAAGGAGCAAGCGTTTCCAGAAATGGGGTGAGACCCGCAGAGGAGAGGGAACACGGGTTGGCCGGAGGCCGGTCCGCCGTGGAAGGTTTCGGGCCATAATTGGCGCATGCGGCGGTGGCGGCCCGCATCGCAGCTCATCCACCGCCCCGCCACGTGTTCTGTGCGGGATCACGCTGGTACCCACCCCTTGATGCGGAGGCACGCCCATGATCGCCCGAGAACTGTCGGCAACGCGTCGGCCGCAGGGGCCACCCCGCTTGAAGGACGTGGCCTCCAAGGTGGGGATGTCCACGGCCACCGTCTCACGCGCGCTCACGGGCCGGGGGCCCGTCTCCCCGGGGACGAAACGCCGCATCGAGGCCGCAGCCAAAGAACTCGGGTTCGTGGCGTCCTACCACGCATCGAGTCTCGCGAGCGGGCGCAGCCGGAACATCGGCGTCGTCCTGCCCTACGTGGATCGCTGGTTCTTCGCCACGGTCCTCGACGGCATCGCGAGCACACTGACAGCAGCCGGGTACGACGCCGCCCTGTACAACTTGCAGGGCGAGAACTTCCGCGAGAGCGTGCTCACCGATTTCCTGCTCCGCAAACGGCTGGACGCGGCCGCCGTGGTCTCGCTGCGATTGACGCCCTGGGAAACCGAACACTTGTTCTCCACCGGTATTCCTTTGGTAGGGATCGGGGGTTCCCTCGAGGGTGCCCCCACGATCAGCGTGGACGATCTGAATGCGGGACTGCGCGCGACCAATCACCTGATCCAGTTGGGACATTGCCGTATCGCCTTCATCGGAGGGCCCCCCGAGGCCGGCCGTTCCTTCCCCATGTCCAGTGATCGACGCCGCGGTTTCGAACGAGCGATGTCAACTGCGGGACTGCCGATCCACGAGAGGGACCAACTCGTCTCGGACTTCACGTTCCTGGGCGCCTATCAGCAGGTTAAGAATCTGCTCGCCGAGCCAGAGCAACGGCCCACCGCCGTATTCGCCGCGACGGACGAAATGGCGGCCGGCGCCATTCTCGCAGCGAGGGACCTGGGCCTCGAGATCCCCCGGGATCTGTCCGTGATCGGCATCGACGCCCATCCCCTTGGTGAGGCCTTCGGGCTGACCACCATCGACCAGCAAGCCCACCATCAGGGCACCCGCGCCGCGCAGCTGCTCCTGCGCCAGTTAGCCGGGGAACCGGTCACCGCCGGCCACGAACTGCATCGGGCCCACTTCATCGCGCGATCCTCGACGGCACCGCCCGGTTCGAACTCCTCGCCAGCTTGAGCTAAAGTATGGGGCAGCCCCTCGTGTGGCGCCATCTCGTAAAACTCCCCCAGGACCGGAAGGTAGCAAGGGTATATGGGCTCTGGCGGGTGCACGGGGGGTCTTTTCGTACCCGGCTCCCCACCTCCGCGAGTGCGCTGTGCGCGTCCGAGTCCCCGGCTAAGGTTTCATACGTGACTACCGCCCTGTACCGTCGCTATCGCCCGGAGACCTTTCAGGATGTCATCGGTCAGGAACACGTGACCGAGCCCCTGATGACCGCGCTGCGCAAGAACAGGGTCAATCACGCCTATCTCTTCTCCGGCCCGCGCGGCTGCGGTAAGACCACGTCCGCGCGCATCCTGGCCCGCTGCCTCAACTGCGCGGAAGGGCCCACGGCCACACCGTGCGGTCACTGCGAGTCCTGCCAGGATCTGGCCCGGGACGGTGCCGGCTCACTGGACGTCATCGAGATGGACGCGGCCTCCCACGGCGGCGTGGATCATGCCCGTGACCTGCGGGAACGCGCCACGTTCGCCCCCGTCCGGGACCGCTACAAGATCTTCATCATCGACGAGGCCCACATGGTCACGCGGGAGGGCTTCAACGCCCTGCTGAAGATCGTGGAGGAACCGCCGGAGCACGTGAAGTTCATCTTCGCCACCACCGAGCCCTCCAAGGTGCTCACTACCATCCGCTCCCGCACGCACCACTACCCCTTCCGCCTCGTTCCCCCGGAACCACTCATGCGCTACCTCGAGCAGCTGTGCCAGGAGGAGGGCGTCACCACCGAACCGGGCGTCCTGTCCCTCGTGGTGCGCGCCGGCGGCGGCTCGGTGCGTGATTCGCTCTCCGTCCTGGATCAGCTCATGGCCGGCTCCGACGACGGCGGCATCACCTACGATCTCGCGGTCGCCCTGCTGGGCTACACGCACGCGGCCCTGCTCGACGACGTCGTGGACGCCTTCGCCGCCGGCGACGCCGCCACGGTCTTCGCGTCCGTGGACCGCGTCATCCAAACCGGGCAGGACCCCCGCCGTTTCGTGGAGGACCTGCTCGAGCGCTTCCGCGACCTGGTGGTGGTCAACGCGGTCCCCGATTCCGCCGCGAACATCCTGCACGGGATGCCCACGGACCAGATCAACCGGTTGCGGAACCAGGCCACCCAGCTGGGCGCGGCCGAGCTCTCCCGCTCCGCGGACATCACCAATGAGGCCCTCAACGAGATGACCGGGGCCACCTCCCCGCAGTTGCACCTGGAGCTGCTGTGCGCCCGCATCCTACTGCCCTCGGCGGACCACACAACGCGGGGCATCACGTCCCGGGTGGACCGCTTGGAACGCCGCCTGAGCATTCCTCGGGGCACCGGAATTCGTACGACGGCGCACGACGCCGCGTCGTCGTCCCCCGCGGTGGAACCGACCGCACGCGGAAGCCAGGAGCCCACATCTCCGGAACAATCCGGCACCGCCGCGCCGGCACCCGCGTCGTACGACGCCCCCGCACCGGAATCCGCCGGGGTACCTTCCCCGATGCCCCCCGCGCTCGACGACGCCGCAACGGACTCCGTTGCCCCGTCGCAGCCCGTGCGCCCGGACGGGTCCGCCGCGGACGGCGCGGACGGTTCCGCAACGGGTCGCCCCGCAGAGGAGACCCCGGACGTCCAGGAACCCACGGACCCGCAGGACTATTCCGAACAGCCCGAGGGCAGCAGCCACCCCGCCGCTGCGGACCCCGTTCCGGAAGACGAGCGCGGCCCCGATGCCCAGCACCCGCCCGCGGACGGCACGACCGACACCCGCTCCCCCGCGGCACAGGACCCGGGGGCCGATGTCTCGGCACGCATGCAGCAACGGGAGACGTCGAACCAGTACGGGTCCCAGCGGCCTGACGACGCCGCATCCCGCCAGTACGCGCAGGGGGAGCCTCGCCGTGACGTCGCGCCACACGATGACCACCAGCCGCAAGCCCCGCAGGCGTCCGAGGAGCAGGCCGCCCCGAGCGATGTCACCAGCGGTGAACTGGAACTGCTGCGTTCCTCGTGGCCCGAGATCGTGTCCGCGCTCGCGGAGATCCGCCGCGTGGCCTGGGCCATCACCGTGCGAGGAACGCCCATCTCGTTCGAGAACCGCACTCTACGGATCGCGTTCGAGAACGACGGCGACCTCCTGAACTTCCCCCGCTTCGAGGCGGACGTCCGTAATGCCATCCAGAGCGTGGTGGGGCTGGATTGTGCAGTGGAAGCAGTGCGCCCCGGTGACACGCGCGGCCGACAGGACACCCCGGGTGCGGGTGGTCCGCCGTCGAACGCGGGCCGTGGCACCGGGCCCGGTCCCGGGCGGGACGCCGGCGGTGGACAGGGTTACCGGGGAGATCGCCCCGCGCCCCGGGGCGGCGGGCCCCAGAATGCTCAGGGATCCCGACAGGATCGCGGATCGCAGCAGGACCAGGGTTATCAACGCGACGATTCCTCCTCGGAGCACGGCCAACAGTACGGATCCGGCTCACGGCGAGACACCGGTGCATCTCGCGGCGACGGACCCACCGGGCGGGACACCAGGCTGAACGCCTCGAACCAGGCCGGATCCTCCGACCAGCCGGACTATTTCCGCGAGCCGGAGGGCTTCGGGGTCAATCGTCGTCGGGGCAATCCTCCCGCGCCCGACCGTGAACCGACACCGGAACGCGAGTCGCGGTCCATGCCCGATTCCGCCTCTCGTTCCACGCCCGGCACTGACCGGTCCTCCGTGCCCGCTTCCTCGGCGCACTCAGCGCCCGCATCCGCCCCGGACGACGACGAACCCGTCACCTCGTGGTCCGTGGCCTCCATTCCCCAACCGGGTTTCGCCGCACCGAGCGGCGGGGATTCCACGTCGAAAACCGCCGATGCGGCGCCCACGCGTGATGATTCGGACCAGAATCCGGACACGTCCGATAGCTCCGTGGGCGACTCCTCCAGGGACGATACCCACCGAGCGACGGATTCCCCGGCGGACGACCGCGCTGGCACCGGCGATTCCACCTCGGTTCCGTCTCGTGAGGGCTTGGGCAGTGCCAGTGACTCCGCGGACGTCGGCGCGACCTCGTGGACCCCTGGTGCCCCCGCGTCGGATGGCCCCGGGTCGGATGTTCCCGCTTCCGATGACTCCGCGGCGTCCGAGTCCCACGATCCCGGGGCCGCTACCGGCGGACCCGATCTGTCCATGCGTGACGGTTCCATGCGGGATGGTTCCGTGCGCGACGGCTCCGTTCCCGAGGACCCCGCATCCGGTGCTCCTTCCTTCCGTGCCCCGCAACCGCGGGATCGCGGCCCGGAATACTGGAGCCCGGAGGAACCGCCGCCCTCACCGGAGGATGACCCCCCGGCGGACATGTACGACGAACCCGTGCCCCGAACGCCGTCGCCCGCGAGGGATCGCAGGGCCCAGGGCGGGAACGGCCCCGGCGGCGACAACCCGGCGGGTCCCGGTCCCGACCACGACGGGCGCGGGAACACCCGCCCCGGCGGCGTCGTCCCTCGCGAGAACGGCGACACCCGCCCCGGCGGGAACCGCCCGAGCTGGCGAGAGCGCCACGCGGAAGCGATTGCCGCGGCGGAACGGCGCTCCACCGACATCGCGCCCCCGACCTCGCGCAGCCCCGGCATGGAGGACGAGAACTTCGTCCCGGGCGCGGACGACGAATCCCTCGAGGACTCGTCCCTGTACGGGCGGGCGGCCATCGAGCGCATCCTGGGCGGCATGCTCATCGACGAGCACGCCCACGGAACGGATCAGTGACCGGGCCCATCGCCCGGCTGTTCACGAACACGACAATGAAGGAGCGCGGTGTACGAAGGACCGGTCCAGGACCTCATCGATGAGCTGGGGAGGTTGCCGGGTATCGGCCCCAAGTCCGCGCAGCGCATCGCCTTCCACCTGTTGGACGCGGACAAGGACGAGGTCCAGCAGCTCGTGGAGGCCATCACCACGGTGAAGACCTCGGTGTCGTTCTGCGTGATCTGCGGCAACGTCACAGAGCAGGAGGAGTGTGCGATCTGCCGGGACGCCCGCCGGGACCGCAGCGTGATCTGCGTGGTGGAGGAGTCTAAGGACGTCATGGCCATCGAACGCACCCGCAGCTACCGGGGGTTGTACCACGTGCTGGGCGGCGCGATCTCGCCGCTGCAGGGTGTGGGACCGGATCAGCTGCGCATCCGCGAGCTGATGACCCGGTTGTCGGACGAGACAGTTCAGGAGATCGTGCTGGCCATGGACCCCAATCTGGAGGGCGAGGCCACCTCCACGTACCTCACCAGGATGTTGAAAACGCTGGGTATCCGGGTCACCCGGCTGGCCTCGGGGCTGCCCGTGGGCGGTGACCTCGAATACGCCGACGAAGTCACGCTGGGCAGGGCCTTCGAGGGACGCACGGTGGTCTCCGAGGCCCGCTGAGGCCCGTAACATTCGCGTCCCTCTTTGTGTCCACGAATGCCCGCTCGACTCCGCGCGGCTGCGGGTGAGCGGATAGCATGGATCACTGATCCCGCGAGACCGCCCGTGCGTTCGGGCCGGGTGCCTGCCTGTGAGAGGAATGTATGAGCCTCATTGTCCAGAAGTTCGGCGGTTCATCGGTCGCCGATGCCGACGGTGTCCGCCGGGTCGCCCGGCGAGTAGCCGAGACCAGGAACGCCGGCCACCAGGTGGTCGTGGTCGTCTCCGCGATGGGTGACACCACGGACGACCTCCTGGACCTCGCCGGTGAGGTGGCCCGCAAACCACCGGCTCGCGAGTTGGACATGCTGTTGACCTCCGGGGAACGCATCTCCATGGCCCTGTTGGCCATGGCCATCTCCGACCTCGGCGTCCCCGCGCAGTCCTTCACCGGATCCCAGGCCGGAATGATCACGGACGGCGCCCACGGTGCGGCCAAGCTCGTGGAGGTCAGCCCCCTCCGAGTGCGTGAGGCGCTCGACCACGGCAACGTCGCGATCATTGCCGGGTTCCAGGGCGTCAACCGCTCATCCAAGGACATCACCACGCTGGGCCGCGGCGGTTCGGACACCACCGCCGTGGCGCTCGCCGCCGCCCTGGACGCGGACGTGTGTGAGATCTACTCGGACGTGGACGGCGTCTACACCGCGGACCCCCGCATCGTCCCCACCGCCCAGAAACTGGACCGGGTCTCCTCCGAGGAGATGCTCGAGCTCGCCGCCAACGGCGCCAAGATCCTGCACCTGCGCTGCGTGGAGTACGCCCGCCGCTTCAACGTGCCGTTGCACGTCCGTTCGTCTTTCAGTCACAACGAGGGCACCATGGTCATCCCCAGCCCGCACGAGAACCTCACGCCGCAGAAGGAGATCCCCTTGGAACAGCCGCTGATCGCCGGTATCGCTCATGATCGCAGCCAGGCCAAGATCACCATCGTGGGGGTCCCCGACCGCCCCGGGATCGCCGCGCGGATCTTCCGGTTACTGGCCGACTCCAAGGTGGACGTGGACATGATCGTCCAGAACGTCTCCACCGGCGAGAACCCGCTCACCGATGTGTCCTTCACCCTGGCCGAGTCCCAGGGTGACCTGGCCATGAACCTGCTGCGTGCCGCCGAAGAGAAGATCGGCTATGCGAGCCTGGACTACGACGACGAGGTGGGCAAGCTCTCCCTCGTGGGCGCCGGTATGAAGACCAACACCGGCGTGGCGTTCACGTTCTTCGAGGCGCTCGCGGAGAACGACATCAACGTGGACATGATCTCCACGTCCGAGGTCCGGATCTCGATCATCACGTCCATCGCCAAGCTCGACGAGGCCGTCCGGGCCGTGCACACGGCGTTCGGTCTGGACTCGGACGAGACCGCCACGGTGTACGGGGGTACGGGACGCTGACCCCGGCTTCATCCATGAGTTCTGATTCGGACCCGTCCGAGGATCCCCGGCTCGCCGAGATCATCGACTTCCTGGGTGGTTCGGACGAATCCGCCGTCGAGGATCCGCTGTCCCTGGCGGACCAGCTGTGCTTCTCGCTGTCCGTGGCGTCACGCAGGGTCGCGCACAGCTACCGCCCCGTGCTGGAGCCTCTGGGACTGACGCTGCCCCAGTACCTCGTGATGCTCGCGCTGTGGGATGCCAACCCGCGCACGGTGAAGGACCTGGGCGAGCAGCTCATGCAAGATTCGGCAACGCTCTCGCCCCTGCTCAAACGCTTGGAGGCCCGCGGTTACCTCACGCGGGAACGCGATCCGCACAACGAGCGGGCCCTTGCCGTGACTCTCACGGAGGAGGGCGCGCGTCTGCAGGACGGGGCGCAGGCCGTGCAACCGGAGATGATGCGCCGGTTGCGGTTGTCCCCTCAACAGGTCCGGTTGCTGAACCGCGGGATGCAGCGGTTGATCGACAACACCCAGGACGCCGAGAGTGCATGAGGCGCTGACCCGGGAGGAGTGGTCACGCCGGGCGCACGCGCACGCGGAGCGGGTGGCGCCCCACACCCGGCCGTTCCTGGACCGGCGGTCCCGCGGGGAAAAGCATCCCGTGGAGGACTTCCTGTTCACGTACTACACGCTGTCCCCGGCCCAGTTCACGCGGTGGCACCCTGGGCCCGGCGTCATCCTCTTGGATGCCTCGGAGCGCGAGGGCTGGAAGCACTACCGTCCCGCGACGACCGCGGAGCTCGAGGCGGCGGGCGCGGGGGAGGGCGTGAGCGGCGTCGTCGTCGCGGTGGAGGAATTCGTGACCGAGCGGGGCACCGCGGTGCGGTTCACGCGCGAGATCCTCGCGAACACCCTGGCCAGGAGCGGGACGTTCGACTGCTTCGGGCTGCATGAGTGGGCCATGGCCTACCGCGCGCAGAGCAACGGTGTGCGCCACGAGGACGCGCCGTTGCGCTTGGGGGCGTCCGGGACAGACGACGTGGTGGAGGCCCACCGGATCCGCTGCTCGCACTTCGACGCGTTCCGTTTCTTCCAGCCCCAGGCCGTGGAACGCAACGAGCTGCAGCCCACGCGCGAGTCACAGCGCCGCATGGAACAGCCGGGGTGCCTGCACGCGAGCATGGACCTGTACAAGTGGGCCTACAAGTTGTTGCCCGCGGTGGATTCGGACCTGCTCGCGGACTGCTTCGACCTCGCGTGGGACGTGCGCGTGACCGACATGGAGGCCTCCCCCTACGACCTCACGGAATGGGGGTACGAGCCCGTGCGGATCGAGACGCCCGAGGGCAAGGCCGAGTACGTCCGGCGCCAGCGCGCCTTCGCGCAGCGGGGTAATCGGTTGCGAGAGCGCTTGGCGGCGGCCGTCGAGCGGCTCCTGGACGGGGTCGACGACGCCGCGTCCGCGCCGCTCGATTCCGCCGGCTCCGCGCCCCGGTCACGCCGTTCGGACGACGCCGCGGTGCCCGTCCGCGCGGCCGGGCATGATGGCGCGACGAGGCAGTCCGGAGCGGGCGGGCACATCGGCGCTATGGCGCGGACCGGAGCAGTCGGACGGAACGGCGCGAGCGGCGTCGTCATGCAGGGCCGAACCGCTCGGACCCGCGGAGACCGTTCATGAGGCCCGGGGAAACCGCCCACGGATGGGAACGGATCACCGTGGTCTCCGCGGTGGCGGAACCCCTCGACTTCGTGACCGCCCGCTCGAGCGCGGGCCCGGTGCTCGTGACCCGGGATGCAGACGGGGCGCTGCACGTGCTGTCCAACACGTGCCCACACCAGCAGGCCACGGTGTGCCGGGAGGCCGCGGGGCGCGCCGAGAGCTTCGAGTGTCCCAACCACTACTGGGTGTTCGGCCCGGACGGCCGGTTCCTGGGCTCGCGACTGGCCATGGCCGCCGGTCGGCAGCTGCCGCACGACCCGGCCAAGGACCTCCCCGCGGCCGCCGTGGATGTGGTGGACGGCTGGGTGGTGGCGCGCTTCGACTGAGCGGACCTCGGCGTTCGTCGTCTCCTGCTGCAGCGCGTCCTACTCGAGCGCCGCCTGCTCGAGTGCCACGGCGGCGTTGAGCAGGGCCAGGTGGCTGAGGGCCTGCGGAAAGTTGCCCAGAAACGAGTTGTCCTCGGGGTCGATCATCTCGGTGAACAACCCCACGTCATTGGCGAGAGGGAGCATCTCGTCCATGAGGTCCACGGCCTCCTCACGACGGCCCACCGTGGCCAGCGCCGCCACGGTCCAGAACGAGCACGCCACGAACGCTCCCTCCTCCTTCTCCATGCCGCTGTAGCGGTACATGAGCGGACCGCGGCCCAGCTCCTCCCGAACGGCGTCGATGGTCGAGGACATGCGGGGACCACGATCGAACCCGGTCATCGCGTGCAGCAACACGGACACGTCCAGCTCGTCGGTTCCCGGGTACCAGACGTACGCGCCCCGTTCCTCGCTCCAGCCCTCGGTCTCGATCCACTCCCGGATCCGTTCCCGTTCCGAGCGCCACCGGTCCACGCACCCGGGGATGTGACCGGCCTCCGCCAGTTTCACGGCCCGGTCCAGGCCGTGCCAGCACCCCAGCTTGGAGCTCGTGTAGTGCCGGTGCTCGGGCAGTTCCCACATCCCGGAGTCGGGGCGGCGCCACAGGTCGCACACCGCGTCCGCGAGGTCGGCGAACATCCGGGCGGTGGCGGTGTCCAACACGTTGCCGCCGCCCACGTAGAGGTGCGCGATGTCGAAGACGTCCCCGTACACGCCCAACTGCAACTGGTCCGCGGCGTCGTTGCCCGAGACCACGGGGCCGATCCCCCGCCACCCGGGGGCGTCGTACTCGGTCATCTCGGAGGCGGGGACCTCGCCGTCGAAGCGGTTAAGGACGTGCAGGTCGGGGGTCTGTGCCCGGGCCCGGCGCAGGATCGTGGACACCTGCGCGTGCACGTCCTCCTGCTCCCCCAGTCGCAACAGCGAGTGCAGGGTGTAGGTGGCGTCACGGATCCACGCGAAGCGATAATCGAAGTTCTTGGTGCCCTCCCTGTTCTCGGGAAGGGACGTGGTCGCCGCGGCCGCCACGGACCCCGACGGGCTGTGGCTGAGCAGTTTGAGCGCGAGGGCGCTGCGTTCGACCTCCGCGCGGTAGGGACCGTCATAGTCGAGCAGATCACGCCATCGGCGCCACGTGTCCCGGGTCATGGCCACGTTCTTGCGGATCTCACGGGGCGAGGGCAGGCGCAAGGGCTCATCGTGCGTGGCGACCACCGCGAGCAGGTGCTCGGAATCGGGGCGCGTGGTGAACCGCCCGGAGATCTGCTGGGTCCCCACCTGCGGTTCCCCCGCATCGTCGGTGCGGACCCCCATGCCCACCCGGTTCGTGCGCAGCACGGGCTCCCCCGCGATCATCTCGACCCACGGGGAGACGGTGTTGAACATGGTGCCCGGGGCCACCCGCCACACCATGGCCACGTTCCCGGTCACACCGTCCACCGAGCGGGCCAGTTCGTTCCACGGCAATTGCCCCGTGGACCCCATGTTGAGGGAATCGGTGACCCGCACGGTCCCCGAGGCCGTGGAGAACGTGGTGGTCAGGATGTTGGTCCCGGGGACGTACTCCCGGGTGACCTCGAACTCCTCCTCCGGGCGCAGCTCGATGCACCCGCCGTGCTCGGCGTCGAGCAGCTTGGCGAACGGCGGCGCGGAGTCCAGGTCCGGGACGGGGTACCAGTCCACGGATCCGTCCTGGGCCACCAGCGCCACGGTGCGCCCGTTACCCAGGGCTGCGTAGGAACGCAGGTCCACGTAGCCGTCCCGGCGCCGGGACACCTTGTTCAGGGACTCGGCGCGGTCGGGGGTTGCGTTCACGGGGCTCGTTTCTCTCGTGAGGCGGGACGGGAGGACGGCGGATCGCGCCGCGGGAACGGCACGACCCGCCCTCCGGAGGACTCGGTGACGTCAGCGCGGCCGGGTCACAGGATCGGGCTGCCGCCAGTGACGGCGATCCTCGCCCCGGAGACGTAACTGCCGTCGTCGGACGCGAGCAACACGTACACCGGGGCCAGTTCTGCGGGCTGGCCGGCGCGCCCGAGGGGCTCCGCGTCCCCGAAACTCTCGAGCTGCTCCGCGGGGATGGTCGAAGGGATCAACGGTGTCCAGACGGGCCCGGGGGCCACGCTATTGACGCGGATCCCGCGCTCCCCGAGCAACTGCGCGAGACTCGCCGAGAAGTTGGCGATCGCCGCCTTGGTCGCCGCGTACGGCGCCAGGGTGGGGACCGGCATGTCCGAATTGACCGACGAACTGCCGATGATCGCCGATCCCGGCGCCATGTGCGGCACGGCCGCCTTGGCCAGGTAGAAGTACGCCCCCACGTTGAGCTTGAAGGTGTGCTCCCACTCCTCGTCGGGGATCTCCTCGAGGCTCTCGCGCGTCATCTGGTAGGCGGCGTTGCTCACGAGCACGTCCACCTTGCCGAACTCCTCCACGGCCTTCGCGATCACGGCACGGCAGTGCGCCGCTTCGGACAGGTCCCCGGGGACCAGGACGGCCTTGCGTCCCGCCTCCTCGATGTAGCGGGCGACGTCGCGGGCGTCCCGTTCCTCCTCGGGCAGGTAGGTGATCAGCACGTCCGCGCCCTCGCGGGCGTAGGCGATAGCCACCGCTCGGCCGATCCCGGAGTCACCACCGGTGACGACCGCGGCCTTGCCCTCGAGCTTGCCCGATCCGCGGTAGCTGTCCTCACCGCAATCGGGGACAGGGTTCATCTCGGCCTGCAGTCCGGGGGCCTCTTGCTGTTGTTCAGGGAATCCCATGACAGTGTCCTCTCTGGTGGAGCGGGTCCGGGCGAGCTCTCGCGCTTCGCCGACCCGGTGACCGGGAGGGCTCCCGGGCGGGCCGACGCTCAGCACACTTTCCATCGTAGGGGACGCCCGTGTCCGGAAACATCCCCTGCGGGCCGCGCACGGCAGCTCTGCCGTCTGCCCGCGGCCCACCCGCGGGCCGATAGGATGGGCGAGGATTGGCCCGTAAGCGCAGGAGTAGTGGAAATGGCCCGTATCGTCGTTGACGTCATGCCCAAACCGGAAATCCTTGACCCGCAGGGCAAGGCGATCGCGAATGAGTTGCCCCGGATCGGGCTCAGCGGTTTCACGGAGGTGCGCCAGGGCCGCCGGTTCGAACTCACGGTCGAGGGCGAAGCGGACGAGCAGGTGCTCGCCCAGGCCCGCGAAGCCGCGGAGAAGCTACTGTCCAACCCGGTGATCGAGGACGTCGTGAACGTCTCCGTGGCCCCCGAGGAGGACTGAGCGTGGCCCAGAACCTCACGGCCGAGCAGACGCCCCTCGTGGCGGACCTCTCCGAACCCGCCACCGATTCTCGACTCGCGGACGTGCGGGTGGGTGTCGTGACCTTCCCGGGCACGCTCGACGACCGCGACGCCGCTCGCGCCGTCGAGATCGCCGGCGGCACCGCGGTGCCGCTGTGGTACGCAGACAAGGACCTCAACGGTGTGGACGCCGTGATCCTGCCCGGTGGCTTCTCCTACGGGGACTACCTGCGCGCCGGTGCGATCGCCCGCTTCGCCCCCCTCATGGACAGGATCGTGGACGCTGCCAATGCCCGGGAGGGCATGCCGGTGCTGGGGATCTGCAACGGTTTTCAGGTGCTCACCGAGGCCCACCTGCTGCCGGGGTCCATGATCAAGAACGATCAGCTCAAGTTCATCTGTCGGGACCAGGCGCTGCGCGTGGAGAACACGGACACTGCGTGGACCGGGCGATTCGAGCAGGGCCAGACCATCGTGGTGCCGCTGAAGAACCAGGACGGGCAGTACGTCGCGGATCAGCGCACCCTGGACGAGTTAGAGGCCGAGCACCGGGTGGTCTTCCGCTACGCGGGCGGCAACCCCAACGGTTCCCGCAACGACATCGCCGGGATCACCAACGCGCGGGGCAACGTGGTGGGACTCATGCCCCACCCCGAGCACGCCGTGGAACCGGGCTTCGGCGCCGATCTTTCCGGCTCCGGTCCGGTCCAGATGCGCCAGGGAACAGACGGGCTGGACGTCTTCGTCTCCGCCCTGGAACACCTATTGCGCTGACCCGTCCACGCCGCGCTCGCCCGCAGCGAGGACCGCGGCGTCCCATCCGTTCGTCATCGGGCCAGTTCGGGGAACCGCACCCGGCCCACACCATGCCTCCGCGTGAGCGCCCGCCCGGCACCGCACGCCCCATCGTTCGCAAAGGGATCTAGTAGTCGTCATGAGCGAAACCCACTTCAACCTGGACACCGTGGAGCACGCCGCCTCCACCCCGGACACCGAGCTGCCCTGGGCGGAACTGGGGCTGAACGAGACCGAGTTCGAGCGCATCAAGGAGATCCTGGGCCGCCGCCCCACCGCGGCGGAACTGGCCATGTACTCCGTGATGTGGTCTGAGCACTGCTCGTACAAGTCCTCCAAGGTGCACCTGCGCCAGTTCGGGGACAAGGTCACGGACGAGATGCGCAAGAACCTCATGGTGGGCATCGGTGAGAACGCCGGCGTCACGGACATCGGGGACGGTTGGGCCGTGACCTTCAAGATCGAGTCCCATAATCACCCGTCCTACGTGGAGCCCTATCAGGGTGCGGCCACGGGCGTGGGCGGGATCGTGCGGGACATCATCTCCATGGGTGCCCGCCCGGTGGCCGTGATGGACCCGTTGCGTTTCGGCGCGATCGACCACCCGGACACCCAGCGTGTGGTGCACGGGATCGTGGCCGGCGTGGGCGGCTACGGCAATTCGCTGGGGTTGCCGAACATCGGCGGAGAGGTGGAGTTCGACCCGTGCTACCAGGGCAACCCCCTGGTCAACGCGCTCGCCGTGGGCGTGATGCGCCACGAGGACATCCGCTTGGCGAACGCGTCCGGGACGGGCAACAAGGTGGTGCTCTTCGGCGCGCGCACCGGCGGGGACGGGATCGGCGGCGCCTCGGTGCTCGCGTCCGAGTCCTTCGACGACTCCAAGCCCTCCAAACGCCCCGCGGTGCAGGTGGGTGACCCATTCGCGGAGAAGGTGCTCATCGAGTGCTGCCTGGAACTGTTCAAGGGCTCGCTCGTGGAGGGCATCCAGGACCTCGGTGCGGCGGGCATCTCGTGTGCCACGTCCGAGCTCGCGTCCAACGGTGACGGCGGCATGCGCGTGGACCTCACCGAGGTCCTGCTGCGCGATCCGTCCCTGACCCCGGGCGAGATCCTGATGTCCGAGTCGCAGGAACGCATGATGGCCGTGGTCACCCCCGAGAAGGTCGCGGGCTTCGAGGCCGTGATGGCCAAGTGGGACGTGGAGTACTCGTGGATCGGCGAGGTCACGGACACCGGCCGCCTGGTCATCGACTACCAGGGTGAGGTCATCGTGGACGTGGATCCCCGCACCGTGGCCCACGACGGTCCCGTGTACGAACGCCCCTACGCGCGCCCCGAATCCCAGGACGCCCTGCAGGCAGCCCACTTCACGGGCTCCCCGGAGGACGCCGCCCGCCCGTCCGGCGCGGAGCTCGGCCCTGCGCTCGTGGAACTGATGGCCTCCCCGAACCTGTGCTCCAAGGACTGGGTCACCGACCAGTACGACCGCTACGTTCAGGGCAACACCGCCATGGCCATGCCGGATGACGCCGGCGTGATCCGCGTGGACGAGCGCACCAACCTGGGCGTGGCCCTTTCCACTGACTCGAACGGCCGCTACACCCGCCTGGACCCGTACCAGGGCGCCCAGTTGGCGCTCGCCCAGGCGTACCGCAACGTGGCCACCGCGGGCGCGCGCCCCGTGGCCGTGTCCGACTGCCTGAACTTCGGTTCCCCCGAGGACCCGGACATCATGTGGCAGTTCGCGGAGGCCGTGCGCGGCCTCTCGGACGGGTGCCAGACCGTGGGTGTGCCCGTGACCGGCGGTAACGTCTCCCTCTACAACCAGACCGGCGGCGTGGCCATCAACCCCACCCCGGTGATTGCCATGATGGGCGTGTTCGACGACGTCACGCGCCGCACGCCCTCGGGCTGGAGTGAGGATGGCCAGGCGATCTACCTGCTCGGCGAGACCGCGGACGAGCTGGACGGCTCCGAGTGGGCGCGCGTGCGCGGCCACCTGGGTGGGTTGCCCCCGCGCGTGGACCTGGCCCGCGAGCGCGTCCTGGGTGACATGCTCATCAACATGTCCCGGGACGGGATGATCGACGCCGCGCACGACGTCGCGGAGGGCGGCCTCGGGGCCACGCTCGCCGAGATGGCGTTGCGCTTCGGCGTGGGCGCCCGGATCGGCCTCGGTGAGGTCGCCGAGCGGGACGGCGTGGACCTGTTCACGCTGTTGTTCTCCGAGACGCAGGGCCGCGCCGTCGTGGCCGTGCCGCGCTCGGAGGAGGTGCGCTTCCAGGACATGTGCACCGTGCGCCGCTACCCGTTCGCGCGGATCGGCGTGGTGGACACCGAGGCCGGGGCCCTGGACTTCCAGGGCGAGTTCACGGTGGCGCTGGACGAGCTGAAGACCGCCCACGCATCAACCCTGCCCCGTCACTTCGGCTGACGGGCCGGGGCCAGAGCACGAGAACCCTCGGAGGGAGCCATATTGGACGATATGCCGCGGCCGGTTCCGCCGCAGCCGTTGCGCACGCAGCGGTTGGAGCTGCGCGCGTTCACACCGGACGAACTCGAGGCCGTGGCCGGGGGCTCACGACTGCCCCAGTTCGCGCCGGGTTTCCCCACCCCCGAGAACGAGGACTGGGCCCGGGAGGCGATCGAGGCCGGTGAGCACTTCTTCACGGAGAGCGACTGCGCCCTGCTCGTCGTGATCCGGCTCAGCTCGGGGCAGGTCATTGGCGCCGCGGGGTTCGCGGGACCCGCCATGGACCACGAACTGGAGGTCAAGGGGTCCATCGTCCCGGAGCACCAGAACCAGGGGCTGGCCACCGAGGCCTTGCGTGCGCTCGTGGACCGCGCATTCGAGGACCCCGGGATCCGTGCGGTGCACGGCTCCGTCCCGGCCGACCACGAACCGGCACGCCGGGTGCTCGTGCGCTGCGGGTTCGTGAAACGACCCTCCGAGGGCTCGGAGGACACCTACTACCTGCGACGCCCCTGACGAACGGTCACGGATGTACCCCTGGATACCCTTCGACCTGCTCCCCGCGGACACCCTGCCGGAGTGGATCCTCATCATCCTGGCGGTCCTGGACCTGCTCCTGAAGATCCTGGCCCTGGGCTGGATCCCCCATCAGCGCCGTCCGTCCGTGGCGCTCGCGTGGTTGCTCGCCATCTTCCTGATGCCGTACGCGGGGCTCTTGTTGTTCGTGGTGATCGGTTCCACCCGGTTACCGCGTAAACGCATGGCCAAGCAGGCCCGGATGAACCACGTGATCCAGGAGAACACCCCCGAGCGCCTCCCGCTGGGGCCCGAGTTCGCCGAGCACCCGGAATGGGTGCGCACCACCGCGGAGCTGAACCAGAACCTGGGTGCCCTGCCCATGGTGGGCGGTAACGACTTCGAGGTCCTCACCGACAATCACGATTCCATGGCCCGGATGGCCCGGGACGTGGACCGCGCCACGGACTACGTGCACTTCGAGTTCTACATCGTGGCCGTGGACCAGGTCTCCCGAGAGCTGCTCGATGCCCTGATCCGCGCCCACGAACGAGGTGTGCGCGTGCGGATCCTGATCGACCACGTGGGGTCCCTGGGTTACCCGGGGTACGCGGAACTGGTCCGCCAGTTCAACCGTTCCGGGGTGCCGTGGCGGCGCATGCTTCCCATCCGCCCGTGGCGCGGTGAGTGGCAGCGCCCGGACCTGCGCAACCACCGCAAGATCCTGGTGGTGGACGGCCAGGTGGCCTACACGGGCTCACAGAACATCATCCACCGCTCCTACAACAAGAAGAAGAACCTGCGGAAGGGCCTCGAGTGGAAGGACCTCATGGTCCGGGGCACGGGATCCGTAGTCACCGAGTTGAACGCGGTGTTCGTCTCGGACTGGTACTCGGAGACCGACGACCTCCTGCTGGACGAGACCCCCGCCGCGCTCGAGCACACGGCCGAGCCCATGTACGCCCAGGTGGTGCCGTCCGGGCCCGGGTTCGAGACCGAGAACAACCTGCGCCTGTTCAACCACCTAATCTACAACGCCAATCACCGCGTAGTGATCTCCAGCCCGTACTTCGTCCCGGACGAGTCCCTGCTCCACGCCATCACCACGGAGGCCCAGGCGGGCGTACGGGTGCAGTTGTTCGTGGGTGAGACCTCGGACCAGTTCCTCGCGCAGCACGCCCAGAACTCGTACTACTCCGAACTCGCGCGCGCCGGGGTGGAGATCTACCGCTACAGCTCCCCCACCGTGCTGCACGCCAAGTTCGTGCTCGTGGACGACATCGTCTCCGTGATCGGTTCCTCCAATATGGACGAGCGTTCCTTCGCGCTGAACCTTGAGGTCTCCGTCCTGATCGTGGACGAGTCGTTCCGCACCCGGATGGAGGACGTCGTGGGGCAGTTCCGCGCCAACTCCACCCTCTTGGACCTGGACGCCTGGGAGAAACGCTCGCTGGGGCGCAAGTTCGTGGAGAACGTCTGCCGCCTTACTTCCGGCCTGCTCTGACGCGCCCCGGACGACGACGCCGCGGGGCCGGGCGCGGCGTCGTCCGTCCCCTCGGTGCCGCCCACCCGGGGCGGGCACGAGTGTCCGTTCCTCGCCCGGGTGCGCGAACGCCGTCGCCGCCCGCAGAGATCGGGGTGGCGACGGCGTCGTGCACGGTGGGCACGGGGCCCGGTGCAGATCAGCCCGCTACGAGCACCGCGCGGCCGTTGAACGTGCGGTTGCGCAGGCCGTCCAGCGCGGAGTTGACCTCCTGTGCGGTGAGCGGGAGCTCCGTGATGGGCGGCTTGGGCAGATCCGTGTCCTGGGCGAGCTTCACGAGCTCCTTGAGCTCGGGCAGGCTGCCCACGAAATTGCCGCGGATGTTCAGCAGGTTGAACGCGGTGAGCGCGGTGGGGAACTGGTACTGGCCCCCGAACAGGCCCACGCTGACCAGGGTCCCGCCATTGGCCATGGCGAAGAGCGCGGCGTTGGAGGTGTCCCCGTTGTTGACGAGGTCGATGGCCGCGGCAATCTTCTCCCCGCCGGCCCGGACGATGTCGCCCACGAGGTCCTCGCCGCCCACGGCCACCGTGGCGGACGCGCCCACCGCCTGGGCGTTCTTCAGCGCGGCCTCGCTCATGTCCACGGCCACGATGTTCTCGTGACCCAGGGCCTTGAGCACCGCAACGGTCATCAGCCCTACACCGCCCGCGCCGATCACGGCCACGGGCTTATCCGCGGGCAGCGGCATGATCTTCTTGACCGCTGAGTAGGAGGTCAGGCCGGAGCAGGCGAGCGTGGCGCCGAAGGACGGGTCGATGTCGCCCAGCGGCACCAGGTAGCGCTCGTCCGGCACGTGGACCTCCTCCGCGTAGCCGCCGCGGCGCTGCACCGAGAGGTTGCGCTTCTTCCCGCTGCAGTAGTTCTCGCGGTCCTCCGAACAGGCCTGGCACTCGCCGCAACCGATCCACGGGAACACGATGTACTTGGTGTCCCCGGGCGTCACCGTGGCGTCCGGTCCCGCGGCCACGACCTCCCCCACGATCTCGTGCCCGAGCACCACGGGGTACTGCGCGCCCGCCGCGGTCAGTTCGTAGCGCCCGGCGTTGCCGAGGTCGAAGTACCCGTCCTGGCAGTGCACGTCCGAGTGGCAGACCCCCGAGTTGGTCACGCGGATCATGACCGCGGAGCCTTCCAGTTCGGGCCGTTCCACCTCGAGTTCCTGGGCTGCTCCACCCGGCTCCGTGTGCGCGAAAACCTTCATGTTTACTCCTTCGTAGCGTGTGTGGAAATCGCCTTACCATGTAAGCTGTGTCACCACTCTAGGCCGCCGGGGTGAATTGTCCACGGACTCGCTCCCGTCGGTTCGAGGGACGACGACGCTCGCGCGCCCCCGCGCGGTCAACGGCAACCGCCGCCCGACTTCGGTCACACGGCATGGCTCCGGGTGCCGCCGCGATAGGCTCACCGGCGATGATCTCCTGCCCGAGTAGCGCCACAGCGCCCGACCGTGCCGTCGCCGGTGTTCGCAACCGCCGAGACCGGGTGTCATGAGGCAGGGCAACGTCATGGCCTGGTTCTTCCTGGCCGGGGCCATCCTCCTGGAGGTCACCGCGACGCTCAGCATCAAGGCGGCCCTGGGACAACCCGCCCTGTACGCCGTGGTGGTGCTGGGGTACGCCGGGGCCTTCATGTGTCTCACGCTGGTACTGCGCCGCGGGATGCCCCTGGGGGTCACCTACGGGATCTGGACCGCCGCCGGTGTCCTGCTCGTGGAGCTCGAAGCGAGTCACTGACCCGCAACCTGGCCGCCCGCACCGGCCGCTCTCCATTCCGGCGAAGGCCTCCCGCGAGCGCCCCGTCGTGACCCCCCCTACGCCCGCCGCGCCGTCGACGACGCCGCTGATGCGCCCCGGTCCCAGGCGCGGGGTTCCGGAGCCGACTTTTGCGCGGCCCGCCGAGCGGCACGGTTGGCCGGCCCCACGGCGGACACCAGCACCGCGACCTGCAGCAGTACACCCACCAGCCCGGCGACGATGCCCCATTCGGGCCGCCCCAGAACGAGCAACACGATCGCCGCCACCACGGCACACACGGCCACGGGAACGGACCACCGCACCCTCGGAAGGGCCGCGGCGTGACCCGCGGACCACGCGGCGTCGGACGTGCGCGTGTGCCAGGTCCGGAGGCCCACGGCCCCGTTGCGATCGAGCGAGCCGGCGGCCGCTGCCCTGACGGTCACCACGGTCACGACGCACACCAGGACCGTGCTGAACGACAGCATGATCACTCCGAGCAGGTCCTCGTCCACGGTTCCCTCCGGGTCACGGGCATTTCCCCCACACTATGAAACAACCCATCCATCTCGTGCTCGATCAGGTCACCGTGCCGCCAACAGGTGGCACTCGGGGAAGCGATGTTCTGCGTCCGGGCGACTGACGGTACGCCAGGCCTCCGTGAACCCGGCATGCTTCATATGATCGGCCATCACGTCCGGATGCCAGCGCCACGCCGGAGCCACGGCGTGATCGAACGAGACCACGGCACGCTCTCCGTCGAGTGCTTGGAACGCCACCATGACCACCCCTCCGGGTGCCATCACGTCCGCCCAGGAGTCCAGGATGCCGGGGAGCCGCGCGGGTGGCACGTGGATCAGACTGAACCGCGCAAGAACGGCGGCCACTCGGCGGTCAGGCCCCGCTGCACCACCCCACGACGTGGGATTCGCATCGCCGGCTTCGAAGGCGACCTGCGGGTACGATGTGCGCGCGATACCCAGCATGGATTCGGACGGGTCCACCCCCACCACGTGCAGACCCCGCTCGGACAGTGCGGCCGTGACGTGGCCCGTGCCGCACCCCACATCCATCGCGGGGCCGGGCGCCCCTGCCGCGATGACGTGATCCGCGAAGGCCTCCACCGCGCGCCGTTCGAGCGCCGTGCGGAAGGGAGCGGGAAAAGCCTTCTCGTAGTCGTTCGCCAAGTGGTCGTAACCGGGTTGCACGCGTTCCACTCTCACACGGGGGTCCCGCCCTGGCAACGGGCGAGGAAGCCGACGACGCCGCCCTGCCGGACCTGCGGGACCGGGCGCGAGCGGCGTCGTCGTTGGAGGGAGGTGTCAGCCCACCAGCTCGCGGGACGGCGTGTCCGCGACGGAGGGCTTGCCCACGAACGCGCCGCGGTACTTCGCGGCGGGGTGGGTGTCCTTGACCCGCAGCTGGCCCTCGCCGTAGAGGGACTCGCGCAGGGTGGTGCCCTCGTACTCGGTGCGGTAGCGCCCGCGCTTCTGCAACTCGGGGACCACGTACTCCACGAAGTCCTCGAAGGAACCGGGGCTCACGTGGTAGGCCAGGTTGATGCCGTCCAGGCCGCCCTCGTCCACCCAGGTCTCGAGCTGATCCGCGACGGTCTGTGCGGAGCCCACGAGCACGGCACCCATCCCGCCCAGGGCGCAGTGCTTGGCGATCTCCTCGCGCGTCCACTGCTTGTCCTTGGACTGCAGCGTGAACGGGGTCAGGAAGGACTGGATGGAGTCGGTCTTGATGTAGTTCAGGGCCTCGTCCTCGTCGAACTGGGACAGGTCCACGCCGGACCACCCACCGATGATCGCCTGGGAGGCCTCCAGGTCCACGTATTGCAGGTAATCGCGGTACTTCTCCTGGGCCTGCTCGTCCGTGTCCGCGACGACCACGGAGAGCATCGCGTAGATCTTGACGTCGTCACGGCTGCGGCCCTCGGCCTGAGCCCGGTCGCGGATCTTGTCGGTCACGAAACGCGTGAGGTCCGGGCGCAACCCGCCGATGAACACGGCTTCCGCGTGCTTACCCGCGAACGCCTGCCCGCGCGAGGACGCGCCGGCCTGGAAGATCAGCGGTGTGCGCTGCGGGGACGGTGCCGTGAGCCCCGCTCCGGGAACCGTGAAGTGCTCCCCGCTGTGCCGGATGGGATGGACCTTGGTGGGATCCGCGTAGACACCCGTCTCACGGTTCTGAACCACAGCGTCCTCCTCCCACGAGCCCTCCCAGAGCTTGTAGCACACGTCCAGGAACTCCTCCGCGATCTCGTAACGCGTATCGTGCTCGATCTGGCGCGGCAGGCCCTGGTTCTCCGCGGCGGAGGGCAGGTAGGAGGTCACCACGTTGAAGCCCACGCGGCCCTTGGTGAGGTGGTCCAGCGTGGCGTACTTGCGGGCCAGGGTGTAGGGCTGCTCGTAGGTCACCGCGCTCGTCACGCCGAAACCCAGGTGCTCGGTCACGGCGGCCATGGCCGAGACCTGCATGAACGGGTCGTTGACCGGGACCTGGGCCCCGTCACGCACGGCCGGAGCCGCGGAGTTCTTGTAGATGTCGTAGATGCCCACCACGTCCGCAAGGAACAGGGCGTCGAACTTGCCCCGCTCCAGCAGCTTGGCCAGCTCCGTCCAGTACTCGATGGTGTTGTACTCGGTGGCCCGGGACCGCGGGTGGCGCCACAACCCGAAGCTCTGGTGATCCACGCAGGTCATGTCGAACGCGTTGACGGAAATCCGTTTGCTCATCTCGGTCAGCCCCTCAGCAGGAACACGACCCGCGCCCCGTGCACCACCTACGGCGGCCTACCTTGCGGGTCCAGCGCGCTTGTGTGGCGCCGTACTTGCCGCATGCGGTGTGTCATGCGGCCCGATCCTCACCTGGGGCACCCCGCTACGGGAGAGGGTTGCCGTCCGACAAGCCAGGGCTAAACGTCGGCACTCGTGATCGTTGTGGCATCGATCCTAACGGGGATCCCCGGTCCTCGGAAACACCTCGGGTTACAGCACGTCACGACGGCGCCCCGGCGCGTCACACGATTTGCACCCGCGGGCTCCCGGCCCGTTCAATGGTGGGGTTCCCATCCGGAGCGGCTGAGAGACCTGGCTCGTTGACGTCGCAGCAACCAGCCCCACGCGGGCAAGGTGCTAATGCCAGGAACGATGGAGTTGATGAATTGAGCCATATCCTCACGCGCCCGGAATCTGCCGTCGACGCCGCGGCGGTCACCTTCGACCGGGTCGGCAAGTCCTTCCCCGCACACAACGGAGCGCATGTCCACGAGGTCCTGAGGGACGTGACCTTCACGGTGCGTCCGGGCGAGATCGTCTCCGTCCTGGGCCCCTCGGGGTGCGGCAAGTCCACCCTGCTACGCGCCGTGGCCGGGCTCGGCACGGCGAGCGAGGGCGAAGTCCGGATCGACGACTCGGTGGTGCGCGAGATCGACCCGCGCTGCGCCGTCGGCTTCCAGGAACCGCGGTTGCTGCCGTGGCGCAGCGTGGCGCGCAACGTGGCACTGGGTCTGCCCCACGGGACTCCCGCCCAGGAGGGGAAGCGGCGGGTGGCGCAGCTGTTGGAGCTCGTCGGCCTGTCCCACCACGCGAATCACCGTCCCTCGGAGATCTCCGGGGGCATGGCACAGCGCGCATCCCTCGCCCGGGCCCTGGCACGGAACCCGCGGGTCCTGCTGTTGGACGAGCCCTTCGGGGCCCTGGACGCCCTGACCCGGATCAGGATGCAGGATCTGCTGCTGGACGTGCACCGCGCCGATCCCACGACCGTGCTCATGGTCACCCACGACGTCGAGGAAGCCCTGGTGCTCTCCGATCACGTGGTGGTGCTCGCGCGGGAAACGGCCACGGGCCCCGCGACCATCGCCGAGATCATCTCCCCCGAGCTGGCCCGCCCGCGCTCCCGCGAGGACAGTGAGATCACCGCACTGCGCACCCACCTGTTGGCCCTGCTCGGCGTGGAGCGCTGAGCGCATGGCGCAGTTGTCCCGACGCCGCGCACTGCAGGCACTCGGCCTGTCCGCGCTGGCGCTGCCCCTGAGCGGATGCGTCATGGAGGGCGAAGGTCCGGGCCGCGGTGTGGCCGGCGGTTCCGCGCACGAGATCTACCTGGACTACGCGACCTACAACCCGCTGTCCCTGATCATCAAGGCCAAGGGCTGGCTCGAAAAGGTCGCCGGGGCCCACGGCCAGACCGTGACGTGGGTGTACTCGGCCGGTTCCAACAAGGCCAACGAGTCGCTACGCGCCGGGGTCGTGGACGTGGGCTCCACGGCAGGTTCCGCCGCACTGCTCGCGCGTGCCAATCGCTCGCCGATCAGGACGATCGACCTGTTCTCACAGCCCGAGTGGTCCGCGCTCGTGCGCACCCCGGACTCCCCCGTGCGCACCGTGGCGGACCTCGCGGGCACGTCCGTGGCCGCGACGAAGGGCACGGATCCGTACTTCTTCCTCCTGCAGTCCCTCGGCGCGGCGGGCATGAGCGCACAGGACGTCACCGTGGTGAACCTGCAGCACGCGGACGGGCGCACCGCGCTGGACACCGGTCAGGTGGCCGCATGGTCCGGACTGGACCCCGTGATGGCCGCCGCGGAGAAGGCGGGGGACGTGCTGTTCCACCGGCAGTTGGAGTTCAACACGTACGGGTTCCTCAACGCGAGGGAGGTGTTCCTGCAGCTGAATCCCACGGGTGCGCAGGACGTGGTGAACACGTACGCCTACGCGCGGCAGTGGGCGCTGCAGCACCCGGAGGAGGGGATCGCGATCCTCGCGGAAGGCGCGAGCATCGATCGCGACACCGCCCGGCGGGTCTGGCAGCGCACCCACCTGGACATCGACCCCGTTCCGGGCCCCGAACAGCTCGCGGTGCTCGAGCGGGTCGGGCCCATCCTGGTGGAATCCGGGGACGTCTCCTCGCAGCAGGACGTGGACGAGGCGCTCGCGAACATCGTGGAGCAGCACTACGCACAACACGCCGATGCGGCCGCCGTGGCCCAGGTGATCGAAGGGAAGCAGTCCTCATGAGCACTCACGACACCTCCTCCACCGTACCGCGGTCCTCGGACGGCGCGTCCTCCGAAGCAGCTGGCGTCACTGCGGTGGCCACACTGTCCGACGACAACGGACGCCACGAGGCGGGCGCGGTGGCACCCGGCGACGTCGCACCCCCATCAGACACCCCTGCCGCGGCGGATTCCCGCACGCGTCCCAGCGCGCTGCGCAATCCTTGGGCCCTGGGGCTGATCGGGATCGTCCTGCCCGTGCTGCTGGTGCTCGCGTGGCACACCCTCTCCACGAACGGGACCTTCTCCCCCGTGCAGTTGCCGCGCCCGTCCGCGGTGCTCGCCGCGGGATGGGAGCTGCTGCGCAGCGGTGACCTGTGGTTGCACGTCGGGATCTCCACGCAGCGCGTGATCGTGGGCTTCCTGATCGGCAGTGGGCTCGGGCTGTTGCTCGGCGCGTTGCTGGGGCTCTCCCCGTGGGCGCGGGCCATCGGCTCGCCCACGATCGGCGCGCTGCGCGCCGTGCCGTCCCTCGCGTGGGTACCGCTGCTATTGCTGTGGATCGGGATCGGGGAGAACTCCAAGGTGACCCTGGTGGCAATCGGCGCCTTCTTCCCGGTGTACACCACGGTGTCCGCCGCGCTGCGCCACGTGGACCGGCACCTGATCGAAGCCGCACGGTCCTTCGGGCTGCGCGGGGTCAAGCTCTTCACCACCGTGCAGTTGCCCGCGGTGCTGCCCTCCGTGATCTCCGGGCTGCGCCTGGCCCTGGCCCAGGCGTGGTTGTTCCTGGTGGCCGCGGAACTATTGGGCTCCTCCATGGGCCTGGGATTCCTGCTCACCGATTCGCAGAACAACGGCCGCACGGACCGGTTGCTGCTCGCGATCGTGTTGCTGGCCGTGCTGGGCAAGCTCACGGACGCCCTGCTCGGCATCTTCGAGCGGTGGACGCAGCAGCGCTGGAGCGTGGCCGGAACCAGGTGACAACCCGCCCGGTTCCCGCCGGCGCCCGCCGTTCCACCGCGGCCCGGTCGTTCGACCGGGGGCCCGGCCGTTACAGACACCGACCGTTCGGATCGACATCACAGGAGGACTCGTGACCGGTACGCACTCGTATTCAGACCCCGCTCACCCCACACCGAACCCGGCGTTGATCTCCGACGACGCCCGGGTGCAGTTCTGGGTCGAGCAGGCCGGGCGGCTGGACTGGGCGCAGCCGTGGCACACGGCTCACCGGTTCGAGAAGCCGCAGCGCACGGGTGAGGACCACGACGGCAACCCCACTTACACCGTGCCCGAGATCGCGTGGTTCGAAGGCGGGAAACTCAACGTCTCGTACAACTGCGTGGACCGCCATGTGGCAGCCGGGCGTGGTCAGCACGTGGCCCTGTACTTCGAGGGTGAACCCGGGGACCGCCTGGTCTATACCTACGCGGACCTGCAGCGTGAGGTATCCAGGGCCGCCAACGCCCTGCTCCAACTGGGCGTGGAGAAGGGCGACCGCGTGGTCATCTACCTCCCGGTCATCCCGGAGACCGTGATCATCACGCTCGCGTGCGCGCGCATCGGGGCGATCCACTCGCTCGTGTTCGGCGGGTTCTCCGCAGAAGCCCTCAAGTTCCGGGTCGAGGACACCGGAGCCAAGGTCCTGGTGACCACGGACGGGCAGAACCGGCGCGGCGCCGTCGTCGCCGTGAAGACCAATGCGGACGAGGCCTGCAGCGGTGAGAACAGCATCGAGCACGTGATCGTGGTGCGCCGCACGTCCCGGCCCGGGCGCACCGATCTGCCGCGCGGCACCCGGGGCCTGCATTCCAAGGACGAGGAACTCGTGCCGTGGACCCCCGGGCGTGACGTGTGGTGGCACGAGCTCACCGCGGGCGTCTCGGACGTCCACGAGCCCGAGGCGTTCGACGCGGAGACGCCCCTGTTCATCATCTACACGTCCGGCACCACGGGGAGGCCCAAGGGCCTGGTCCACACGATGGGCGGATACATGGTGCAGACGGCATACACCCACGCCCTGCTGTTCGACCTACTCCCGGACGTGCCCGACGCGTCCGGGGTGCTGCGCCCGGAGGAGCTCTCCGCCGTGAACGACCCCGCCAAGGTGGACTCCACCGTGCACTGGTGCACCGCGGACCTCGCGTGGGTCACCGCGCACACCTACGAGATCTACGGCCCGCTGGTCAACGGCGTGTCCCAGGTGATCTACGAGGGCACGCCCAACACCCCGGATTACGGTCGCCACTTCGAGATCATCGAGCGCTACGGCGTGACCAACTACTACACGGCACCCACCCTGATCCGCTCGCTCATGGGCGCGTTCCCCAAGGGGCTGCCCCCGGTCTACAACCTCTCCTCGATCCGGTTGCTCGGCTCCGTGGGCGAGTCCATCAACCCGGAGGCGTGGCGCTGGTTGCGCGCCCAGGTCGGCCGCGACGAGGTGCCCTTCGTGGACACGTGGTGGCAGTCCGAGACGGGCTCCTGCGTCGCATCCCCGCGCCCGCACGATCCGCAGTTCGCCCCTCCCGGCACGTTCGACGAGGCCGCAGCGCACACCTCCCTCAAGCCCGGTTGCGCTACGCGTGCGGTCCCCGGCGTATCTGTGCGGGTGCTGGACGAGGCCGGTGAGGAAGTGGGCCCCAACCTGCAGGGCTATGCCGTGATCGACAAGATCGGCCCGTCCATGGCCCGCACGGTATGGGGCGATCCGCAGCGCTACCTGTCCTCCTACTGGGCGGCCTACGGCGAGCGCGGTTGGTTCCTGGCCGGGGACGGCGCACGCACCGATGACGAGGGCGACCTCTACATCCTGGGGCGGGTAGACGACGTGATCAACGTGAGCGGGCACCGGTTGTCGACGATCGAGATCGAATCCGCCCTGGTGACCCACCCCCACGTAGTGGAGGCCGGGGCCACCCCGATCCGCGACGCGGTAACGGGCCACGCCATTTTGGCGTGCGTGGTGCTCACGGCGGATGCGCAATCGCTGTCCACGGAAGAGGTCCGCGAGGAGCTGCGCGCGCACGTGGCCCGGGAGATCGGCCCGATCGCCAAACCGCGCGAGGTCATCGTGGTTCCGGATCTGCCCAAGACCCGTTCGGGGAAGATCACGCGCCGCCTGCTGACCCAGCTCTACGAGGGCGAGCAGCTGGGCGACCGTTCCTCGCTGCAGAACGAGGAAGCGCTAAACGCGATCGCGGAGGTCTTGGCAGGGCGTGCTTAGCTTGACCACATGAGCTTGTTGCCCCGATCCCACGGCGGTCGCGGCTGGGTCTGGTTGGCGTGTGCGGCCGGGGTCGTGAATGCCGGATTCAGCCTCTACTGGGCTTTGGGCGGGCACTGGTTGCTGGACACCGTGGGGCAGTGGACGGTACGGCTGTCCTACGAGGCACCCCTGGCCGCCGGGCTGGGGCTGGGCATGGTTTCGCTTTTCAAGCTCATGGCGGCCGTCATTCCAGTGGCGGAAGCCTACGACAGGGTGCCCTGGCGACGGTTCTGGCGGGCCATAAGTTGGGTGGGTGCCGTGGTCCTGGTGGTCTACGGCGGGACCAACACGGTGATCAGCAATGCCGTGCTCATCGGGCTCATCCGCCCGGCCACCGGATACGAGCGACTAGCCATGATCGGTCACGCATGGTTGTGGGATCCACTGTTCCTGGTCTGGGGTGCCGCGCTGCTGATCCATCTGTGGCGGTCCCGGCCGGCGCGGACGCGCCCGCACGGCACACGTGAGTCACTTATCGGGAGGGGAACATCCGCACGAAGGAGCCGACCGGGGAACCCACGCCACCAACTGCGGATGACCACCACCCAGGCTTCTTCCTGATCTGCGGGCATGACCGCGTGTGACCCCGCGAACTGTTATGCCCCGAAGGAACTTCTAAGATGGCTCAGTGATGAATTCCGCCGCGCAGCCCTCGACCGAGCGACCCGTCACCGGCACTACCCGCACGGCCACCGCCCCCGCGGACGCGTCCGTCACTGCCGGGATTGCTGCCGTGGCCGGCGATGCCTGGCAGCGCATGTTCGGGGACACCCACAGCTCCGACCTCAAGCTCGCCATGGCCGCCTCGGGCACCGTGTTGAGCGTGTTCACTGTGGGGCACATGGCCGGGAACATGCAGGTCTACCTAGGCCGGGACCACTACAACGAGTACGCCGAGTTCATTCGCACGGTGGGCGCGCCGGTGCTGCCCCGCAACTCCGTGCTGTGGGTCGTGCGTATCGGGTTGATCGGAAGTGCTGCGACCCATGTGTTGGCCGGAACCGAGCTCACGCTGCGGGCCATGAGCGCCGAGGGCCGCGCGGTGGCGGATGCGCTCCGGCCCATCACGTGGCGGGTGGGCGCCGCCGCTCAGAAGATACGGAACGGTTTCCCCACTGCGCCTGCCCCGAGCGGGACGCAACGGTACCGGAAAGCGGCGTTCGACCGAGCCTTCCTGGCCAGCCACTTCGACCGCCACGCGCCACGTCAGCGTCCCCGAGGCCGACGCCGCTCCGTCCCCCGAATCATCGCCCGCTCGATGCGCTCCACGGGCGCGGTGCTCGGACTGTTCACGGTGTACCACGTGCTGGACCTGACGGCGGGCGCCCGGCCTGCTGCTTCCGTAAGCCACACCCACGGTGACGCGTACGGCAACCTGGTGGCGAGCCTGTCCCGGCCGTCCGTGGCGGTGTTCTATACGGCCTCGATGGCCGCGCTCGCCGGACACATGATCCATGGCTTGCGGACCGCCGCGATGGACACCGGGGTGACCGGAACCGCGCGACGGGTACGACAGGTGGACACGATCGCTAAGGCCGTGGGCGGCGTCGTCGCCCTGGGGAACGTGAGCATTCCCGTGGCCGTACTGACCAAGGTGGTGCGCTGATGCTGTTGACCGTTCACGTGTGGCGCCAGGCGGGCGAGGACGAGCCCGGTGGCTTCGAGACCGTCCACCCCGTGCAGGCCCGCGAGGACCTGAGCATGCTCGAATTGCTCGATGCCGTCAACGAGACGCTCGAGCGCCAGGGTGCAGAGCCGGTGAGCTTCGACGACGGCTGTCGCGAGGGCATCTGCGGCAAGTGCGGCGTGACCGTGGACGGCGTGGCCCACGGGCCGGAGAAGAACCGGGCCTCGTGCACGCAGTCGCTCAGGGCCTACCGGGACGGGGACGAGATCTTCATCGAGCCCCTGCGCGCGGGAGCGTTCCCGGTCAAGAAGGACCTGTCCGTGGACAAGAAGGCCCTGCGGCGCGTGGCCAAGGAGGCCAAGTTCCCGGTCGCGATGAAGGCATTGAACACCGCTGGGTGCATCAGCTGCGGCGCGTGCGTGGCCGCGTGCCCCAACGGCTCGGGCCAGCTCTACGTGGGCACGCTGCTCAAGGAACTGCCGCCGCTCGCCAAGACGCCCGAGGAACGCGACGAGCGCTCGAGCAAGGTGCTCGACGCCGCCGAGCACGAGTTCGGCCCGTGCTCCCTGCTGGGCGATTGCACGGAGGTCTGCCCGGCGGGGCTGCCACTCGAGAACCTCACCGCGGTGGCGCGGGAGAACCTGCGCCGGAAAGACCCCGAGAAGTACGGCTGAGTTCCGCCCCGAAGCCAGCGAGCTCACCAGCAGTCGGCGACCCCAAGGGCGGGAAGTTCACCGCTTTCACCGCGGGCCCCACCGACCGGGGGCCGAACCGCGGACGGGCGGGTCAGCCCTTCCGCCACCGGGGAAAGGGCAGCCGCAACGGCCCGGCGGGACGCGTGGTGGTGCGGGCCGCCGAGCGTGAGTCCTCGACCACCGTGGCATCCGGGATCCTGCGGGCCAGAGAACGCTGGAACCTGTTCTGTAGCGTGACCTTCGCGGCGGGGCACCCGTGGCGCGCGCCCTCTGAATCAATCGCACCCGCTTTCGGGCGGCTGCGATCCGCACGGTTTGGTCCGTCACCCACGCGCGCGACACAATAGACGCACCATCCCGAGCGGCCGAGAGACCTGGATCCATGACGCCGCAGCAACCCGCAGTGCTCGGCCAACTGCACGGTGCTACCGCCAGGACCGATGGAGTGCTGCGCGGCCCCGGGCAGCTGTCGGACGGGAGCCGTACCCGGCCGACGAGGAGGACATCCATGGCCGAGCACCAGTTCGGTTTCCGCACCCGCGCCCTGCACGCCGGCGGCACCCCGGACGCCGAGCACGGCGCCCGCTCCGTGCCCATCTACCAGACCAGCTCGTTCGTCTTCAAGGACGCCGACGACGCCGCCAACCTGTTCGCGCTGCAGAAGTACGGCAACATTTACTCGCGCATCGGCAACCCCACCGTGGCGGCCTTGGAAGAGCGCATCGCCTCCCTCGAGGGCGGGATCGGGGCGGTCGCCACGTCCTCCGGGATGGCCGCCGAGTTCATCACGTTCGCCGCGCTGTGTGGCCAGGGTGACCACGTGGTGGCCTCGTCCCAGCTCTACGGCGGAACGGTCACCCAGCTGGACGTGACCCTGCGTCGCTTCGGTGTGGAGACCACCTTCGTCCCCGGGACCGAGCCCGCCGACTACAAGGCCGCGATCACCGAACACACCAAGGCCGTGTACACCGAGCTCGTGGCCAACCCTTCCGGGGAGATCGCGGATCTGGAGGGGCTCGCCGCGGTGGCCCACGAAGCAGGCGTGCCGCTCATCGTGGACGCGACGCTCAACACCCCGTACCTGTGCCGCCCGTTCGAGCACGGCGCGGACATCGTGATCCACTCGATCACCAAGTTCCTGGGCGGGCACGGTAACACTCTGGGCGGCGTGGTGGTCGAATCCGGCCGCTTCGACTGGGGCAACGGGAAGTTCCCGGCCATGACCGAACCGGTTCCCTCGTACAACAACGTGACGTGGTGGGGGAACTTCGGTGAGTACGGGTTCCTGACCAAACTGCGTTCGGAGCAGCTGCGGGACATCGGGCCGTCCTTGACCCCGCAGGCCGCGTGGAACCTGCTGCAGGGTGTGGAGACCCTCCCCCAGCGCATGGACGCCCACGTGGCCAACACGCAGGAGGTCGTGCAGTGGCTCGCCACGGATCCACGCATCTCCTACGTCAATTACGCGGGACTCGAGGGCCACCCCCACCACGAACGCGCGCAGAAGTACCTGCCCCACGGCATCGGATCCGTTTTCGCCTTCGGTGTGGCCGGCACGGACGAGTTGAGCGGCCGTGAGGTGGGCGCCCGATTCATCGGGAGCCTGCAACTGGCCTCACACCTGGCCAACATCGGGGACGCCCGCACCCTTGTGCTGCACCCCGCATCCACGACCCACCAGCAGTTGAGCTCCGAACAGCTCGCCGCGGGCGGGGTCAAGGAGGACCTGATCCGGATCTCCGTGGGTCTCGAGGACGCCGCGGACATCCTGTGGGACCTGGACCAGGCACTGAGCGCAGCCAGCGGTAGGAACCGGGACGGCGGCGTCGTCGCCCCCTCCGCCGCGCTCACGGACGCGGCGCGCACCACCCTGGACCAGGACAACAGTGCGGCGGCCTGCGCGCTGCCCGGAGCCGAAGGAGAATAGGTATGAGCACGCAACGCACCTGGGTGGGCCCCAGCGCCCCCGAACGGCTCGGCATCCTCCGAGGCACGCGCTCGATCGCGATCGTGGGGATGTCCAACAAGCCGTCCCGTGCGAGCTACTTCGTGGCCACGTACCTGCAGTCGTCGAGCCCGTACCGCGTGTACTTCGTGAACCCCGTGCTGGACGAGGTGCTGGGCCAGAAGGCCTACCCGTCGCTCGCGGAGCTGCCCGAGGTCCCGGACCTCGTGGACGTGTTCCGCAAGGACGCGGACCTGCCCGACGTGGCTCGGGAGGCCGTGGCCGTGGGCGCCAAGACCCTGTGGCTGCAGCTGGGCTCGTGGAACGAGGAAGCGGCGGCCATCGCGGAGGACGCCGGGCTGGACGTGGTGATGGACCAGTGCGTGAAGATCGAGCACGCGCGCTTCCACGGCGGTCTTCACCTGGCCGGGTTCAACACCGGAGTGATCTCCTCGAAGCGCCAGGTCCTGGCCTGAGACCGGGGCGCGACGGCGCCGGCGCGCCGCTGCCGACGCCGCTGACCGGCCACCCCCGCTGACGCCCGCACCGGAAATCGAATTTCTAGTGGAGTAAAAACAGATTTGGGCGCGAAACCCTGCTTTTACTCAGTTAAATCGCGAGGGCTATCGGCCCTGCGAGTGCGGGTCGCTCAGGGTGGAGTGCACCACGGGTGACCCCATTCGTCCACCTCGAAGCGCGAGTAGTCACCCATGGGGGCGTCGAACGATCCCGCCTCCCCGGAGCACACCAGGACCTCCTGCTGCGGGGCGTCGTCGCGGGCGGCGTCCCAACCGGCCACCAAGCTCTCGAGATCTGCCTGCCACTGCTGCGTCACGGGGTGCGCCCTTCGTCGAATGCTCCACCTCCGCGTATTCCGCCGACCCCCGAGTCGGGAGGTGTCGGCATCATCACGTCACGGGCAGGCCGCTGCCACGTGGCGCGGACGAGCCCACTCCCTATGCTTGACCAGTGGAGAAGACCTGGAATGTGGTCCGAGCCACATGAGAACCGTCCGACCCCCGAGGAGTTGCTCCCGTGTCCGCCAAGAAAACCCTGCAAGTCACCCTGGCCTTCGTGGGCCTGCTGGTGGGTGCCGGTTTCGCCACCGGTCAAGAAGTCATCCAGTACTTCATCTCGTTCGGTGTCTGGGGGCTGGCCGGCGCGGTGGTCTCGGGGATCCTGATGATCGCCGCGGGTGCCGTGATCATCCACATCGGCAGCTACTTCCTGGCGGACGAGCACCGCCGGGTCTTCCGGTCCGTGTCCTCTCCCGTGGTGTCCCGGTTCCTGGACATCGCGGTGAGTCTGACCCTGCTGGCCATGGGCATCGTGATGCTCGCCGGCGCGGGTTCCACACTGGAACAACAGTTCGGGCTGCCCGCGTGGATCGGTTCGGCCATCATGGTGGTGCTCGTGATGGTCACGGGGCTGCTCAACGTCAACAAGGTCACCAACATCATCTCGGCGGTCACCCCGGCGATCTTCGTGGCCGTGATCGTGGCGTTCGGTTACACCCTGACCAAGCTCCCCGTGGATCTCGGATCGCTGCACGAGCTCGCGGTGCAGGCGGGCTCCCCCGTGAGCCCGTGGTGGCTGTCCGCGATCAACTACACGTGCATGGCCCTGATGCTGGGCGTGTCCATGTCCCTGGTGATCGGCGGCAACGCCCTCAACCCGCGCGATGCCGGCTGGGGCGGGCTGCTGGGCGGCGTGGTCTACACCGTTCTTCTGGCCATGAACGCCTTCGCCCTACTCGTGAACTTCGATGCCGTGGGCGGCTCCGAGGTGCCCATGCTCCAGCTCTTCCAGACCATGCACCCCTGGGCCGCACTCGGGATGGTTGTGGTGACGTTCGTGATGATCTACAACACGACCATCAGCATGTTCTACGCCCTGGGTCGCCGGGTCACCGTGAACCACCGCCACCGCTACGTCCCGATTTTCCTGGGCCTGTGCGCGGTGGGTTACGTGGTGAGCCTCGTGGGCTTCGGCACCCTGATGAGCGTGGTCTACCCGATCATCGGGTACGTGGGCATGGTCCTGGTGGTCGTCATGCTGTGGTGGTGGTTCCGTCACCGCGAGGACATCAGCGTGGAGGCCGGGCGCCGCAACCGAATCCGCGCCCTGCTGACCAAGCGTCGCGCGCAGGACAAGGAGTTCTCCGAGTTCAACGAGCACCAGCTCCGGGACGCGGCCCACGATTCCCCCGCGGACGACGACGCCCTCACCGGCGCGATCGACACCCAGGTCCAGCAGGATCTCGCGGACGGCTCGGGCGATTCCCCGAGCCCCTCGCCCGAGCGCGGCTGAGCGCAGCCGTCGAGCGGCCCCCGCGAGCGGCGTCGTCCGCGCGCGCCGCGCACAGACGACGACCTGCGCGCGGGGACGACAGCGGCGTCGTCGCCCCTGCAAAGAGCCGGGGACGACGACGCCGCGTACGGGTCGCTCTCAGCGGCGCGCCCCGTTCTTCTGGTTGGCGCGCTGTTCCCAGAACACGGGGAGTGTGACGGTGTCCGTGCCGTCCCAGGCGGAGAGACCGGTGATCCCGGGGACGTCCCCGGCCTTGAACACGGGCTCCACCCCGGCCTTGCGCTGTTCCATGTAGTTGGCCAGCACCTTGGCGGCGACACCCGCGAGCATGCACAGCGCGATGAGGTTCAGCGTGGCCATGAGGGCCATGAACAGGTCCGCGAGGGACCACACGAGGTCCAGCGCGAGCATGGCGCCCAGGAACACGCACACGAGCACGGCGAAGCGGTAGATGTTCATGGCCGCACGGGACTTGGTCATGAAGCGGATGTTGGACTCGCCGTAGTAGTAGTTGCCGATCACCGAGGACCACGCGAACAGGAAGATCGCCACGGTCAGGAAGTGCACGGCCCAGTCACCCAGCTGCATGCCCAGGGCGCTCTGCGTGAGGGAGGCACCCTGGCGCTCGTCGCCGAACGTGGGGTTGGAGAGCAGCACGATGAACGCGGTGATCGAGCACACGAGCATGGTGTCGAAGAACACCCCCAGGGACTGCACGAAGCCCTGCTTGGCCGGGTGGGAGATGGACGCGGTCGCACCGGCGTTGGGCGCGGAACCCATGCCGGCCTCGTTGGAGAACAGACCGCGCTTCATGCCCTGGATGATCACACCGAGCACGCTGCCCGTAACGAACTCACGGATGCCGAACGCACCCTCCACGATCATGAGCAGCATGCCGGGGACCGCGGTGATGTTCAGGACCACCACGAGCAGCCCCAGGACCAGGTACAGCACGGCCATGACGGGGACCAGGATCTGCGTCACGGAGGAGATGGAGCGGATGCCGCCGAAGATCACGGCCGCGGTGATGACCACGAGCGCGAGACCCAGGACCACACGCATCCACATGCCCTGGCCGTTGGTGATGTCCACGTCGAAGGACCCGCTCACGGCGTCCACGATGGAATTGGACTGCACGGAGTTGAACACGAAACCGTAGGTCACGGTGATGATGACCGCGAACAGCAGACCCATCCAGCGCTTGTTGAGCCCGCGCTCCATGTAGTACGCGGGACCGCCCACGTAGCCGTCGCCGGTCTTGACCTTGTACAGCTGCCCCAGCAGGGACTCCACGAACGCGCTGGCCGCGCCGATCGCGGCGATGACCCACATCCAGAACACCGCGCCGGGCCCACCCAGGCTGATGGCGATGGCCACACCGGCGATGTTGCCCGTGCCCACGCGAGCGGCCGCGGAGACCGTGAACGCGCGGAACGAGGAGATGCCCTTCCGGCCGTTCTCGGCATCACCGGGCGGATCGGTGAGCACCCTGAACATCTCGGGGATCCCGCGTAGCTGAATGGCCTTGGTGCGGATGGTCAGGTACAACCCCACACCAATCAGGATCGCGAAGACGACGTACCAGATGTAACCGCCCAGCGTTCCCACGAGTTCTGTCAACGCATCCATGTGATTCCCCGGAATTCTGCCTCAAGACGGTTCCGGCCGCTGCGCGATGGGCAGCGGGGAACCGGGTGACTGACGTGTGCTGTTGCACTGATCTAGGTCACAGTAGCGGAAACAGGGCCCCGTGTGAGTGTCAGCGGGACGTGTCAGGGCCCTGGTGCCCCGGGCCC
>NZ_DDIY01000017.1:39683-72463 GCF_002338785.1 Kocuria sp. UBA1838 | reverse complement strand
CCCGGGCCCTGGTGCCCCGGGGGCGGCGTCGGGGCACCGTCGGTGGAACCCGGCCCCGGGGCCCGATGCAGGGACGCCGTGGACGTGGTGGACCCGGAACCCGTGGAGTTCTCCCGGCCCACCGGGCGGAACGCGCCCACCGCGGGCCGCTCCGCGAGCACCGGGAACGCCCCCGTGAAGCCCTCGCGTTCGGCGGCGATCTCGCGCACCCTGCCCCGCACCATGAACCACCCGATCACCAGGACCGGGATCAGCACCAGGGAGGACGCCAGGGTGAAGGTGCCCACGGGGTAGTCCACAGCCATCAGCACAAGGACCCCCGCGAGGAAGAACATGGTCAGCCAGTTGGTGAACGGCGCCAGCGGTGCCCGGTAGGTCGGGCGGTTGTAGAAGCCCTTCCGCGCCAGGGAGACGTATCGCTGGTGGGACAGCGAGATCGCGGCCCAGCCCGCCATGGTGCCCAGTGCCGCGAGGTTCAGCACGATCTCGAACGCCTGCTCCGGGACCACGAAGTTCAGCCCCACGCCGAGCACGGCCACCCCGGCGGTCAACAGGATGCCGCCGTAGGGCACACCGGACGCGGACAGCTTGCCCGTGAACCTCGGGGCGGAACCGGCCTGCGCCATGGAATGGACGATGCGCCCGGTGGAATAGAGGCCTGCGTTGAGCGAGGACAGCGCCGCGGTGATCACCACGAGCTGCATGATGGGCCCCGCCGCGTCCACGCCAATGGACGAGAAGAACGTGACGAACGGGCTCTCGGTGGCGCTGTAGGCGGTGTAGGGCAACAGCAGGCACAACAGCAGGACGGAGCCCACGTAGAACACCGCGATCCGCAGGATCACCGTGTTGATGGCCCGGGGGATGACCTTCTCCGCGTTGCGGGTCTCCCCGGACGTGGTGCCCACGAGCTCGATGCCGGCGTACGCGAACACCACACCCTGCACCACGATGAGCGCCGGCAGCACGCCGGACGGAAAGAGGCCCCCGTTGTCCCGGATCAGGGAGAACCCCACCTCGGAACCGGTGGGCGTGCCAAACAGCACGAAGAACGTGCCGATGACCAGGAAGACCACCAGGGCCAGGACCTTAATCAGAGAGAACCAGAACTCCAGCTCGCCGAACACCTTGACCGAGACCAGGTTCAGCGACACCACTAGGACCACCACGATCAATGCGAGGATCCACTGCGGGATCCCCGCCACGAACGCGCTGTACTGACCGAACCACTTGATGTAGATCGCGATGGCCGTGGCGTCCGCGACCGCCGTCATGGCCCAGTTCAGCCAATACAACCACCCGGAGACGTACGCGGCCTTCTCGCCGTAGAACTCACGGGCGTAGGAGACGAACGAGCCGGAGGACGGCCGGTGCACCACGAGTTCGCCCAGTGAGCGCAGGATCAGGTAGCCGAAGAAACCGCACACCGCGTACAGCAGGAACAGGGACGGACCGGCCTGCTCCAACCGGCCACCGGCGCCCAGGAACAGCCCGGTCCCGATCGCGCTGCCGATCGCGATCATCTGCAACTGGCGGGCGCCCAGCCCCTTGTGGAACCCCGCCGTCTCGTCCTCGAAGCGCCGCTGCAGGACGTGTTTCTCCTGGACCTCGGTCAACCGCGGGCCGTTCTGGGACATATCTGTTCCCTTCGTCCTGACCGCCCGGGTGGGACCGTCCTCAGTCCTCCACGACGCGCACTGCGCCCTTGTCCGCGGAGGTCACCATGGAAGCGTACGCCCGCAGCGCCTTGGACACGCGACGTTCACGCGGCTTGGTGGGCTTCCAGGGGGCGTCACCCTTCTCCTGGCGACGGCGCGCGAGCTCGGCGTCGTCCACGTTGACCCGCAGCACGCGGTTCTCCACGTCGATCTCGATCTCGTCACCGTGCTCGATGAGACCCACGGCACCGCCGGCCGCTGCCTCCGGGGAGATGTGGCCGATCGAGATCCCGGAGGTGCCCCCGGAGAAGCGGCCGTCCGTGATGAGCGCGCACTTCTTGCCGAGCCCCAGGCCCTTGAGGTAGCTCGTGGGGTACAGCATCTCCTGCATGCCCGGTCCGCCCTTGGGTCCCTCGTAGGCGATGACGACGATGTCCCCCTCCTTCACGTTCTTGGAGAGGATCTCGTGCACGGCCTCGTCCTGGGACTCCACCACGAAGGCCCGGCCGGTGAAGTGGAACAGGTCGGGGTCGATCCCGGCGGTCTTGATCACCGCGCCGTCCTCGGCGATGTTGCCGAACAGCACGCAGAGCCCACCCTCCTTGGTGTAGGCGTGCTCCACGGAGCGGATGCAGCCCTCGGCGGCGTCCACGTCGTGGTCCTCGTACTCGTTGGCCTGCGAGAACGCCTGGGTGGTGCGCACGCCGCCCGGTGCCGCCAGGAAGAACTCCTTGGCGGCGTCGGATGCCTTGCCCGAGCGGATGTCCCACTCGTCCAGCCACTCGCCCATGGTCTGCGAGTGGACGGTGTGGACGTCCTCGTTCAGCAGCCCGCCGCGCCGCAGTTCACCCAGGATCGCGGGGATGCCGCCCGCCCGGTGGACGTGCTCGATGTGATACTTGGTGGAGTTCGGCGCCACCTTGGCCAGGCACGGGACCTTCCGGGACAGCGCGTCGATGTCCGAGAGATTGAAGTCCACCTCGGCTTCCTGCGCGGCGGCCAGGATGTGCAGCACCGTGTTGGTGGACCCACCCATGGCGATGTCCAGGGCCATGGCGTTGCGGAACGCCGCCTTGGTCGCGATGTTGCGGGGCAGCACGGAGTCGTCGTCGTGCTCGTAATAGCGCTTGGCGGATTCCACGATCCGCCGCCCGGCCTCCAGGAACAACCGCTTGCGGTTCACGTGCGTGGCCAGCGTGGTGCCGTTGCCGGGCAGGGACAGACCCAGCGCCTCGGTCAGGCAGTTCATGGAGTTGGCGGTGAACATCCCGGAGCACGAACCGCACGTGGGGCACGCGTTCTCCTCGATCTGGGCCAGCTGCGTGTCCGTGACGGACTCGTCCACGGCCAGGGCCATGGCGTCCACGAGGTCCACGCGGTGCTCCACCACGCCCTCCACGCCCTCGCCGGATTCCATGGGGCCGCCGGAGACGAAGACCACGGGGATGTTCAGGCGCAGCGCGGCCATGAGCATGCCGGGGGTGATCTTGTCGCAGTTGGAGATGCACACCAGGGCGTCCGCGCAGTGCGCGTTGACCATGTACTCCACGGAGTCGGCGATGATGTCCCGGGAGGGCAGGGAGTACAGCATGCCGTCGTGGCCCATGGCGATGCCGTCGTCCACGGCGATGGTGTTGAACTCCTTGGCCACGCCTCCGGCCTCGCGCACCGCGGAGGCCACGAGCTCCCCCATGTTCTTCAGGTGCACGTGACCGGGGACGAATTGCGTGAAGGAGTTCGCGATCGCGATGATCGGCTTGCCGAAGTCTTCGCTGCCCATGCCGGTGGCGCGCCAGAGGGCGCGGGCACCCGCCATGTTCCGACCGGTGGTGGACGTTGCTGAACGTAGCTGCGGCACTGTGACCCCTTCCCGAAGGCTGGACCGGGATGTGGACGAGGCGAAATGCGCCGTTCTCCCGGCAAAAAGTGTTCCCTCCAGGATACGCGTGACCCCGACACAGTTTTCACATAGCAGACAGCAGTCTCACCATTCGGGACGAGGGGACGACGACGCCGCCGTCCGTCCCGCGCGCCCCGGACCCCGGCGCCGTCGTCCGCCGAGCGCGCACCGGGCCCGTCCCTAGACTGGGAGGACGGCACAACCGCGAGGGAGCAAGACGCAGATGGGCAAGCACAAGAACACACCGTGCATGGACGACGGCGTGGACTTCGCCGTGGAACTGGACCGGGCGCAGAACCCCCTGGTGATGACCCTGGACATCGGCTCCACCGCCACGCGCGGCTCCGTGCATGACGCCACCGGGACACCCGTGCGCGGGTACCGCCACAAGATCCCCCACGCGTTCACCACCGCGGCGGACGGCACCTCCGTGATCGACCCGGACCAGGTGGTGGACGAGATCCGCGAGATCCTGGACGTGGTGTGCGACCGGAAGGAGCTCGCGGGGCGGGTGCGCGGCGTCGGCCTGGACTCCTTCGCGTCCTCCCTGGTGGGTGTGGACGCGAAGGGTGACCCCGTGACCGAATGCTTCACGTACGCCGACTCACGGTGCGCGCCGCAGCTGAAACAAATGCGCGAGGAACTCGACGAACGGCAGGTCCAGCAGACCGTGGGCGCGCGCCTGCACACGAGCTACCTGGCCCCGCGGTTCCGGTGGCTCGCGGAAACGCGCCCCGAGGACTTCGAGGCCGCAGAGCGCTGGCTGAGCATCGGCGAGTACGTGTGGTTGCGTCTGCTCGGCACCACCGCCGCGGGTACCGCGACCGCCGCGTGGACGGGGCTGCTCAACCGCCGTTCGGGCAACTGGGATCGGCGGATGCTCAAGGCCGCCGGCATCACCGCGGACGCGCTCTCCCCGGTCCTCGAACCCCACGAGCCGCTGCCGGACGTGGATCCCGATCGCACCGCGCGTTGGCAGGGGCTCGCGGACGCGCAGTGGTTCGCGCCCGTGGCGGACGGGCTGTGCGCCAACCTGGGGGTGGGCGGATCGGACGAGCACACGATCGTCGCGTCTGCGGCGACCTCCGGCGCCATGCGGGTCCTGCTGCACCACCGCCCCCAGGACATCCCGCCGGGGCTGTGGTGCTACCGCATTGACTCCTCCCGGTGCCTGCTGGGCGGCGCCCTCAACGACGTGGGCCGCGCCGTGAGCTGGTTGCTCGACACCCTCGCGCTCGACGGCGTCGTACTCGACGAGATCGCCGCCGCGGATCCCTCCCCCGACACCCCCGGGGTGCTCCCCTTCCTGACCGGCGAACGCTCCACCGGGTGGGCGGGCAGTGCGCGGGCGGTGTTCGCAGATGTGTCAGCGTCCACGGATGCCTCCGCTATGGCGCGCGGGATGCTGGAGGGGATCGCTGGTTCCTACCGGAGGGTGTCGGACGAGCTGGAACGGGCCGCCACGGACGTGGAGCGGATCGTGGCGGCGGGCCGGGTCACCCAGGAGTTGCCGTCCTGGTTGCAGATCCTGGGCGACTACCTGGGCACCCCCGTGATCCACCAGACCATCAAGCGGTCCACGTGCCGCGGCAATGCCCTGCTCATGCTGGAGTCACTCGCACCGGACGTGGAGTGCTCATCCCCGGAACCCGCGGGGACGTACACCCCTCGCGATTCCGCGCAGGAGTACTACCGGGGTGTCCACGACCGTTTCGAGCGGCTCTACGGGCCGGCGGTGGAGGGCTCGTGAGCCCCGTCCATGTGCCGTCTTCAGCTCACGCCGACGTTCCATCCCGCGGGGACCGCGCCCAGTAGGGGGATGTGGTGGCCGCTCACATCCGGCAGGTCCGCCAGGTAGTCCCGATTGGATTCCTGCACCGGATCGGGGTGAGCCGGCCAGGATCCCAGCACGACCCCCGACACCCGCACGCCCCGGTGGTGCAGGGCCTCCAGGGTCAGCAGGGTGTGGTTCAGGGTTCCCAGGTCCGGGCGGGTCACCACGACCGTCCCGACGTCCTCCCCCGCGCGGCCTTGCAGCTCCCGCGCCAGATCCGCGATCGTGTGCTGCTGCCCGTCCAGTTCCACGAGCACTCCCCCGCTGCCCTCCACCAGCACGAGGTCGTGGGATTCCTGTAATTCCATGACCCGCTCCACGTGCGCGGTGATCGACAGAAGGTCCACCCCGTCGATCGCCGCCGCGGGAGGCGGGGCCATGGGCTCGGTGAGCCGCTGTCCCTCCGCCACGGTGAGCGCCGCGGACGGCACGCCGACGGTATGAGCCAGCCGAGCGACGTCGTCAACGTCCCCCGGATCGTCCCCGCGCACGCCTGTCTGTTGGGGCTTGTAGACCGCGATCCGTTGGACTCCGGAGGACCATGCGGCCACCGCGAGCGCCGCGGTCGTGTAGGTCTTGCCCACGTCCGTGTCCGTCCCCGTGACGATGGTGATACGGGGAAGGGGCGCATGGGCGAGTGGGTTGTGAGTCATGCGGTGACCTCCTGGACGGATGGCGTACCTCTATCGGCGCCGGAGCCCGGGGCCGGAACGGGTCGCGACGGCGCGATCCGGCCGAGGCCGGCGCCCATTCCCGGCGTGGACGGCTCCAGAGCGCGCAGAACCTCCCGCACCCGATCCACCGCCCCTGACAATTCTTGTAATTCCATGTTCGCGCGCGCCGTGAGACGCAGCCTGCTGATGCCGTCCGGCACCGACGGCGGGCGGAAGCATCCCACCGCCACCCCACGCTCACGCAGGGTCCGGGCGGCGTCCACGGCGAGTTCCGCCGATCCCACGGGCACCGACTGCACCGCAGCCTGCGCGAGAGGCACGTCCAGCGCGCGGGCCACGAAGGCCGCGCGCTCGTGCAACCGGTCCGCAAGCTCGGGCCGCCCGAGGACGATCCGGGCGGCCTCCGCGGCGGCCGCGGCACTCGCCGGTGCGAGGGCGGTGTCGTACACGAACGGGCGCGCACGGTTGAGCAGGTGGTCGCGCAGCAGCTCGGACCCGAGCACCGCCCCGCCCTGCGCGCCGAGCGCCTTGGACAGCGTCACGGTCAGGACCACGTGCGGCGCGCCCGCGAGACCGAGTTCGTGCACGAGCCCGCGACCACGGCCGGCGACCCCGATCCCATGGGCCTCGTCCACGAGTAACAACGCATCGTGCGCGCGACACACCCGCGCCAGCGCCTCGAGCGGTGCGCGATCCCCCCACACCGAGTACAAGGATTCGACGACGACGATCGCCCGCGACTGCGACCGCTCCGCCAGCAGCTGCTCCACGTGGGCCACGTCCGAGTGCCGCGCGATCCGCACGGGCGAGCGGGACAACCGGGCACCGTCCACGAGGGAGGCGTGCACGTGGGCGTCCGAGACGATGAGGGTGTCCACATCTCCCAACGCCGTGAGCACACCCGTGTTCGCCGCGTACCCGCTCGAGAAGACCAGGGCCGCGGGCTGACCCGTGAGCTCGCACAGGGCGCGCTCGAGCTCCTCGTGCACGGGCAATGTGCCCGTGACGAGCCGCGACGCCCGTGAACCGGCCCCGTACCCGTCCAGTGCGCGGTGCGCCGCGGCCACGACGCGGGGGTCCCGCGACAGGCCCAGGTAGTCGTTGGACGCGAGGTCCACACACGGCCCTCGCATGGGCCGCAGTTCACGCCGCAGTCCCAGTTCGTCGCGTTCCCGCGCCCGGTCGTGAAGCCAATCGTCAAGGGGTCCCGCGGCGGTTCCGGCCGCGGCCGCTTCCGTGTGCGCGTTCATGCTCCGGCCTCCCTTGTCACGTCCCGGGCCGCGTGCACCACGGCGTGGGCGATGCGGCGGGCGTCGTCGTCCGAACAAATGTAGGGCGGCATCGCGTAGAGCAACCGACCGAAGGGCCGCACCCACACACCGTGCTCGAGGGCTGCGCGCGTCAACCGTGCATTGTCCGGGGCCCGATGGAATTCCACGACACCCACCCCGCCGATCACCCGCACGTCCTCTACCGCGTCGAGTTCGGCGGCCGCGGGGAGGATCTCCCGGAAGGCGGCTTCCAGTCGGGTGATGTCCCGGCGCCACGTGTCCCGGAGCATCCGCACGGACTGCAGGGCCACCGCGCACGCGAGCGGGTTGGCCATGAACGTGGGCCCGTGCATGAGCGCACGCTGCGGTGACGCCGTGATGACCGTTCCCACGAATCCGGACACCAGCACAGCGGCGAGGGTCATGTATCCGCCGGTCAGGGCCTTGCCCACGCACATCACGTCCGGGACCACCCCGGCCCACTCGCACGCGAACCACCGCCCGGTGCGTCCGAACCCCGTGGCGATCTCGTCCGCGATGAGCACGAGGTCCAGCTCGTCCGCGACCTCCCGCAGGGCTCGCAGACAGCGCGGGTCGTACGTGCGCATCCCGCCGGCTCCCTGCAGAACGGGCTCCACGATGACGCCCGCGAGCTCGTCCCGGTGCGCCCGGGCCGTGGCGCGCACGTCCGCGATCCACCGCGCGACGTCCTCGTCCGACCCCACCCACTCGTGATCCTCCCCCGACGACGACGCCGCGGGAGGCGGTGCCACGAACAGCTGCTCCGCCACCAGCCCGGAGAATTCGGCGTGCATCCCGCCCTCGGGGTCGCACACGCTCATGGCGCCAGTGGTGTCCCCGTGGTAGCCGCCGCGCACCGTGAGGATGCGACGGCGCTCCGGTCGTCCGAGGGCCGCCTGGTACTGCACCGCGAGCTTCAGCGCGACCTCCACGCTCACGGAGCCCGAGTCTGCGAAGAACACGTGCTGCAGCTCGGGCGGGGTGACCTCCACCAGCAGCTCCGCGAGTTCTACGGCCGGGCGGTGCGTGAGCCCCCCGAACATCACGTGGGAGAACTCGGTGATCTGGTCCACGGCGGCGCGGTCCAGCTCCGGGTTGCGGTAGCCGTGCACGGCGCACCACCACGAGGCCATGCCATCGATCGCCCGGATCCGGTCCCCCTCAGGGGTCTCCAGGGTCAGGGTCACGCCCTCCGCGGCCAGCACCGCGTGGGGTGCGGGCCCGTCCAGCGGTGCGTAGGGGTGCCAGAGCAGCCCGCGGTCACGAGCGGCGAGGCGGGTGGGCTCCACGGCGTTGTCACCCTGTTCTGCCGTCTCTGCCACGGCACCCGCGGCGGGGCAAGAAGCCTCCCCGCTGCTCTCGGCGGGCGCGGTGCCGTGCGTGATCTGCGGTGCCGGTTCAGGCATTCGGCGCCACCGAGGTCCCCGCACCACGACGCCGCACGGTCGGGCTCAGCTCGATCCTCACCCGGGTGTCGTTCTCGTCGCGTTCGGGCCCGTCGCCCGAGCTCAACAGGGCGGCGAGCGCCGCGGAGACCGGGGCAGCTGACCGAGTAGGGACCGGGCCCTGCGCGGTCGAGGGCAGCGCGGCGTCGTCACCCTGATCGGAAAAGACGGGGTCGAAGGGGGCCGGACCGCCGCCCGAGGTTGCATCGGGACCGGCAGCTCCACCGGTTCCGCACGTGGCCCCACAGGGCCTGCTCGCCGGGCCTGCCGAGCCCGTCTGACCTGCCTGGCCCGCCGCAGCCTGCTCGGGAGCCGCGCCGCTCGAGGCGTGGGCGGGCACCGCGGCGTCGTGCTCACGGGAAAGGTCTGGCCCCGCACCAAGGACGGTGAAGCCGGCGTCCGCGATCATGTCCAGGTCCGCCTTGGCCGCCTGCCCTTCGGAGGTGAGGTAGTCGCCCAGGAACAGGGAGTTGACCACGTGCAGGGCGAGCGGCTGCAGCGAGCGCAGGTGCATCTCGCGGCCACCGGCCATGCGGATCTCCTTGTCCGGGCACACGAAGCGCACCACGGAGAGGATCTTCAGGCACTTCTGCGGGCTCAGCTGCCACGTGCCTGCCAGGGGCGTGCCGTCGAAGGGCATGAGGAAGTTCACCGGCACGGAGTCCGAGCCCAGCTCCCGCAGCGCGAAGAGCGCCTCAACGAGCTGCTCGTCCGTCTCCCGCATACCCACGATCAGCCCGGAGCACGGGGAGAGCCCGGCGTCCTTCGCGCGCTCCACGGTGTCCACGCGGTCCTGGTAGGTGTGGGTGGAGCAGATGGACTCGTAGTGGGACTCGGCGGTGTTGAGGTTGTGGTTGTAGGCGTCCACGCCCGCGCCGCTCAGCGTCTCCGCCTGGCCGTCCTTGAGCAGGCCCAGGCATGCGCAGACCTCCACATCCGGGTGCTGCTCCTTCAGCGCCTCGACCGTGCGGGTCACGTTGCCCACCTCACGGTTGGACGGGCCGCGACCGCTCGCCACGAGGCACACGCGGCTCGCACCACCGCGGATACCGTACTCGGCCTGCTCCACCGCCTTTTCGGGGCTCAGCCACGAGTACTTGAGGATGTCTGTCCCGGCGTTCAGGCGCTGGGAACAGTAGCCGCAGTCCTCGGCGCACAGCCCGGACTTCAGGTTGACCAGGTAGTTCACCTTCACGGTCATCCCGAAGTGTTCGCGGCGCAACCGTGCGGCGGCGGCCACGAGGTCCAGCATGCCGGGGTCGTCGGTGTGCAGCAGTTCGAGGGCTTCGTCCGGGGTCACGGGGTCGCCAGCCAGGACGCGCTCGGCCAGCTCGGCAGGGTTCTTGAACATGGTTCAATTATTGAACGCCGTTCAAGAAAGTCAATTCTCCAACGCCCGCCCCGCGCCGCACCGGCCGATCGGTAGAGTCACACGCAGCACCCGACCGAGCACCCCGAGAGGAGCACCGTGGCCCTGAACCGCGATGACGTGGTGGATGCCGCGTGGCACATCCTGCAGAGCTACGGCCTGGGTGATCTCTCCATGCGCCGCCTCGCCAAGGAGCTCGAGGTCCAGCCCGGCGCCCTCTACTGGCACGTGGCCAACAAGCAGGAGTTGCTGGCGGTGCTCGCCCAGCGCATGGTCGCACCGCTCGCCGCCGACCGCGCGGTGCACGACGACGCCGCTCCCCGCGCCGTCCGCTCGGCCGGTCACGACGGGGCGGGTCCGGGGCACTCCGATGACGGCCGCACCGAGCCCGGCCACCTCGACCCCGCTCGGGTTGCCGCGGAGTTCCGTCGGCTGATCCTCGCGGTGCGCGACGGCGCGGAGGTCGTCGGCGTGGCCCACGCCCTCGATCCGCTCGACCTGCCGCCGGTTCCGCTACTCGTCGCGGCCCTATCCGCCACGGGTCTCACGCAGCGGACCGCCGAGAACACGGCCCTGACCCTGGTCCGGTTCACACTGGGCTCCGTCACCGCTCAGCAGACCCGCGAGGCCATGGGGCTGCCCACCACTGACAGCGCTCCGCGGTTCGAGGCCGGACTGGCCCTGATCCTCGGGCGTGAGGCAGCGCCCCTCGAGAGGTCCGACCCATGACACGGCCCGCCTTGACCATCCGTCTCCCCGAGCCCGACGACGCTCCCGCCCTCGCGGCCGTCCACGTGCGTTCCTGGCGTGAGACGTACGCGGGCATGCTCCCGGAGCGTTTCTACGACGAGACGGCGCAGTGGCGTCGTCGCACCATGTGGGACGGCCTGCTGCGCGATGAAGCCGGCCGGAGCGCGGTGCGCGTCGCGGAGGTGGCCGGACGGATCGTGGGCTTCGCCGCGGTCGGTGCACCGGAGGAGTCGCAACCGGCGCGGGAGACCGCGCTGCGCATGGTGTACGTTCTGCGCGAGCACCACGGCGGCGGAGCGGGACAGGCGCTGCTGGACGCCGCGCTGGGGGCCGAGCCCGCGCAGCTGTGGGTCGCCGCGGCCAATGCGCGCGCCATCCGGTTCTACGAGCGCAATGGCTTCCGCGCGGACGGGACCGAGACGGTGGACCCGCGACTGTCGGACCTGCGCGAGCTCAGGATGGTGCGCTAGCGAGCGAGTGCGTTGGCGCGCGGACCCTGGCGCGATCGGCCAGGTAGCACGGCAGCAGGCCGATACCCGCCCCGGACCGGGTCAACTCCACGTGCACCATGGAGGACGTGGCCCCGATCGACTGGTGCATCCGCGGCAGATGCCGCACGGGATCGATCAGCTCCGGGACGTCCTGCATGGACTCGATGGAGTAGAGCAGAGGGTGCTCCTGCAATTGGGCGGGGGACTCGAGGGCCGGGTGGCGTTCCACGTACGCCGCGGACGCGTAGAGCCCCAGGAAGTAGTCCGCCGAGTGGAACGACTCGTTCCGGGAGACCTCTGGGCGCCCCACGACCACCGCGACGTCGATCCCCACGAGGTTGGCGCTCGGGCGGCGCGCCGCGTTGATCATCTCGAGCCGCACACCGGGGTGGGTCTCGGACAGCCTGCGCATGGCCTCACCCACGGCGATCCCGCCCAGGCCGTCCGGGGCCAAGACCCGCACGAGCCCCTTCACCCCGCCTCCCGCACCGCCCGATTCCAGGGCGAGGGAATCCAGGGCCCTCTCGATGCCCTCGGCGGCACTCACGAACTGTCGACCCAGATCCGTGGGCTCCCACGCCCCGTCCGATCGGACCAGGGCGTCCTGGCGCTCGCCCCGAAGGACGCCCTCCTCATCGACAGTTCCACGATCGACGTGGAAACCGCCCTGGAGCTGCACAAGGCCGCGGCGGAGAAGGGTTTCGCGTTCGTGGACGCCCCGGTCTCGGGCGGGATCAGCGGTGCTGCGGCGGGAACACTCACGTTCATGATCGGGGGCGACAAGGACACCGTGGCCCGGGCCGAGCAGGTCATCACTCCCATGGCGGGTCGGATCGTGCACACCGGCGGGCCGGGCATGGGGCAATCGGCCAAGATCGTGAACAACATGATGCTCTTCGTCAATCTCGAAGCGTGTGCGGAGGGTTCCGTCCTGGCCGCCAAGGACGTGGGGCTCGCGCTGTCCGCCGGTGAGCAGACGGGCGTGGACCTCCCCGCGGCCGCCCGGAGCACGACACGCGCTCAGACCCCCGCGCCCACGACCAGCATGGTGGCGGCGAAGACGATTCCGGAGACCAACAACACCACGGTCGTGTAGCCCAGGATGTCCCGGATCTTCAGTCCCGCGATGGCCAGCAACGGCAGGGCCCAGAACGGCTGGATCATGTTCGTCCATTGATCGCCGTAGGACACGGCCATGATCACCACGGCGGGGTCCACGTCCAGGCGGGCGGCGGCGTCCAACAGGATGGGTGCCTGGATGGCCACCTGCCCGCCGCCGGACGGGACGAAGAAGTTGACCAGCCCTGCGGACAGGAAGGCCAGCAGGCCCAGCGTCTGGGGCGATGCCACGGCGACGATCGAGTCGGAGAGCACCTGGATCAGCCCCGTGGCGGTCATGATGCCCATGATCCCGGCGTACAGGGGGAACTGCAGCAGGATGTCCCCCACGTTCGACGCGGCGTTCTTGACCAGGCCCATGACCTCGAACGTGTTGCGGGACAACAGGAAGATCAGCCCCAGGAACATCCAGTTCACGATGTTCAGGGTGACCGTTCCACCCCCGGCGAAGTGGATGACCAGGTAGGCCACCAGTGCCAGGCCCACGAGAGTCGTCGGGATGCGGGAGGCATCCAACCGGTCGGCCGGGGCCTCTATGACCGGACGCTCGATCTCCTGTTCGGACTGGGCGAGCGCCTCGGCCGTGACCGTGTGGGACTCGGGAACGCTGCGCGGTGCCACGAGCCAGAGCGCCAGGGCCACCAGGATCAGGGTGACGACGATCGCGCTGATGTTCCATTACGAGAAAATGGTCTCCCTGATGGGAATGATGTGGCCCACCTGCTTCTCGATGAACGAGCCCGGGGTCGCGGCGGTCAGTGGGCCGGAGCCCGAATACCCCATGTGCCACACCACGAACCCGGAGAACCCGGACGCCACGAGCATCGGGAAGCTCACGGCCTGGCGCCTGCGCGCGAACTCCGCGGCGACCTCCCGGGCGAGCAGACCGCCGACCACCAGGCCGAAACCCCATGTGATGAGGGAGGCCACCGCAGCGATGACGAACACGAAGATGTAGGCGCGCAGGGGTGAGCGGGGCACCGAGGCCAACTTGCCGAGACCGGCGCGCACGGGCCGGGTACTGGCCAGGGCATGACCGAGCAACAGCACCAGCGCCATCTGGGTCATGAACTCCAGCAGCCCAGACAGTCCCGTGCCCCATCCCTGGATCACGGCCACGGGCCCGGAATCGGTCAGCAGCAGGGCCATGAGGGCCACCAGGACGGTGAGGACTATGGCGAAGATCAGCGCCGAGGGGATGAACCTCTCCACGGCGGTGTTGAGCGGCCGCATCACGCGGGCCAGCGGCGGTTCGGACCGGGCGGCGGTGGCCTGCGGGGTTCCCGGGGTGCTCATGACAACGGCTCTCGATGGTGGCGGGACACGGGTGGTTCTCCGATCTGGGTCAGGGTTGGGGACATGCGATCGGTTGCCGGGCGCGGGCGCGTGGCCCGGTGGTGGTCCAGGAACAGCAGGACGATCAGCAGGACGTCCACGACGTCGCCGCCGTAGTACATGACCTGCGCGCCCACGTGGGCGTCGTGGGGCGCGACTCCCGCGGGCGGATGCGCGTAGAGCCACTTGGCCAGGACCGAGTGCGCCGCGATGAAGAGCACCAGGACCACGGCGCGCACCCGGAAGGACGAACGATGCGGATCGGGGTCCGGTCCGGCGATGGCCGCCGTGAACACGTAGCCGGCCAGGAAGATGTGGGTGTGGACGAGCGCGTGGCCCCACGCGGAGGCGTGCATCCAGTGGAACAGCGCGGTGCTGTAGAGCAACCACAACCCGCCGGCATTGAGGATCGCGGCCACCACGGGGTGCGTGACCCAGCGGACGACCGGGAACCGCAGCACCCGCGAGACCCGGCGCGCCCCGGCGGTGGACAGCCCGCGCAGCGCCACCCGCACGGGCGCGCCCAGGACGAGCAGCAGGGGTCCGAGCATCCCCACCAACAGGTGCCCCACCATGTGAGCGGTGAAGCTGGTGTGCCCGGCGTGGGCGAGGGGCCCCACGAGGCCCACCCCCACGCCCAGCAGGCCGACGTAGAAACTCACGGGACGCCACGGACTCGGGCCCGTCCTGTGACGGCCCGACCACAACAACCACCCGTACCCCGCGGCAGCCAGTACCAGCACCACCACGACCAGCCACTCGAACACAGGCCATCCGACAGCAGCGGTCTCCGAGTGGTGGGTGTGATCCGCATGGTGGGCGTGGTCCGAGGACATCAGCGGGTCCGATAGGCCCGCGCGCCGCGCCGCAGCACCACGAACCCGATGAGCATGAGGATCACCGCGGTGCCGTTCCACACGAGGTCGTACGGCAGGATGTCCACCCCGTAGCGGATCTGGTGGATGCCCAGCAGCTTGTGGTCCACGATGCCATCGAAGAGCTGGAAGGTCCCCACACCCAGGATCACGGCCCCGATCCAGTGGGGCCAGTGCACCCCACCCCGTCGGCGCACGTCAGCGAGCAGGAACAGACCCCAGATGGTGATGAACCACCCGAAGGCGTGGAAGAACCCGTCCGTCACGAGGGCCACCTCGTGCGTGGAGAGGTCGTAGAAGTGATGCCACTGCAGGCCCAGGTGGAAGATGAACAAGTCGATCATGGAAGCGGCGATACCGCATCCGAACAGGAACCCGGACAGCGCCGCCCGCTTGCGGGTGCGCCGCGGGTCCGGGACAGGCCCGCCCCCTGATCCAGGGCCCTCCAATGATGTCGAGTCCGGTGTGGATGCCGTGTGCGCCATAGTTCCTCCTGAATCCATTCGATCAACCCGGCCGCCCGCCCCCGGGGACCACACGGGCCGGTCAGCCGGCTCGAGCCGGGCCGCCCCTGGTGCGGGTCACGCCCGCCCCGGGTCCGGGACGGGCGTGACCCACCTGCAAGGCTCAACGGCTCAACAACAACGCCTCACCCTGACCGCCGCCACCGCACAGGGACACGGCGGCCTTGCCGGAGCCACGCCGCGCCAGTTCCAAAGCGGCATGCAGCGCGATCCGCGCGCCCGAGGCCCCCACGGGGTGGCCCAGGGCGATCGCACCACCGTGGATGTTGACCTTCTCGGGGTCCACGCCCAGGTCGCGCACCGACTGCACGGCCACGGCCGCGAACGCCTCGTTGATCTCGATGAAGTCCAGATCCTCCAGGGTCCAGTCGGACCGCGAGAGCGCGTGCTCGATGGCCCGGGAGGGCTGGGAGTGCAGGGAGGTATCCGGACCGGCCACCTGACCGGGTTTGCCCACCACGGCGAGCCACTCGAGTCCGTGCTCCTCCGCGTAGCCGCGCGTGGTCAGCACGAGGGCCGCAGCGCCGTCGGAAATGGGGGACGAGTTGCCCGCGGTGATGGCGCCGTCCTTCGTGAAGGCGGGGCGCAGCTTGCCGAGGCCCTCCGCGGTGGAATCCGGGCGCACGCCCTGGTCCTCTGACACCGTGATCGGATCGCCCTTGCGCTGGGGCACCTCGATGGGCGCGATCTCGTCCGCGAAGATCCCGTCCTGCTGGGCCTTGCCCGCGAGCTGGTGGCTGCGCGCGGCCACCGCGTCCTGCTCGGCGCGGTCGATCTGACGCTCGCCGTTGCCGGACTCGGTGAGCTCACCCATGGGCACGCCCTTCTCGACGTCCACGAGCCCGTCGTGGGCGAGCGAGTCCGCGAGCCGCATGTCCCCGTAGGACTTGCCCTTGCGGGCGCCCAGGGCCAGGTGCGGCGCGTTGGTCATGGATTCCATCCCGCCGGCCACGACGACGTCCGCCTCACCCAGGCGCAGCATTCGTGTCGCTTCCGTGACGGCCACCAGACCGGACAGGCACACCTTGTTCAGGGCAGCCGCCGGGACGGTCTTAGGAAGTCCGGCCTTCACCGCGGCCTGCTTGGCCGGGTTCTGCCCGGTGCCCGCCTGCACCACGTTGCCCATGTAGACGTAGTCCACGTCCTCGGGGGAGACCCCCGCGCGCTGCACGGCGTGCTTGATCGCGTGCGCGCCCAGGTCCACGGCGCTCAGGTCCGCGAGCGCGCCCAGCAATTTGCCCTGGGGTGTGCGTGCTCCGTTGACGATCACCACGTCATTGGCGTTCTCTGTCATTTCTCCTCCTGTACGGGCACGGAGTCCGGGGTGACGTCCACGAGCTCAACCCGGTATTCGGCCTCGGTCTTGGCTGCTACTTCTTCTTCGGTCACACCCGGGGCGAGGGTCCGCAACACCAGCCCGTGTTCCTCCACGTCGAAGACGCACAGGTCGGTGATGATACGGTCCACGACCCCGACACCGGTCAGGGGGCAGATCGCACTCCCGCTTGAGCTTGGCGGAGCCGTCCTTGGCGACGTGTTCCGTCAAGACCAGCACACGAGGTGCTCCGGTCACAAGGTCCATGGCCCCGCCCATTCCCTTGACCATCTTGCCGGGAATCATCCAGTTGGCCAGGTCGCCGCGCTGCGAGACCTGCATGGCCCCCAGCATCGCCATCTTCACGTGTCCACCGCGGATCATCGCGAAGGACATCGCGGAGTCGAAGATCGCGGCCCCCGGCTGCAGGGTGATCGTCTGCTTCCCGGCGTTGATCAGGTCCGGGTCCTCGTCCCCCTCGTACGGGAACGGGCCCATGCCCAGCGCCCCGTTCTCGGTCTGCAGCACCACGCTCACGCCCTCGGGCAGGTTGTTCGCCACGAGGGTCGGGATCCCGATGCCCAGGTTCACGTAGTCGCCGTCATGCAGTTCCGACGCCGCGATGGCCGCCATCTCATCACGCGTCCAGCTCATGCCACCGCCCCTTCCGCTCCGCCGTTGCCCGCGCCCCGGGCGGCACCACCGCCGGTCCGCACGTCCGTTCCGCCCTCCGGCGACGACGCCGCGGGCCTCGGTCGCGTGGTGCGCTGCTCGATCTCCTTGGGCGCCCCTGAGTACTGCACCACGTGCTGCACGAAGACCCCGGGGGTCACGATGTGGTCCGGGTCCAACCCACCCGGGGCCACGACCTCCTCGACCTCCGCGAACGTGATCCGCGCGGCCGTGGCGCACACCGGGTTGAAGTTGCGCGAGGTCCTCCGGTAGATCAGGTTGCCGTCCGTGTCCCCTCGCCACGCGTGCACCAGGGCGATGTCCGCGACGATCCCGCGTTCCAGGATGTAGGTGCACCCGTCGAACTCCGCGGTGGGCTTCCCCTCCGCCACGCGCGTGCCCACACCGGTGGCGGTGTAGAACGCGGGGATCCCCGCACCGCCCGCGCGCAGCCGTTCGGCGAGCGTGCCCTGCGGGTTGAACTCGACCTCGAGCTCACCCTCCAGGTACTGGCGGGCGAACTCCTTGTTCTCCCCCACGTACGAGGACAGCACCTTACTCACCTGCTTGTTCTCCAGCAGCAGACCGAGCCCTTTGCCGTCCACGCCCATGTTGTTGGACACCACGGTCAGGTCCTTGGCTCCGTTGTCGCGGACCGCTTCGATGAGGTCCCGCGGGATCCCGGACAGTCCGAAACCGCCCACCGCCACGGTCATCCCGTCCCGCAGCGTCTCGGCGAGCAACTCGGCCACGTTGTCCCTGAGTTTGGACATGGTCACCCCTCCAGTGCGTGATCTGCCTCTCAGGCTAGAAAGTGACCACATCTTGGTCAATGCTTCACCCGTAATCGTCGGTGAAGGGATCACAATCTGAAAAACTGTCGCTAGTCTGTCCATATTGTGAACGTCCCGACGCAGGAGCGTGTATGACCCCGCAGAAATCCCGGAACCCGCAGTCCTCCCCGCAGGGCACGCAGGTGGTCTCCCGGATCGCCGCGATCCTGCAGGCCGTGGCATCCGGGGAGTCAGCCGGATCCACCGCGGCCATCGCCCACCGCACGGGGCTGACCCGGCCCACCGCGCACCGATTGCTCGCAGCGCTCGCCGCCGAGGGGTTCGTGGACCGCACGGAGGACGGCAACTGGGCCCTGGGTCCCGAACTGCACATCCTGGGCACGGTGGCCGCCCAACGTTATCCCGCCCAGGACCTCGCGACCCCGTGCCTGCAGCGGCTCGCCGAGGCCACGGGCGAGTCCGCGTTCTTCTCCGCTCGCCGCGGCAACGAGGTCATCTGCCTGGCCCGGGTGGAGGGGGCGTTCCCGGTGCGCTCGCACGTGCTCTACGAGGGCCTGCGGTTGCCCCTGGGCGTGGCCTCCGCGGGACTCGCGATCCTCGGTCACCTACCCCCGGACCAATTGGAGACCGCCCTCGCGGACACCCGGGAGGAGCGGACGCGCCTCGGTCCACAGCACGACGACGCTCACGTCCGCCGCCTCGTCGCCCAGGTCCGGGAGGACGGCTGGTCCCTGAACCCCGGACGTATTGTGGAGGGCTCGTGGGGCATGGCGGCCGCGGTGTTCGACGCGACCGGCCAACCCCGCTACGCACTCTCCCTGACGGGGATCGAACCCCGGTTCACCGCGGAACGCAGACCCCGCCTCGGGGCGGCTTTGCTGGACCAGGCCCACAGGCTCTCCACGGCGCTGCGCGCGGGGGCCACGACCGTGTGAACCGGACGCAGCGGCGTCGTCCCGTACCGTCAGACCCCGCGTTCTCGCACCCCGGAACATCTGTGTCCCGATACCGCATGCGTTGTGCGACTGCGGGTGTTTTTTCGGGACGCAGATGTTCGGGCCCTTGGCCGGAGAGGGGCCGTGGAACGCGGGCCATTGCCTCGACACCGAACGGCAGCGAGGGTGGACGCGGCGACGTCGCCCCGCACTCAGAACGCCGTCCAGCCACCGTCCATCGTGTAGGACGCACCCGTGACCATGCCCGCGGACGGGCCGGCCAGGAACGCGATGAGCTCGCCAACCTCCTCGGGTTCCACGAGGCGCTTGATCGCGGACTCGGTGAGCATGATCTTCTCGATCACCTGGTCCTCGGGGATCCTGTGGGTCGCGGCCTGGTCCTTGATCTGCTTGTCCACGAGCGGGGTGTGCACGTAGCTGGGGTTGACGCAGTTGCTGGTCACACCGTGCTCAGCGCCCTCCAGGGCCACGGTCTTGGACAGCCCTTCGAGCCCATGCTTGGCCGTGACGTACGCGGATTTGTACGCGGACGCGCGCAGACCGTGGATGGAGGAGACGTTGATGATCCGGCCCCATCCGCGCTCGTACATGTGCGGCAGTGCGGCACGGATCAGCAGGAACGGAGCCTCGAGCATGAGCGTGAGGATGCGGTGGAAGTCCGCGGGGTCGAAGTCCTGCACGGGGGCCACCTTTTGGATCCCCGCGTTGTTGACCAGGATGTCCACGTCCAGGCTCAGTTCGGCGAGCGCGGCGGTATCCGAGAGGTCCACGACCCAGGCTTCCCGCCCACCTCGGAGGCCGTCGTCTGAGCGGCTTCTTCATTGATATCCGCGACGACCACGTGGGCGCCGCGGTCCGCGAACGCCTGCACGGCGGCGCGGCCGATCCCGCTGGCCCCACCGGTGACCAGGGCCTTCTTTCCCTCGAGTGATTGCTCCATGACAGCCTCTTTGCGCGTGGACGGTTCTCCTACCGCGTCACGCTACGCCCCGGGGGGGGCCGCCGGGTCACGATCCGGAACGGACCACCCCGGACCAGCTACGAGTCACAGCCCGCACCGGAGTCCGCCGGGTCACGGAAGCCCCGGTGACCCGAGCCCGAGGGGCCGGGCAGGAGGAACCCGGGGAGCGGCGTCGTCGTCCGACACACCACGACTGGCGTCCGCTCCTCGCGATGCTGTTGGATGGAGCAGTACCCATCCAGAGCGGCCGAGAGATCTGGCTCGTGGAAGCCGCAGCAACCGGGGTGACACCGGTGCTAACGCCAGGACCGATGGAAAGGAACAGCACAGCCATGCCCTTGAACACCGATCGCATCCAGACCACCCACGTGGGCTCCCTGCCTCGCACGCCCGAGCTGCTGAAGGCCAACAACCGTTTCCAGGCGGGCGAGATCGACCTCTCCCAGCTGGGCGAGGCGCTCGACGAGGGCGTCACAGAGATCGTGCGCACCCAGCGCGAGATCGGCATCGACATCGTCAACGACGGCGAGTACGGCCACACCACGTCCGGCGCCGTGGACTACGGGGCCTGGTGGAACTACTCGTTCCACCGCCTGGGCGGGCTGACCCCCACGGACGAGGACCGCTGGAACGAGGGCGAGAAGCACCGTTCCAGCCCGGGACACATCGTGCTCACGAGCTTCCCCGACCGCCGCGACCGGGAGCGCTTCCGGGACGCCTATGAGGACCCCACAGCGGGCGTGCTCGTGCACCGCAACACGGTCTCCCAGCCCAAGATCACGGGCCCGCTGACCTACACGGGTCAGGAGGCTGTGGCCGGGGACATCCGCCGCGTGAAGGACGCGATGGCCCTGAACGGTGCCACGCAGGGCTTCGTCGCGGCACTGTCCCCCGGCTCCTGCGCGCGCGTGAAGAACGAGTACTACGCCACGGACGAGGAACTGGTCTACGCGTGCGCGGACGTGATGCGCGAGGAGTACAAGGCCATCGTAGACGCCGGACTGACCGTGCAGATCGACGACCCCTCGATCGCCGAGTCCTGGGACCAGATCAACCCCGAGCCCACCGTGGAGGACTACCTGGCCTTCACCCAGCTGCGCGTGGACGCGCTGAACTACGCACTGCGCGACCTCCCCGAGGAGCAGATCCGCTTCCACCTGTGCTGGGGTTCGTGGCACGGCCCGCACACCACGGACCTCGAGTTCAAGTACCTCGTGGACCTCATGCTCACCATCCGCGCGCAGGGCTACAGCTTCGAGGCGTCCAGCCCGCGCCACGGCCACGAGTGGAAGGTCTGGAAGGACCACCAGCTGCCCGAGGGCAAGGTGGTCTACCCCGGTTTCGTCTCGCACTCGACCAACGTGGTGGAGCACCCCGAGCTCGTGGCGGACCGGATCGAGCAGTACGCGTCCGTGGTGGGCAAGGAGAACGTGATCGCCTCTACGGACTGCGGTCTGGGCGGGCGGTTGCACCCGCAGATCGCGCTGGCCAAGCTCGAGTCCCTCGTGGAGGGTGCGCGGATCGCGTCCGAGCGCCTGTTCTGATCAGGCCGCGCGGCTGGTCCTGCAGCTTTTAGTCCCACCGCGTCGCTGACCGTTCCGGTTCCCCGATCTTCCCGGACGACGCCGCCCGCCCCCTTCCGCTGCGCCCGCACCTTCCACGGTGCGGCACGGCGGGAGGGGGCGTTGCCGTGTCATGAACGCGTCACAACGGCCGACATGCTGCCCGCCCGGGTGAACGGCCCGGGAAAAATATACGATTTAGTACACGAAACGTGTGGTGCGCTTCACATTCTTTCGTACACTTATTTCGAGGCCAATCGGTCGGTTATTCCCCTGATCCACCCCGCCACTGGCACCCCACGGACCCCGCGTCCGCCGATCCTGGAGACCCACATGGCATCCACCACCTCAGCGCCCGCTCAGCCGGCGCACACCATGACCCGAGAAGAGCGCAAGGTCCTTGCGGGCACCCTCGTGGGCACCACCATCGAGTGGTACGACTTCTTCATCTATGCGCAGGCGGCCGCCTTCATCCTGGCCACCCACTTCTTCAACCCGGCGGGCGAGCAGAACGCCACGCTGGGACAGATCGTCGCCTGGGCGTCCCTGGGCATCAGCTTCCTCTTCCGTCCCCTGGGTGCGATCGTGGCCGGTCACATCGGTGACAAGTACGGGCGCAAGATCACCCTGGTCATGACCCTCTTCGGGATGGGCGCGGCCACCACGCTGATCGGCCTGCTGCCCACGTACGAGCAGATCGGTATCGCGGCCCCCATCATCCTGCTGGTCCTGCGTATCCTGCAGGGCTTCTCCGCCGGTGGTGAGTGGGGTGGTGCGGCCCTGATGTCCGTGGAGCACGCGCCCGCGAACAAGCGCGGCTTCTTCGGCGCCTACCCCCAGATCGGTGTGCCCCTGGGCGTGCTGATGGCCACCCTGTTCATGTTCGGTCTGAGCACCATCCTGACCCCCGAGCAGTTCGAGGCCTGGGGCTGGCGCGTTCCGTTCCTGTTCTCCATCGTGCTGATCTTCGTGGGTTGGCTGATCCGCCGCTCCGTGGACGAGTCCCCCGTGTTCCTGGAGATGCGCCAGCGCGCCAAGGAGTCCTCCGCTCCCCTGGACCAGCTGTTCCGGACCAACTCCCCGCAGGTCATCCTGGCCGCGCTGATCTTCGCCGCGAACAACGCCGCGGGCTACCTGGTCATCGCGTTCTTCGCGTCCTACGGCACCAAGACCCTGGGGATGTCCCGCCCCGAGACGCTGATCGCCACCCTCGTGGGCGGCGTCGGGTGGCTCATCTTCACGATGTTCGGCGGGTGGATCTCGGACAAGATCGGGCGCAAGCTCACGTTCCAGATCGGCTACGGCATCATCATCCTGTGGGCCATCCCCATGTGGTGGATGCTCAACACGGCGTCCCTGCCCCTGTTCGCGGCCGCGATCTTCATCCTGACGATCGGTCTGGGTCCGTCCTACGGTCCGCAGTCCGCCATGTACGCCGAGATGTTCCCGGCCCGCGTCCGCTACTCCGGTGTCTCGATCGGTTACGCCCTGGGGTCGATCATTGGTGGCGCGTTCGCCCCCATGATCGCCCAGCTGCTGCTCAACCGCACCGGCGCCGCGTGGACCATCGGCCTGTACATCTCCCTGATCTCGCTCGTGTCCTTCATCGCGGTCTCCTTCGTCAAGAAGTCGGACCAGGGCAAGGACCTGCACGTCGCGGAGGTGCACCAGGAGTACGTCCGGGCGCATCCGGACGAGATCGTTCCCCCGGTGGCCGGCGAGCCCGAGACCACCGCTCCGGCGCGCATCCGCCGCCACTGATCCCCGGCACACGAACCAACCGTCCCGGCCTCTGATTCGTCGGAGGTCACGACGGCGCACGGCGGGCCCCGCAGCCATACGGTTGCCGGGCCCGTCGCGCTCTTCCCCGCGTGACCGTCATCGATTGACGTGGCTCACATGATCGGGGAACCTTTACAGTGAACAATCGGTCGGTTATTGCCCCACTTAGGAGTTGCCATGTCCTCGATGCCGCAAGCCTTCCTCGTCGGAGGGGCGCGAACCCCCGTGGGTCGTTACGGCGGTGCCCTGTCCTCGGTACGCCCGGACGACATAGCCGCACTGTGCATCCGTTCCGTCGTGGAGGACGCCGGCATCGATCCCGCGCTCGTGGACGAGGTGATCCTGGGCAACGCCAACGGCGCCGGTGAGGAGAACCGCAACGTGGCCCGGATGGCGTGGCTGCTCAACGGGTACCCGGACACGGTCCCCGGGATTACGGTCAACCGGCTGTGCGCGTCGGGGATGTCCGCGATCACGATCGCGTCCCAGATGATCAAGTCCGGGGCCGCGGACATCGTGGTGGCCGGTGGAGTGGAATCCATGTCCCGCGCGCCGTGGGTCATGGAGAAGCCCCGTACGGCGTTCGCCAAGCCCGGGGAGGTCTTCGACACCTCGATCGGGTGGCGGTTCGTGAACCCCGCGTTCGTGGAGGGCCCGCTCTCGCGGGACGGCAAGGCCACCTACTCGATGCCCGAGACGGCCGAGGAGGTCGCCCGGGTGGACGGAATCTCCCGCGAGGACGCGGACGCCTTCGCCGCGCAGTCGCACGAGAAGGCCCTGGCCGCGATCCGCGCCGGTCATTTCGACGCCGAGATCGTGCCCGTGGAGGTCCGCGGCCGCAAGGGTGCGGTCACGGTCGTGGACACGGACGAGGGCCCCCGCGAGGGCTCCACCCCGGAGGTGCTCGCCAAGCTGCGCCCCGTGGTCAAGGGCGGGTCCGTGGTCACGGCCGGTAACTCGTCCTCGCTCAACGACGGCGCGTCCGCCGTGATCGTGGCCAGCGAACGGGCCGTGACCAAGTACGGGCTCAACGCCCGAGGCCGCGTCGTGGACGGTGCTTCCGCCGGTCTCGCCCCCGAGATCATGGGCTTGGGCCCGGTGCCCGCATCCGAGAAGGTCCTGGAGCGCGCCGGCTGGAGCGTGGGCGATCTGGGCTCCGTGGAGATCAACGAGGCGTTCGCGACCCAGTCGCTCGCATCGATCCGCCGGCTCGGCCTGGACCCGGAGATCGTGAACCGGGACGGCGGGGCGATCGCCCTGGGCCACCCCCTGGGTTCCTCGGGCTCGCGCATCGTCATCACCCTGCTGGGCCGGATGGAGCGGGAGCAGACCGCCAAGGGCCTGGCCACCATGTGCATCGGCGTGGGCCAGGGTGCAGCACTGCTCGTGGAGCGGGTGTGATCCGGCCATGACGCAGCACGACACCCCCGAGTGGGCCGCGCAGTTCACGGCCCTGCGCATCACCGACACCCCGGACCGCCTGCACGTGGCGCTGGACCGCCCCGCGGTGCGCAACGCCATCGACGAGGTCATGGTGGACGAGTTGCACGCTGTGTGCGCCCGTCTGGAACGCGATCCCCGGATCATGATCCTGAGCGGCACGCACGTGAACGGGAAAGGGATCTTCGCCTCCGGTGCGGACATCGCGCAACTGCGCGAGCGGCGTCGTGAGGACGCCCTGCGCGGCGTGAACTCGCAGCTGTTCGACCGGATCGCCAAGCTACCCATGCCCGTGATCGCGGCCCTGGACGGCTACGCGCTGGGCGGGGGCGCGGAACTCGCGTGGGCCGCGGACTTCCGGATCGGCACGCCGCGGGTCACGGTGGGCCAACCCGAGACCGGCCTGGGCATCATCGCCGCCGCGGGGGCCCTGTGGCGACTGCGGGAACTGGCCGGTGAGTCACTCGCCAAGGACATCCTGCTGGCCGGTCGGACCCTCTCCGCGCAGGAGGCCCTGGAGGCCCACCTGATCACCGAGATCCACGAACCAGACGAGCTGCTGGCCGCGGCGGACGCCCTGGCCGATCGCATCGCCGCGCAGGACCCGCTGGCCGTGCGCGTGTCCAAACGTGTGTTCGCCATGCCGCGCGAGGCGCACCCCCACGTGGACGAGCTCGCGCAGGCCATCCTGTTCGAGTCGCAGGCCAAATTCGACCGTATGCAAGCGTTCCTGGACCGCAAGAAGGAGCCCAAGACATGACCGAGAACACCACCGCAACCGTCCCGTCCCGCGTGGGAGTCCTGGGAGGCGGGCGCATGGGCGCGGGGATCGCCCACGCGTTCCTGATCTCCGGAGCGCGCGTGACCGTGGTGGAGGTGGACGGGCCGGCCGCGGAGAGCGCCAAGGAGCGGGTGGAATCGGACCTCGTCAAGTCCCTCGAGCGCGGGAAGATCGACGGCAACCTGGACACGTGGACCCAGAACTTCTCCGTGAGCGTGGACTACGCGGACTTCGCGGACTGCGAGCTCGTGATCGAGGCCGTTCCCGAGACCTGGGACCTCAAGGTCTCCTCCCTCCAGAGGGTCGAGAAGAACCTGTCCGAGACGGCGTGGCTGGCCACCAACACGTCCTCGCTGTCCGTGGACGGGCTCGCCGATGAGCTCCAGCGTCCCGAGCGGTTCTGCGGCATGCACTTCTTCAACCCCGTCCCGGCCTCCAAGCTCGTGGAGATCGTGATCGGGCGCACGACCCGTCAGGAGCTGAAAGAGCTGACCCTGCAGTGGGTCGCGGGCATCGGCAAGACGCCGGCCACCGTGAACGACGCCCCCGGCTTCGCGTCCTCCCGGCTCGGGCTGGCCCTGGGCCTCGAGGCCATTCGCATGGTCGAGGAGGGTGTGGCGTCCGCGGAGGACATCGACAACGCCATGGTCCTGGGCTACAAGCACCCCGTGGGTCCGCTCGCCCTCACCGACATCGTGGGTCTGGACGTGCGCCTGGGGATCGCGGAGTACCTCGAATCCACACTCGGCCCCCGCTTCGCCCCGCCCCAGCTCATGCGGGACATGGTCGAGCGCGGCGAACTGGGCCGTAAATCCGGCAAGGGGTTCTACGACTACTCCTGAGCGCGTGCACGGCCGTACTCGTCGCGGGTCGGGTGCGCATCGGCTGTTCCGCGCGTCGAACCCCTTCTGACTTAGGGTTCGACGACGCCGCGGGGTTGTTCCCCACCCCCGGCCCGGTCACCGCTGCGAACACCGCGGGTGCGGGCAGCACCCCGGCCGCGTCAGCCACCGCTACGGCGCCGTCCCTGCCGGCCGTCGCGGACCCCTGCGCGGGGCCGTGCGACAAGACCGCAGCGATCCCGGTGCACCACCCCGTCTTCGGCGCCATGGAGATCGTGAGCTACGAACGTGTCGTGGAACCCGGCAGCGCCCCCGCGGGCAAGCAGGCCAGCTACGCCGTGTACCAGAACGGTCAGGCCGTGGGGTACGTGCCGCCCAGGGAGGGCACCACGGTGGTCTCCTTCGGCCCCGCTCCCGTGCTGGGAGCTCAGGAGTGGGATCTGCGCACCAACTCCACCGTGGACAAGTACGGCAACGTGTATCTGACGGACGGCCAGGAGTTCGTGGCCCAGAAGTAGTCACGACACCCGGCCCCCACCGGAACGACGACGGCGAACCCCGCGGGTGCGGGGGGTCGCCGTCGTATATCCGTCCAGCGGAGGTGGCGGGTTCAACGCTCTACCAGGACCCCGTCCTCGTCCGCCCACAGGGTCCTGCCCGGGCGGAAGGTTACGCCGCCGAAGGTGACGATCACGTCCACTTCCCCGGAGTCGTTGGGGTCGGACTTGCGGGGATTCGTGCCCAGCGCCTTGATGCCGATGTCCAGGGTGCCCAGTTCCACGCGGTCCCGCACGGGGGCGTTGATGATCAGCCCGGCCCACCCGTTCTCCATGGCGGTGCGGGCCACGTTGTCCCCGAGCAGCGCGCGGTTCATGGATCCCTGCCCGTCCACCACGAGCACCGCGCCCTCACCGGGGGTGGCCACGAGCTTCTTGACGTCCACGTTGGACTCGAAGCAGCGCACCGTGCGGATGGGTCCGGTGAACCGGTGGACACCACCCACCGAGATGAACTGGGTGGTCACGGACTGCAGGTCCTCGCCGTGTTCGTCGTACAGGTCGGCGGTCGCGAAGCTCATGGGTCACCTTTCGTGCCTACGGATCGCCGACGACGCTCGGGGCCCGGGCACGCGGCGTCCGGACACGGACGGTCTGGGCGCGTAGGGGTGGCGCGGCGTCGTCGGCGGGAACGTGATGGAGGTTACGCGAGGTCGCCAGATGAGGCAACGGGGGCGTGTCGCTGCAGGAAGCGGTAGACCTCGGTCTCGTCCACCCCGGGGAACGCGCCGGCGGGCATGGCGGCGAGCATGTGGGACGCGGGGCGGGCGGAGGGCCAGGATTGGCCGTCCCACTGCTCGGCGAGCGCCGGGGCGGGCTGTTGGCAGCACGCGGGGTCGGGGCAGGTGGAGGTGTGGCGCACCGTGGTGGCGCGGCCCCGGAACCATTTGACGTGCTCGTACGGCACACCGAAAGAGATGGAGAATTCCCCGTTCTCGGATCCCTCCACGCGGGCCGAGCACCAGAACGTGCCGTGCGGGGTGTCGGTGTACTGGAAGTGGGACAGCAACCGGTTGGTCCCCGAGAACGCCTGCCGTGCGGAGAAGAACCGGCAGGCCCTCTGCCCCTCCACCGCGCCGCTGTGGTCGGTGGGCAACTGCAACCCGTCGTTCTGCCAGGCCTTGTGGATGATCCCGGAGGAGTGCACCTTCTCGAAGTGGGTGGGGATGCCGAAGTGGTGGGTCATCAAGTTGGTCATCCGGTGTGCCGCGGTCTCGTGGGACACCGCGAACGCGTCCCGTAGGTCGTCCACGGACAACTCCCGCTGGGACTTGGCGCGGCCCAGCAGGTCCACCGCGGAGGCCTCCGGGATCATCAGGGCCGCTGCGAAGTAATTCGTCTCCACGCGCTGTTCCAGGAACTCGCCGTAGTCCGCCGGGCGGTGGTGTTCAAGCAAGTGATGCCCCACGGCCTGCAACAACACCGACCACGGCGAGCCCGCCCCGGCGGTGGCCGGCAGGTAGAACCGGCGGTTGCGCAGGTCCGTGACCGAGCGCGTGGAGTGCGGCAGGTCCGGGACCTGGTGGATCTCGAATCCCACGTGCTCCACGAGCCGCGAGATGTGGTGCTCGGACAGCGGTCCGCCCGTGTGGCGGATCGCGGCGAGCAGGTCCGCGGCCATGGTCTCGATGCGTTCGAAGTAGTTGTCGATCCCCCGCATGCGTGCTCGCAATTGCGTGTTGGCGCGCCGGGCCTCCTCGGGCGTGGCCGCTTGTTCCTCGAGCCGCTGGGCGAGTTGCCGCTGCAGTGCCGCGAGCGCCTCGAGGGTCTCGGTACTCGTGCCCGGCCCCACCCGCACCGTGGGCAACCCGAGGGACGCGTACATGGGTCCGCGCTGCACGCGCTCCACCTGGATCTCCAGTTCCATGCGGCGCGACGGCGCCTTGGTCCCCAGCAGTTGCTCCACGCTCATGTCCAGCGCGGCAGCGATGGCGGACAGCGCGCTGAGCTTGGGTTCGCGCTTGCCGTTCTCGATCAGCGACAGCGCCGACGCCGCCATGCCCACGGTGCGCGCGAGCTCCTCGAGCGTGATCCGCAGTCGCTTGCGGCGGTAGCGGATCCGCCGCCCCAGCACGATCGGATCGGTCGGGTCACCGGACTCCTCGGGTGGCACGTCGGACGACGAGCGCGCGGGGACCCGCGTGCCGGACGCGGGGTCCGTGCGCCGCGGTGTTGCCGTCCGGGCGGGCTCCGTACCCCGCGACCGCGCAGCGCGCGCGGGTTCCAAGCCGTGAGCGCTCCGCGGTGCGGCGGCGCGAGGGGGAGCGCCGTCGCCGGTGCGACGACGCCTGCGGGGTCCTGTGTCCGGGGTCATAGTCCGAGTTTAGGCAGATTTTTCTCAAACGTGAAGAAAACCGATTCTTCATCCCAAAAGCCTCTATGCGGGAGTGCAGATCGCGGCAAAAGTGGAACACATCAAGTTACCCGTGCGGAGCTCCCACCGAGGCCGCCGGCTCGAACGATCAAAGGAGAACGAGATGAGCAACGAGAACAGCAACCTCCGCAGCGCCGAGGAACTCGCCCGGGACTGGGAGGAGAACCCCCGCTGGGCCGGCGTGACCCGTGACTACGCCCCCGAGGAGGTCCTGCGTCTGCAGGGTTCCTTTCGAGAAGAGCACACCAACGCCCGCCGCGGTGCGGAACGGCTCTGGTACCTGCTCAACTCGGAGGATTACATCAATGCTCTGGGCGCTCTGACCGGTAACCAGGCCGTCCAGCAGGTCAAGGCCGGGCTCAAGGCGATCTACCTCTCCGGTTGGCAGGTCGCCGGTGACGCGAACCTCGCGGGCCAGACCTACCCGGACCAGTCCCTCTACCCGGCGAACTCGGTTCCCCAGGTGGTGCGCCGGATCAACAACGCGCTCAAGCGTGCGGACCAGATCGAGCACGCCGAGGACGTCCACACCGTGGAGAACTGGATGGCGCCGATCGTCGCGGACGCGGAGGCCGGCTTCGGCGGACCGCTCAACGCCTTCGAGCTCATGAAGTCCATGATCGACGCCGGTGCGGCCGGTGTGCACTGGGAGGACCAGTTGGCCTCCGAGAAGAAGTGCGGTCACCTGGGCGGCAAGGTGCTGATCCCCACCCAGCAGCACATCCGCACCCTCAACGCGGCCCGCCTCGCGGCGGACGTGGAGGACGTCCCCAGCATCATCATCGCCCGCACGGATGCCGAGGCGGCCACCCTGATCACCTCGGACATCGACGAGCAGGACGCCGAGTTCATCACCGGCGAGCGCACCCCGGAGGGCTTCTACAAGGTCCGCAACGGTGTGGAGCCCTGCATCGCCCGCGCCAAGGCGTACGCCCCCTACTCGGACCTGATCTGGATGGAGACCGGCACGCCGGATCTCAAGCTGGCCCGCCAGTTCGCGGATGCCGTGCATGAGGACTTCCCGGACCAGATGCTCGCGTACAACTGCTCGCCGTCCTTCAACTGGAAGAAGCACCTGGACGACGAGACCATCGCCAAGTTCCAGCGCGAACTCTCCGCCATGGGCTACCGCTTCCAGTTCATCACCCTGGCCGGTTTCCACGCGCTGAACTACTCGATGTTCGATCTGGCCCACGGCTACGCCCGCAACCAGATGACCTCGTACGTGGAACTGCAGGAGCGCGAGTTCGCCGCCGAGGAGCGCGGTTACACCGCCACCAAGCACCAGCGCGAGGTGGGTACCGGGTACTTCGACCTGGTCTCCCAGGTGGTCAACCCCAACTCCTCCACGATCGCCCTCACGGGCTCCACCGAGAGCGCCCAGTTCTGAACCCGGCGCCCTGAAGACCCGCGGAGACCGGAGCACGGTCACTGAGGCCAAAGAACTCCGGGCATCCGGTCTCCGCGTCCACCCTGTCCGCGCGGCATGAGAGGGGACTCCTCAGCCCTCCCGCGGACCACGAACCGCCCCGACACCGTTCCCACGCGGTGCCGGGGCGGTTCCGTGTGTTCCCTGCGGTGCCGGGGCGGTTCCGCGCGCCCTCCGCGGTGCCGGAGCGGCTCCGCGGACGACGACGCCGCGGTGCCCTTCCCGAGGGACGGGCACCGCGGCATCGTCGGACGAATGCTCAGGAGCGCTTCGCGGGCTTGAGGTAATTGGTGATCCGCACGGTGCACAGGCGCTGGCCGGTGTCGATGTGGGTGATGACCACCTCGTGGTTCGTGACGCTGCGCCCCAGGTGGATCGCCGTGGCCACGCCGCGCACCCGGCCGCTTGTAGCGGAGGCGTGGTGGGTCGCGTTGATGTCCACACCCACGGCCACCTTGCCCATGGTGGAGCCGTGGATCACCGCGGCCCACGAACCCAGCATCTCCCCGAGCGCCACGGACGCGCCGCCGTGCAGCAGCCCCAGGGACTGCCGGTTGCCCTCCACGGGCATGGTCGCCACCACGCGCTCGGCGGACTGCTCCTCCACCACCACGCCCATCTTCTCGTCCAGTTCACCCAACTCGATGATCCACGGCTCGTACGCCTCACCGAACTCCTCGGCGGGGGACGCGACTCGTGCGTTCTCGGCGCGGACGTCCGCGCGGGTGGGATCCTCGTGCATGCTGACTCCTCGGTGATCAGGCCCCACGCCGCGCCGGTGGGCCGCGCTGAGCGGTGCGCAGAGCGGCGTCGAACGCCGACGGCGGAGCGTGGTGACCATGGTGCCCTTGTGTGACCTAGGTTATCCTGGACCAAATACTGACCGATCGTTCGGCTGATGGCCGCGACAGTCCGGAGGACCCCGCGTGAACACCCAGACCCAGGCATCCGAGACCCAGGAACCGCAGATCCTGCCCAGCTTCGTCGCCGGGAAGTGGTGGCGGCCGGAGGACCCGCAGAAGATCGCGGACGTGCGCAATGCCACCACCGGGGAGCTCGTGGCCCGGGTGAGCACGGACGGGATCGACACCGCGGGCGCCCTGGACCACGGACGCACCGTGGGCCAGGCCGCACTGGGGCAACTGCGCATCCACGACCGCGCCCTGATCCTCAAGCAGCTCGCGCAATACCTGGGCGAGCACAAGGAGGAGCTGTACGAGATCTCCTACGCGACCGGGGCCACGGCCAAGGACCACCTGATCGACATCGACGGTGGGATCGGGACCCTCTTCACGTTCTCGTCCAAGGGACGGCGCGAACTGCCCAACGCCAACGTGATCGTGGACGGCGCGGTGGAACAGCTCTCGCGGGACGGCTCGTTCCTGGGTGAGCACGTCTACACCCGCGTGCCCGGTGTGGCCGTGCAGATCAACGCGTTCAACTTCCCCGTGTGGGGCATGCTCGAGAAGTTTGCGCCCGCATTCATCGCCGGGGTGCCCACCATCGTGAAACCCGCGACCCCCACCGGGTACGTGACCGAGGCGTGCGTGCGGCTCATGCTGGACTCCGGGCTGCTGCCGGAGGGTTCCCTGCAGCTGATCTCCGGCGCCGCGCGCGATCTGCTGGACCACCTGGACGCCCGCGACCACGTGGCCTTCACCGGCTCGGCCGCCACCGCCCAGTCGCTGCGCGCCCACACCAACGTGCAGGAGAAGGGCGTGCGTTTCACGGCGGAGACCGATTCGCTCAACGCCGCGATCATGGCCCCGGACGTCACCGAGGACTCCCCCGAGTTCGAGGCGTTCGTGAAGTCCGTGGTCCTGGAGATCACCGCCAAGGCCGGGCAGAAGTGCACCGCGATCCGCCGGGTCATCGTTCCGCAGGCGCTCAAGCCCGCCGTGATCGCCGCGCTGCGGGAGCGGGTGGCGCAGCGCGCCGTCGTCGGCGACCCGCGCGATTCCGCCACCACGGTGGGCCCGCTCGCGTCCGACGACCAGCACTTCGAGGTGCTGCGCTCCGTGCGCGCCCTGATCGACGCCGGCGCCACCG
>NZ_DDIY01000017.1:13843-39535 GCF_002338785.1 Kocuria sp. UBA1838 | reverse complement strand
CGCACCCCCGCCGTCCACGAGCTCGAGGCGTTCGGCCCGGTCACCTCGGTGCTGGGTTACTCGGGGGACATCGCGGACGCCGTGGAGATCGCCGCGCTGGGCGGCGGCTCGCTCGTGGTGACCGTGTGCACTCACTCCCCCGAGCTCGCGGCGCAGTTCGCCTCCGGAATCGGTGCGTACCACGGTCGCGTGCTCTTCCTGGATCGCGACGACGCTACAACCTCCACAGGTCACGGCTCCCCCGTTCCCCACCTGGTCCACGGCGGCCCCGGCCGCGCCGGTGGTGGGGAGGAACTCGGTGGCGTGCGCGCGGTCAAGCACTACATGCAGCGCACCGCCGTCCAGGGCTCCCCGGACCTGCTGACCGGGATCACCGGCCAGTGGCACTGGGGCGCGACCGCCAACACCGTGACCCGCGAGGACGTAGAGAACGGCACTGGGGAGCATCCCTTCCGGAAGTCGCTGCAGACCCTGCGGATCGGGGACCAGTTCGTCTCGGACCTGCGCACGGTCTCACTCGAGGACATCCTGGAGTTCGCGGAGAAGACCGGGGACACGTTCTACGCCCACACGGACGAGGAAGCCGCCATGGCCAACCCGTTCTTCCCCCGGCGGGTGGCCCACGGCTACCTGCTGGTCTCGTGGGCCGCGGGGCTCTTCGTGGAGCCCGCCCCCGGGCCAGTACTCGCCAACTACGGGCTGGAGAACCTGCGGTTCGTCACCCCCGTGACGTATGACGACGCCATCCGGGTCACCCTGACCGCCAAGAAGATCACCCCGCGCGTCACGGACGAGTACGGCGAAGTCGTCTGGGATGCCCGCCTGACCAACCAGAAGGACGAGATCGTGGCCACCTACGACGTCCTGACCCTGGTGGCCAAGACCTGGCCCCCCGCCGAAGGCATGGCCGCTGACTGAACCGGGGGCGGCGTCGGCAGGTGGTCACTGCCCCAGCAGCAACGACGGGCCACACCTGCGGAGAGTTGAGCGGCCGGGGAACTACGCCCGCAAGCCCGAGAACACCATTTTCACGACCGTGTCCGCGAGCTGGTCCACCGTCCCGGAACGCCCCGGCTGGTACCAGTCCACGATCGAGTTGACCATGCCCAGCATCAGACGCGGCGCCGACCTGCCGGAGATGTCCGTGCGCAGTTCGCCCTCCTCCTGCGCCTGCCGCACGAGTTCCTCCACGGTGCGCGTCAGCGTACGACGCCGCTGCAGCGCCGCGAGCTCAACCTCCGAGTTGCCCCGCAACCGCAGGAGCAGGGTCACGTAGGGCATCTGGTCCACGAGCACGTGCACCGAACCGTCCAGGATCTGCTCGAGCTTGTTCACCGGCCCGCTGCCCCCCGCCAAGACCCGTTCGAACACGGCCTCCAACGCGTCGAGGGCACGGTCCAGCGCCTGCTCGAGGATCGCCTCCTTGGATTCCACGTGGTGGTAGATCGCGGACTTGGAGATCCCCAGGTGCTTGGACAGCGTCCCCATGGACGTGGCGTCGTAGCCGTGCCGGTTGAACACGTCCACGCACACGGACAGCAGGGTCTCGCGGTCGTAGCCGGGACGGCCGCGCCGCGGCGCCACAGCGACGTCGGCGGAGGAGTTGAGCTCGGTGGGCATGGACGTGGCCTCGACCTTCTGGCGGGGACGGAATACCTCAGGTTACCCGGTCGTCGCTTTCTCACCGCCGGGAAAGTGGCGGGGCGGCGTCGGGCGGGAATCAGGCGACGTCGCCGCGGAGGGGCCTACTTGTCGCGGTGGTCGTAGACGCGGCGCAGCTTGCCCGAGGAACGTGCGAGGGTCCCGGGCTCGGCGATGTCGATCGCGGCGCTCGATGTGGATGGTCATCTGGTCCATGCGGTGGGGCCGGGTGATCTCGAGCGTGAAGTGCGGGGAAAGCGCGGGGATCTTCAGCGCGAGTTCCTCGATCTGGGACGGGAAGAGGTTCACACCGCGCAGGATGATCATGTCGTCCGAGCGCCCCGTGATCCGGCCCATGCGCCGGTGACCCGGACGCGCGGTGCCCGGCAGCAGACGGGTGAGGTCGTGGGTGCGGTAGCGGATGATTGGCAGCGCCTGCTTGGTCAGGGCGGTAAACACGAGTTCGCCGGGGCGGCCGGTGGGCAGCACGGTGTCGTCGAACGGGTCGATGACCTCCGGGCGGAAGTGGTCCTCCCAGATGTGCGAACCGTCCTTCGTCTCGCAGGACTCGCCGGCCACGCCGGGACCCATGACCTCGGAGAGGCCGTAGATGTCGCACGCGGAGATGTTGAACGTCTTCTCGATCTCGTGGCGCATCTCCTCGGTCCACGGCTCCGCCCCGAGTACGGCGTGTCGCAGGGAGGTCTCGCGCGGGTCGAGACCGAGCTTGCGGAAGCCGTCCGCGATGGTGAGCAGGTACGTGGGGGTGGAGAGGATGGCCTGCGGCTCGAAGTCCCGGATGAGCTGCACCTGCTTTTCCGTCTGCCCTCCGGACATCGGGATCACGGCGCATCCCAGGCGCTCCGCACCGTAGTGGGCGCCCAGCCCGCCGGTGAACAGCCCGTAGCCGTACGCGTTGTGCACCTTGTCCCCGGGCTTCATTCCCGAGAGCCGGAAGCAGCGTGCCACGAGGGCCCCCCATGTCTGCAGGTCCTCCTCCGTGTAGGCCACCACGGTGGGCTGCCCGGTGGTGCCCGACGACGCGTGGATGCGTCGGATCTCGGACATGGGCGTGGCAAAGGACGTGAACGGGTAGGCCTTGCGCAGGAATTCCTTGTCCGTGTAAGGGAACTTCGCGAGGTCCTCGAGCTCCCGGAAGTCATCCGGGTGCACCCCGTGCTCGTCGAAGAGCTCCTGGTAGGCGGGCACGTTCTCGTACGCGTAGTGCAGGGTCCAGTTCAGGCGCTCCGTCTGCAGCGCCTCGATCTGGTCCCGGCTCATCAGCTCCTCGGGATCCGGCTGAGAGGAGTCCCCGGAGGCCACGGGGTGGTACGGGCTGGGCACGGAGCACGACGTCATGGGTTCACGCTTTCTGGCGAAGGGGCACGGTGCGGCTGCGGCCGCGGAACTGGGCGACGACGTCCCCGTCCTGGGTGGAGACGGTGATGTCGCACAGGCCGCTGCGCCCGGTGGTGGCGATCTGGCGACCCTCCGCGACGAGGGTCTGGCCCGGGTGGGCCGAGCTGAGGAAGTTGATGTCCACGCCCTGAGCCACGGTCATGGAGGTGCCGTCCGGTTCCGGGTCGTTGCACGTCATGGCGAAGCACGAGTCCGCGAGCGCGAAGATCATCCCGCCGTGCACGATGCCGAAGCCGTTGAGCATCTCCTCCCGCACGGCCATGGAGATCACGCAGTGCCCGGGGTCCACGCGCTGCACGGTGATCCCCAACCACTCGGAGGCACGGTCGCCAGTGAGGACGGGATGGTGTGGCACGGGGGCTCCTCAGATTTTCAGAACGATCGGTCAGTAGGTAACCGCGAAATGTGACGTGTGTCAACAAGTCCAGGGCTCCGCCGCGGCGTCGTCACCCCTGCACATCCATTGGCGAACCCCCCGCCTCCCGGGCGGAAATTGTGTTGACGACCACACCGGGGGCCTATATTCTGAACGAGCGGTCAGTTATTATTGTCGGCAGCGTACAGAGTTCATCCTCCGCTCCCATCTCACCCGCGAACCGAGGACACACACCATGACTGAGCAGACCACCTCTGCGGACCAGGCGGAGCCCACCGCCGAGCAGCAGCACTTCGAGCACCTCCTCAGCGAGGACTCCCGCGTGGAGCCCCGGGACTGGATGCCGGAGGCCTACCGGAAGAGCCTGACCCGCCAGGTCTCCCAGCACGCGCACTCCGAGATAATCGGTATGCAGCCGGAGGCCAACTGGATCACCCGCGCCCCGAGCCTCAAGCGCAAGGCCGTGCTGATGGCCAAGGTCCAGGACGAGGCCGGCCACGGGCTGTACCTCTACTCCGCGGCGGAGACCCTGGGCACCCCGCGCTCCGTGCTCAACGAGCAGCTGCTGAGCGGCAAGGCCAAGTACTCCTCGATCTTCAACTACCCGGCCCGCACCTGGGCGGACATGGGCGCGATCGGCTGGCTCGTGGACGGCGCCGCGATCTGCAATCAGGTGCCGCTGTGCCGCGCCTCGTACGGCCCGTACGGCCGCGCCATGGTGCGCATCTGCAAGGAGGAGTCCTTCCACCAGCGCCAGGGCTGGGAGATCCTCTACGAGCTCTCCCACGGCACCGAGGCACAGAAGCAGATGGCCCAGGAGGCCGTGAACCGCTTCTACGGCCCCGCCCTGCAGATGTTCGGTCCCCCGGACGCCGATTCGCCCAACTCGCAGCAGTCCATGGAGTGGAACATCAAGCGCTTCTCCAACGACGAGCTGCGCCAGCGCTTCGTGGACATGATCGTCCCGCAGGCCGAGGCCCTCGGCCTCACCCTGCCGGACCCGGACCTGAAGTGGAACGAGGCCCGCGGCCACTACGACTACGGCCAGCTGGACTGGAACGAATTCATGTCCGTGATCAAGGGCTCCGGGCCGTGCAACGTCCAACGCATGAAGCGCCGTCGTGAGGCCCACGCGAACGGTGCGTGGGTGCGCGAGGCCGCGCAGGCCTACGCCGAGCGCCAGGCGCGCGAAGCAGCGGCGTCGTCCCCCGAGGCCGCCGTGGCGATCGACCAGACCACCGTCATGGCGGGCCGCGGCTCCGCAGAACTGATCGGAGCGTGAGCATGAGCGAGAACCAGAACGGTAATTGGCCCCTGTGGGAGGTCTTCGTGCGTTCTTCGCGCGGGCTGTCCCACGTGCACGCGGGCTCCCTGCACGCCCCGGACGCCACCATGGCCGTGCGCAACGCGCGTGACCTCTACACCCGGCGCAACGAGGGCACGAGCGTGTGGGTGGTGCCCGCGAACGCCATCACGGCGTCGGACCCGGACTCCAAGGGCGGCTACTTCGAGTCCGCGCAGGGCAAGAGCTACCGCCACGCCACGTACTACACCAAGAGCGAAGGGGTGAAGCACCTGTGAGCGCGTTCGCCTCCCACGACTCCGCCACCAAGCAGTCCGCGGGTGACGCGATCACCGCCGAGGAGATCGCGGAGACCGGCGGCAAGGCCTCGGAAGCCGTGGCCCAGTACGCTCTGCGTCTCGGCGACGACGCCCTGATGCTGTCCCAGCGCCTGGGCTGGTGGATCTCCCGGGCCCCCGAACTCGAGGAGGACATCGCCCTCGGCAACATCGCGCTGGACCTCATCGGCCACGCGCGCTTCCTGCTGACCTACGCGGGCTCCGCGTGGGGGAAGACCGAGGACGAGCTCGCGTACTTCCGCAACGAGGAGGAGTTCCGCTCCGTGCGCCTCGTGGAGCAGGAGAACGGGGACTTCGGTCAGACCATCGCGCGTCAGCTGCTGTTCTCCTTCTACCAGTACGAGCTCTACTCGGCGCTGCAGTCCTCCACGGACCAGACCCTGGCCGCGATCGCGGACAAGGCGCTGAAGGAGGTCGAGTACCACCAGGACCACGCCGCCCAGTGGATGCTGCGCCTGGGCCTCGGAACCGAGGAGTCCAAGCGGCGCATCCAGGAGGGCCTCTACTACATGTGGCCCTACCTGGACGAGCTGTTCGCGGACGAGCCCCTGCACGACGAGCTCGAGGGCATCGCCGTGCGGCCCTCCAGCCTGCGCGAGCGGACCATGGACCGCGTCACCGCCCTGCTGGCGGGGGCCGAGCTCGATGTCCCGAGCGTGGCCCAGGCCCGACTCTCCGCCGCACCGCGTGACGGCTCCTACTCCGAGTACCGCGGGTACATCCTCGCCGAGATGCAGTGGCTCGCCCGCCAGCATCCTGGCGCCACGTGGTGAGCACCGTGTTCTCCCGCGTTCCGCCCCGCTCGCTGCCGCCCACGGGCGGCGTGGCGCCCCGGGAGGTCCCCCTGGGGCCGTCCCGGCGCCCGAGCGATCCGGACGACGCCGCCCTGTGGGACGTCGCCGCCACCGTGTGCGACCCGGAGATCCCGGTGATCACGCTCGAGGACCTCGGGGTGCTGCGGGACGCCGTGGCGCGGGAGAACGAGAACGTCGTCGTCATCACCCCCACCTACTCGGGCTGCCCCGCCATGGACACCATGGCCGCGGATCTCGAAGCCGCGGTCACCGCCGCCGGCTACGAGGACGTGCGCGTGGTGCAGGTGCTGCGCCCGGCGTGGACCACCGACTGGATGTCCACCGAGGGCCAGGCCAAGCTGCGCGAGTACGGCATCGCCCCGCCCACCGGGCGCACCGCCGCCGGGCATAACTCCGGACCGGTGCGACTGAGCCTGGCCGTGAAGTGCCCGCACTGCAGTTCCCTGGACACCCGCGAAATGACCCGTTTCGGGTCCACGTCCTGCAAGGCCCTGTGGGTCTGCAACGACTGCAAAGAACCCTTCGACTACTTCAAGGTGCACTGATCATGAGCGAAACGCCGGACACCTCTGCCGTGGAGGAAGCCACCGAGGCCAGCGCGGGTGACGGCAAGCGCCGCGCCACGTTCAACACCCTCGCGGTCTCCGAGGTGCGCAAGCTGACCCCCGACTCCGTGGAGGTCACGTTCGAGGTCCCCGAGGACCTCGTGGCGGACTACAACTACCTGCCCGGGCAGTACGTGGCCATCCGCTCGCAGATCAACGGGCACGAGGTGCGCCGCTCTTACTCGATCTGCGCGGACCCCACCCCGGGTGAGATCCGTGTGGCCATCAAGAAAGACATGGGCGGCGTGTTCTCCACGTGGGCGAACGAGCAGCTCGCCGCCGGGGACACCCTGGACGTGATGAACCCGCAGGGCGCGTTCACATCCAAGGTCAACATCACCTCCATGAACGACCCCGAGAAGCTCGCCGAGCGGGAGGTGGCCAAGAAGCGCAACGTGCACCTGGTGGCGTTCGCCGCCGGGTCCGGGATCACGCCCATCATGGCGATCGCCCGCGCGCTGCTGCGCGCCTCCGACACCGCCGCGATAGACGTCATCTACGCCAACCGCTCGTCCATGGACGTGATGTTCTCGGAGGAGCTCGGGGACCTCAAGGACAAGTACCCCGCCCGCCTGGCCGTGCACCACGTGCTCTCCCGCGAGCAGCGGATCTCCCCGCTGATGTCCGGGCGGATCGACCACGACAAGCTCGAGGAGCTGCTGGACCACGTGGTCCAGGTGGACTCCACGGACGAGTGGTTCCTGTGTGGGCCCTTCGAGCTCGTGCAGCTGTGCCGGGACGTCCTCAAGGAGCGCGGCGTGGACGAGTCCCGCGTGCGCTACGAGCTGTTCACCACCGGCAAGCCCACCACCCCGCAAGGCCAGCAGGGCCGCGTGGTCAAGGCGGACCCCAAGGGCGAGAACTACAAGATCGTCTTCAACCTGGACGGCACCTCCGCCCAGGTGAAGTCTCCCAAGTCCGCCGCGGAGACCGTTCTCAACGCCGCCCTGCGCGTGCGCCCGGACGTCCCCTTCGCGTGCGCCGGCGGGGTGTGCGGCACGTGCCGCGCCAAGGTCACCTCCGGCGAGTTCGAGATGGAGGAGAACTTCGCGCTCGAGAAGGACGAGCTGGACGCCGGGTACGTCCTTACCTGCCAGACGCGCCCCACGTCCGACCGGTTGAGTGTGGACTTCGACGCCTGAGTCCCATGCACTCCGCCGACGACGCCGCGCCGGGACCACGCGGCGTCGTCGTCGTACCTGCCCGCTCGCCCCGCGGGGCGCACAGGAACCCCGAACCGCAAGGAGAACCCCATGATCGACCTGACGGTCGAGGACGCGATCGCCCGCGTGGTGCTCGACGCGCCCAAGAAGCTCAACTCGCTGGACGAGACCGCGCTGGACGACCTCGCCGCCGCATACACCGAGGCCGAGCGGGCCGGCGTGCGAGCGCTCGCGCTGAGTGGCGAGGGGCGTGCGTTCTGCTCGGGCCGGGACATCTCCGCCGTAGACCCGGCGAGTGACGACACCGACGGCTACCTCACCGGCAAGGTGCAACCGCTGCTGCAGCAGATGTCCCGGTTCCCCGCGCCCACGTTCGCCGCGGTGCAGGGCGCGTGCTTGGGCGTGGGGCTGGGGCTCGCGATCGCCACGGACGTGGTGTACGTGGCGCAGGACGCGACCATCGGATCCCCGTTCGCCAACCTGGGGGCCACGCTGGACTCGGGCGGGCACGCTCTGTTCACCGAACGACTGGGCCCCCACCGCACCCTGGACCTGATCTACACCGCCGAGATGATGACCGGCGCTGAGGCCGTGGCGGCGGGACTGTTCTCCCGAGCCGTGCCGGCGGAGGAGCTCATGGAGTTCACCATGCAGCGGGTGTCGAAGGTGGCCCGCGGTGCCACGCAGTCCTACCTGGCGTCCAAGGAACTCGTGGCCCAGGTGCGGGACAACCGCGTGGGGCTGTGGGAGTCCATGGCCGCGGAGAACAAGGCCCAGGCGGCCCTGTGCGCCACGGACGACTACAAGGAGGGCTTCGCGGCATTCCAGCAGAAGCGCAAGCCGGAGTTCACGGGACGGGACTGAGCGCTTGGGCCGCAGCCGGGCCGCCGTGAGTAGGGACGCCGTCGGCCTTCGCTGCGCATACCTGGGCGGCCGCTCCGACGCGGTGAGTACATCTGTGCCCCGGAAAGACCACGGGAAGCGCCTGTCCGTGTTTTTTCGGGGCACAGATGTATCGCGTGATGGCTTCCCGCGTGGCCTACGCTGAGGCCCATGCCCACAGCGCGTGACAGCGAGTCCAAGCGGCGTTCCTCGGGACGCACCGATCAGCCCCTTGAGGACGAGCTGGTCGAGGAGTTCCAGAACACCGTCCAGGAAGGCGCGGATCGGCTGCACCGCACGTGGCGGGCGTTGATCATCACCGGCCTCTTCGGCGGGATCGATGTGGGCCTGGGCATCATGGCCATGCTCGCGGTCATGGATGTCACCGACTCCAAACTGCTGGCGGGCATCGCGTTCGGCGTGGGGCTGCTCGCGTTGCGCCTGGCCCACTCCGAGCTGTTCACCGAGGACTTCCTGCTCCCCATCAACGCGGTGGTCGCCGGTCACGGGACGTGGTGGTCACTCGTGCGGCTGTGGGGTGGGACCCTGCTGGCCAACCTCGTGGGTGGTTGGGTGTTCATGTGGGTGGTCGTGGCGGCGTTCCCCGACTTCACGGACTCCCTGGTGGAGGTCGCCTCGGGGTACGTCGCGGACGGGATCGGGTTGGAGACCGTGTGCCTGGCCCTGTTGGCCGGTTCCACCATCACCCTCATGACCCGCATGCAGCAGGGTACGGACAACGACATGATGACCGCGGTGATCTCCCTGATCGGCGGCCTGTTGGTCGTGGGCCTGGGCATGCTCCACGGAGCGCTGAACTCCATCGTGATCTTCGGTGCCATGCACGCCGGTTGGGACTACTCCTACCTGGACTGGTTCGTGTGGTTCGCGTGGGTCATCCCGCTGAACATGATCGGCGGCCTGGTGATCATCTCCATCCCCCGCCTCATCCGCACGTGGGAACTGCTCATGGCCGAGCGCCGCGGCGAGAGGATCTCGGACGCGTCGTCCGAGGAGGAAGAGGAAGACTGACCGTGACAAATGCTCCTCGTCGACACATGTTCGGTTTCCCGTGAAGGGTTTACCCATTTGATCAACGATCCTCTGATCGTCCTCTCGATCGCGGCTGGAAGGGTTACCCCGTCACCGAGAACTGGGTCGCCCCCGCAGGAATGGACGCCTTCGCCTGTCTGATGGGAATCCTTCCTGTACGCCCAGCAAAATCGACGGCGGATTCAACCGGTCAACGCACCACCACCGCTAGTGGATCGTGGGTGTCATGGCCGGATTGTCGAACGAGCAGCAAGAGAACGTTTGGGCGTTGTGGGCGAAGGGCGAGTCGGTCAGACTTATCGCCCGCACGATCGGCGTGAGCCAGACCCCAGTCAGGACCCTGTTGCGCCGCTATGGCGGAGTGAAGCCGCCGCCGCGCGCCCGGAACCGACGCCACCTGACGATGAGTGAACGTGAAGAGATCTCCCGCGGCATCGCTGCCGGCTTGTCGTACCGAGCCATCGCCACGCGGCTGGGGCGCCATCACACGAGTATCAGCAGGGAAATCGCTCACCACGGCGGGCCCAGCACGTACCGCGCCGCCACCGCCGATGCGGGCGCGTGGCGCAACGCCCGCCGCCCGAAACCCACACGTCTTCACCGCGACCCGGCGCTGTCGAGCCTGGTCGCGGTGAAACTGGAACGTGGTTGGTCACCCACCCAGATCGCCCATTGGCTACGGCGCGAGCAACAGGATTCGTTGTCGCACGAGTCGATCTACCACGCGCTGTACACCGGCCAGATCCACGCGCCACGACAGGGAAATCTCCTGCGATCAGGGCGATCGCTGCGCCATGCGCGCGTCGCGAAACCCCGCCAACGCCGCGGCGTGTTGCGGAACATGACCTCCATCCACGATCGGCCCACCAGCGTGGAAGAGCGCCGCGAAGCGGGGCACTGGGAAGGCGACCTCGTCATGGGCCGGCGCCCGTCCGCCGTGGCCACGCTCGTCGAACGCTCCACCCGCATGGTGCGCGTCGTTGCCCTGCCAAACGGGTATAAGGCTGACACGGTCAGAGACGCGCTCATCAACAACCTCGCCGACGTGCCGCCGAACCTACGCCGGTCGTTGACGTGGGATCGCGGCCGAGAAATGGCCTGCCACGATCAGATCGCACACGCCCTGGGCATGCAGGTGTTCTTCTGCGACGCCCGCTCACCGTGGCAGCGCGGCACGAACGAGAACACGAACCGCCTGCTGCGTCAGTACCTCGCGAAGAACACCGACCTACGCTCCTTCACCCAGGCCGACCTCAACACCATCGCCGCGCGAATCAACGAACGGCCCCGCAAAATCCTCGACTGGGCCTCATCCCACGACGCTTACGCCGATAGCCTGAGCACCACCAGCGGTGCGTTGACCGGTTGAATCCGCCACCATTAATTCCTCCAATGCCGGCCCTTCCGCTTCGGTGTTCCAACCATTGAGTATCCGGATCCCACCCTCGACAGGAATAAACATTTCCCGTACCCCCATGGAGAATGGTTGCCGAGAAGGGTACAGGCTGGCCATATTCACCTGATTCACCCGACACGGGAGGTAGCTCGGATTGTTGATCCCCAGGACAGCTTTCCAGGCGGTGGGGCAGGTCAAACTGTCACCGGTTCGCTCCTCACGCCCGATCCGCTACCTCCCTTCAATTACCGGACTGGGGTCAGGTTTCCAACGGCTTCCCTGTACAAGCTCGTTGTCATGGCCGCCTTCTGTCAGGCTGCGGACGATGGCCTCATCGACCCGGCTGCACCGGTCGATCTGGTGCCTGAGACCCGCGTTCCCGGGCCCACGGGGTTGTCGATATGCCTGGACCCCGTGTGCATGTCGTGTCGAGACCTGGTCGAATTGATGGCGACCATCTCGGACAACACGGCTGGAAAAGCGGTGCTATGCGCCATGGGTCACGATCGTGTGGCACACACTCTGAGACACCTCGGGTTGCTGCAAACCGATATCCGGCCCTACCTTCTCGCAACCGATCTGCACACGGCCGAAGATGCCCGTGACGCCGATAATCTGGATCCCTACCTTCTGCCCGATCCCCGGGAATACGACCCCCTGCTGGTATCGAATACCACGGCCTCCGATCTCGTAGATATCCTTTCGTTCATCTGGGAGGACCGCGCAGCCACTCCCTCCCAGTGCTCGTTCATGCGGCATGTACTGGGATAACAAGCATGGGGACACCGTTTCGCTGAAGTCTTCACGTACCCGGGTGTCCAGAGCGCAGCCAAGACTGGGTCTTTGGCGGCGCTCAGCCATGAGGCTGGGGTCATTTCCCACCCCGACGAACCGCCTATCGCCGTCGCGGTCCTGACACAATCGGCCCGCAGGGAGCGGACCATTCCTCTGTCCAACACGGTGGGGGGGCAAATCGCTCGCCACTGCGTTCGTAGCTACCGCCAGGTCCTGCAGATACTCACGGATGGCGCCCATTTAGGTCATCATTGCGATACGGCGTACCGGGGGCTGCCAATCCGGCCGGTACATCTGAGTCCCCAAAAGGCCGGTGGTGGCGGGTTCTGATCGCATTTCCCGGCCTCAGATGTTCTGCGCATGACTGACCGTCCCGCCCCCGGGGTCACGACGCCGTACGGTTCCGCCCTGCGGGAACAGGCCGAGCCCCGGTGTGACCCGCCCCACCGCCGCTCAGTACCGTGGGGCTCATGACCACTTCCGTGTTTGACCTCGATGCCTTCGACCGCTCGGTCCGCCCGCAGGACGACCTCTTCCGCCACGTCAACGGTTCATGGCTGAAGGAGGCCCGTATCCCGGACGACAAGGCCAGCACCGGGGCGTTCATCGAACTGCGGGATCAGGCCGAGCAGGCGGTGCGCGAGATCATTACGGGCGCAAGCGCGGAGGGCGGCGCAGCGGCGTCGAACCCGGCGGAGCAGGGCGCCGAGACCAAGATCGCGCTGCTGTACGCGTCCTTCATGGACACGGACCGGATCGAGGAGCTGGCCACCGAGCCGCTGCGCGAGGACCTGGACGCCGTGGCCATGATCGACTCCCCGCGTGCGCTGTCCAAGTGGTTCGGTACGGCCATGCGCCGGGGGATCGGGGCGGCGCTGGACATCGACCTGGACTCGGACCCCGGGGACCCGCAGCGCAACCTCGTGTTCGTGGGCCAGTCCGGGTTGGGGCTGCCGGACGAGGAGTACTACCGCGAGGAGCAGTACGCCGAGATCCGCGAGAAGTACATGGCGCACGTGGCGAAGATGCTCGAACTGGCCGGATTCGAGGACGCCGCCGAACAGGCGCAGGCGGTCATGGAGCTGGAGACGCGCATCGCCGCACAGCATTGGGACAAGGTCACGGTGCGGGACCTCACCAAGATGTACAACCCCATGGGGTTCGCGGAACTCACGGACCAGGTGTCCCGCCTGGATTGGGACGCCGTGCTCGAGGGCATGGGGCTCACCCCGGAGCACCTGAGCACCGTGATCAATGCCCAGCCCAGCTTCTTCATGGGCCTGGACGAGCTGCTCACCGACGACCTGCTGGACGCGTGGAAGTCCTGGGCCCGCTGGCACGTGGTCTCCGCCCGCGCCGCGTACCTGCCGCAGGCCTTCGTGGACCAGAACTTCTCGTTCTACGGGACCGTGCTCTCCGGGACGCCGCAGTTGCGCGAACGCTGGAAGCGCGGCGTCGGGCTGGTCAACGGCGCCCTGGGTGAGGCCGTGGGCGAACTGTACGTCGCCGAGAACTTCTCGCCGTCCGCCAAGGCGCGCATGGACGAGCTCGTGGCGAACCTGCTGGAGGCGTACCGCGACTCGATCGAGCACCTGGACTGGATGACGGAAGACACCCGGGCCGAGGCGCTCAAGAAGCTCTCCGGATTCACTCCTAAGATCGGCTACCCGGAGAAGTGGAAGGACTACTCGGGCCTGCTGGTGCGCGGGGACGACCTGGTGGGCAACGTAGTGCGCACCGCCCAGTTCGCGGTGGACGAGCTCGCGCGCAAGGCCGGCAAGCCGGTGGAGAAGCACGAGTGGCTCATGACCCCGCAGACGGTCAACGCGTACTACCACCCGCTGCGCAACGAGATCGTGTTCCCCGCGGCCATCCTGCAGCCCCCCTTCTTCAACGAGGACGCGGACGACGCCGTGAACTACGGGGCCATCGGCTCGGTAATCGGTCACGAGATCGGTCACGGCTTCGACGACAAGGGTTCCACGTGCGACGGCGAGGGCAAGCTGCGCAACTGGTGGACGGACGAGGACCGCGCGGCGTTCGAGCAGCGCACGGCCCGTCTCGTGGGCCAGTACGCGGCGCTGTCCCCCGCGCAGTTCGCGGACGACGACGCCGCTCCGCACGTCAACGGCGAACTCACCCTGGGTGAGAACATCGGAGACCTGGGCGGCTTGTCCATTGCCTACAAGGCATGGAAGACCGCGCAGGAGAAGAAGGACCGTCCGGACAGCGAGAGCGTCGACGGGTACACCCCCGCGCAGCGGCTGTTCATCTCCTGGGCCTACGTGTGGCAGGAGAAGTCCCGGGACGAGGCGCTAAAGACACGCATCGCCACGGATCCGCACTCCCCCGCCGAGTTCCGTGCCGTCCAGACCCCGCGCAACGTGGACGCGTTCTACGAGGCGTTCGACGTCAAGGACTCGGACGGCATGTGGCTGCCGGAGGAGGAACGCGTGGCCATCTGGTAGCGCCCCTCGAGCTACGTGGACAGGAGCCCCGCCGGTCGGACCGGCGGGGCTCCTGCGCGTCTCAGACGCTCGAGCGGGATTGCTGCATGAACTCGTTCATCGCGAATCCCCAGATCGCGAAGAAGAACACGAACCACAGCACCATCAGGATCAGCAGCACCACACCGACCCAGCCCAGGACCTTGCCCGCGGTCGCCCTGCCGCCGAGTTTCTCAGCCTTCGTAGCCTGCCACAGGGCGAACGGTGCGAGGATCGGCAGGACGGTGACCCCCAGGATGCCCAGCACGAGTGACGTCTCCGAGCTGGAGCTCGCCTGCTGTTGCCGCTGGGCGTCCTCCGGTCCGGCGGGGACGTAGTGCCACTGTCCTGCGGGCTGCGCGTAGGGACGGTGGGTATCGGCCGACACGGACAGGGGCCGCGTGTCGCGGTGGTACTCGGTCCCCGGGTACCGGGTTCCTTCCTCGTGGGGCGAGGTGCCACTGCCCGGGTGGTTGCTCGTGCTCATGACCTGTTCTCCCTACGCCAGTGGTCTGCGAGTGCGACCATCTTCTCGTGCGCGGCACGAGCGGACAAGGGTGCGCCCCCCGCCCACGACGCCGCTTCCGGCCCCCCGAGCGCATACCATCACCTCAGGATCCTGCTTCTGCACCGAGAGGCGCGTACGGAGAGCCCAGACGAAGGAGAACCGTGAGCCACCCCGAAGACCCGGCCGAGCGGCGTCGTGGATCGATCAGCCACCGTGTCCTGCGCGGCGGGACGGAACCGGACCCCCGCTTCACGCTGGCAAACGAACGCACGTTCCTCGCCTGGATCCGCACGTCCCTGGCCTTCTTGGCCGGGGGCATCGCCATCGAGGCGTTCACCGGGGACATCTTCGACATCGCGGTGCGCAAGTTCCTGGCCCTGGTCCTGCTGGTGCTGGGTATGTTCCTCAGTGCCGGAGCCGCACTGCGGTGGCTGCGCGTGGAACGTTCCATGCGGCACAAGGCTCCCCTGCCCCTGCCGCTGATCGTCCCGCTCGTGGCGGTAGGGGGCGCGATCGCCTCCGGGGTGCTCGTGGTCGTGGTGCTGACCCGATGAGTTCCATCACCCCGCCGGGCGTGCGCACGCACGAAGATCCGGGACTGCAACCCGAGCGCACCGTGCTGTCCTGGGGCCGGACCATGCTGGCACTGTGCACCGCCGCAGCGATCTACCTGAAGTGGCTCCCGGCCCACGGCGCGTTCGTGCTCTCGTTGTTCACCGTGGCGTTGTGCCTCTCCGGAGGGATCTATGCCACACAACGCATGCGTTATCGGCGAGAATCCGTGGGAATCGCCGGGGAGCGGATCACGCCGGACCTGGTGGCCGTGGTCGTGACCTCCGGGACGTGTCTGGTGCTGGGCGTCCTGGGAATCATCACGGTGATCGTCTTCTGAGAATTTGTGGCCACTTCGGTGGACCCTTGCGTGGGGATCCCCACGTGTGCTGCGATGCCGCGCATAATGTCCCTCAGCCGCCGCGATCCGCTGCGGCGCCGGACCATCACAACTACGGGAGAACCCTGTGTCTTCATCTTCGTCCGGTGGGGGAAACATCTCGACGGCGGCCACGCCGCCCGATCCACACGCATCCCACCGCCCCGATCCACGGCCCACCGGCCAGGACGTCGCGCCCGACGGCTCGCTGCGCCGCACCCTCAAGTCGCGTCACCTGACCATGATCGCGATGGGCGGTGCGATCGGCACCGGTCTGTTCGTGGCCTCCGGCAACTCCATCAACACCGCGGGTCCCGGCGGGGCGCTCGTCGCCTACGCTGCGATCGGGTTCATGGTGTTCCTGCTCATGCAGTCCCTGGGCGAGATGGCCACGCACCTGCCCGTGGCGGGCTCGTTCGAGGAGTACTCCACCCGCTACATCAGCCGCTCCTTCGGCTTCGCGATCGGGTGGAACTACTGGTACAACTGGGCGATCACCGTGGCCGCGGAACTCGTGGCGGCCGCGCTGGTGATGCGCTACTGGTTCCCGGACGTCCCCGCGTGGATCTGGTCCGCACTGTTCCTGGTAATCCTCTTCTCCCTCAACGCCCTCAGCGCTCGCGCGTACGGCGAGAGTGAGTTCTGGTTCTCCCTGGTCAAGGTGATCACCGTGGTGATCTTCCTGGTCCTGGGTGTCCTGATGATCCTGGGCATCCTGGGCGGCCCGTCCCCCGGGTTCCACAACTGGACCGCCGGCGAGGCGCCCTTCGTCAACGGCTTCACCGGCATCATGGCCATCTTCATGGTCGCGGGGTTCTCCTTCCAGGGCACCGAGCTCGTGGGGGTCGCGGCCGGCGAGGCCGACAACCCCCGCGAGACCGTTCCCAAGGCCATCCGCACGGTCTTCCTGCGCATCCTGCTCTTCTACATCGGCGCGATCGCCGTGATCGGTTTCCTGATCCCCTACACCGATCCCCACCTGCTCGCGAGCGATGTGGAGGACGTCTCCATCTCCCCGTTCACCCTGGTGTTCGAGCACGCCGGTGTCTTGGCCGCGGCGAGCGTGATGAACGCCGTGATCCTCACCGCCATCCTCTCCGCGGGCAACTCGGGCCTGTATGCCTCCACCCGTATGCTCTACGCGCTCGCGAAGAGCGGGAAGGCTCCCCGGTTCCTGGCCCGGGTCAACCGCCGCGGTGTCCCGATGCTCGCACTGCTGGCCACCACGCTGATCGGCATGTTCTGCTTCCTGACCACCCTGATCGGTGAGGGTCAGGCGTACGTGTGGCTCATCAACGCCTCCGGCCTGGCCGGTTTCATCGTGTGGATGGGGATCGCGTGGAGCCACTACCGGTTCCGCAGGGCCTACGTCCTGCAGGGCGGGGATCCCAAGAACCTCACCTACCGTGCCCGGTTCTTCCCCATCGGCCCCGTGGTCGCGCTCATCATGTGTGCCGTGGTGATCCTGGGTCAGGGCTACAGCCTGATCACGTCCGGGGAGGTCAACGCCCTCGGCCTGCTGTCCTCGTACCTGGGCCTGCCCGTGTTCCTGGCCCTGTGGCTCGGGCACAAGGCCGTGACCAAGGACAAGCCCGTGGACCTGCTCACCGCAGACGTCTCGCAGCACTGATCCGACCGTGCCCCACGGATGACATGACGACGCCGCTCCAAGGCTTGGAGCGGCGTCGTCGTGTCCGCGGGTGGGGATCGGGGCGTCAGTCCGCGATCAGATCCCGCATCACGATGGTGTCGTCCCGATCCGGGCCCACACCGATCGCGGAGATCCGGCACCCGGACATCTTCTCCAACGCCTCGACGTACGCGCGGGCGTTGGCGGGGAGGTCCCCCAGGGTGCGGGCCCCGGTGATGTCCTCGGTCCAGCCCGGGAAGTTCTCGTACACGGGCTGGGCGTGGTGGAAGTCGGACTGGGTCATGGGCATCTCGTCGAAGCGCTGACCGTCCACCTCGTAGGCCACGCACACCGGGATCTCACGCAGCCCGGTGAGCACGTCCAGCTTGGTGATGAACAAGTCCGTGAAGCCGTTGATCCGCGCGGCCTGGCGGGCCATGACGGCGTCGTACCAGCCGGTGCGGCGCGGCCGGCCCGTGTTGACGCCGAACTCGCCGCCGGTCTTGCGCAGCTGCTCACCCATCTCGTCGAAGAGCTCGGTGGGGAACGGACCGGCGCCCACGCGCGTGGTGTACGCCTTCTGGATGCCGATCACCCGGGTGATGCGCGTGGGGCCCACACCCGAGCCCACGGACGCGCCGCCCGCGGTGGGGTTCGACGACGTCACGAACGGGTAGGTGCCGTGGTCCACGTCCAGGAAGGTGGCCTGGCCGCCCTCCATGAGCACCACTTCGTCGCGGTCCAGGGCCTCGTTGAGCACTCGCGTGGAGTCCACGATCATGGGCGCGAGGCGCTCGGCGAAGCCCAGGAAGTACTCCGCAATCTCATCCACCTCGAACGCGCGGCGGTTGTAGAGCTTGACGAGCAGCTCGTTCTTCTGGCGCAGCGCGCCCTCGATCTTCTGCCGCAGGATGGACTCGTCCAGCACGTCCTGCACGCGGATGCCCAGGCGGCCCACCTTGTCCATGTACGTGGGACCGATCCCGCGACCCGTGGTACCGATCGCGCGCTTGCCCAGGAATCGCTCGGTGACCTGGTCCAGCGTCTGGTGGTACGGGGCCACGAGGTGCGCGTTGGCGGAGATCCGCAGGTGGGACGTGTCCGCGCCGCGGGCCTCGAGGCCATCGATCTCCTCGAACAGGGCCTGGGGGTTGATCACCACGCCGTTGCCGATCACAGAGGTGGCGTTGGGGCTGAGGATACCCGCGGGAAGGAGCTTGAGCTCGAACTTCTCACCGCCCACCACCACGGTGTGCCCGGCGTTGTTGCCGCCGTTGGGCTTGACCACGTAGTCCACCCGGCCACCCAGGAGATCCGTGGCCTTGCCCTTGCCCTCATCGCCCCACTGGGCTCCGACGATCACGATTGCTGGCATAGCTGGCTACTCCTGCCCGGGCTTGCACCCATTCGGCACGACAACGGTTGAGGAGTACGCGCGGGGCACGTACCAACCAATTCTAACGGTGACGCCCACCACCGCCGCCCTCGTCCGCCTACCCCGGTCACGGCGCGAATCCGGCGTCCGACACGCCACGGACATCGCGACTGGTGAGAGCACAGAATATTCTGATGAAACCTTTACTTTTCGGCAGGTCGCACGCAGGCTTGGGTCATTGCGATGCACCTCACGACATCCCCCGAATGTCAAAGGACGAGACATGAACCACGAGACAAGGGCTGGTCGTGGCAGAGCCGTCAAGGCCTGCCTCACGACCGCCCTGGGCCTGGCACTGGCCCTGGGCACGGCGCTGCCGGCGAGCGCCGTCGACATCACCCCGGCGCCCAAGACGGACGATCACAACACCCAGAACCCCGACCGGCTGATCGGCTCGGACCTCAAGGATGCCGAAGGCCAGGTGGCGGTCTTCGTGCAGCTGCAGGGACCGAGTGCCTTCGAGGCCACGCAACCCGAGGGCGTGCGCTCCGGGAGCCAGGACCCGGTCCAGGCCGCCGCGCGGGTGCGGGCCATCCGCCAGTCGGTGGAGAGCATGGGTTCCACCCTGGCCTCCGCCTCCGGGTCCGACCTGCTGTACACCACATCCAACGCCCTGCGCGGAGTCGCCCTCAAGGGGGATGCCGCGCAGTTGCGTGAGCTGAGCAAGCGCTCCGACGTGGTCAAGATCTCCAAGATCGTCCCCGCCTACCGCAACAACGCGGGTTCCGTGCTGGACACCAACACCCTCAACGCCTGGACCCAGACCGGCCAGACCGGTAAGGGCGTCAAGGTCGCCATCATCGACTCGGGCATCGACTACACCCACGCGGACTTCGGTGGTCCGGGCACCATCGACGCCTACAAGAAGGCCAAGGCCTCGAACGACCTGCCGGGCAAGGACTCGGGTCTGTACGACTCCAAGAAGTTCCTCGGCGGGTACGACCTCGCGGGCGACGCCTACGACGCCCAGATTCCCACCAGCGTCCCGAAGCCGGACAACAACCCGCTGGACTGCGAGGCCGGCGGCCACGGAACGCACGTGGCGGGCACCACCGCGGGCTACGGCGTGGGCGCGGACGGCAAGACCTACAAGGGCGATTTCACCAAGCTGACACAGGAGCAGGTCGGCAAGATGCGGATCGGCCCGGGCACCGCACCCGAGGCGCAACTGATCGGGCTGCGCGTCTTCGGCTGTGAGGGTTCCACCAACCTGGTCCTCGACGCCCTGGACCGTTCCCTGGACCCCAACATGGACGGGGACTTCTCGGACAAGGCGGACATCATCAACATGTCCCTCGGGTCCGACTTCGGCCCAGCCGACGACCCCCAGAACGACTTGATCGACGCGCTGTCCCGCCAGGGCATCCTCTCGGTCATCGCCGCGGGCAACGCCGGGGACGCCCACGAGATCTCCGGCTCCCCGGGCAGCGCGCGTTCCGCATTGACCGTGGCCAACTCCCAGGGCAGCACCGCCGCGCAGGACAAGGCCGAGGGCCTCTCGCCTGACAGCGCCCAGGGTGAACTGACCGGCTCCTACAGCGGGAGCTTCAACTACAGCGATGCCAAGCCCGAACAGCTCCAGGGCGACGTCGTGGTCGGCCCGCAGGACAACCGTTTCGGCTGCACTCCCTTCTCGCAGAACTTCGGCGGCAAGTGGGTCATGCTCGACTGGGAGGACAAGGCCGGCTTCCCGTGCGGCTCGAAGGTCCGCTTCGACAACGTCCAGGCCGCCGGCGGCAAGGGCGTGGTCCTGGAGTCCGACTACTCGGTGGATCCCACGAGCATCGCGGGCAACGCCGGCGTCCCGGGTCTGCTGATGAGCAAGGAATCCGTCGCCAAGATCAAGCCGGCCGCCCAGGCCGGCGGGGCCCGGGTCAAGCTAGCCCCGGAGTGGATCGGTGCCGCCAGGGCGCAGACCGGCCAGAAGGACCAGGTCAACGATTCGACCTCCCGCGGTCAGCACGGCAGCAACGGGGTCATCAAGCCCGACGTCGCCGCACCCGGCACCAACATCGGTTCCGCCGGTGTGGCCGCGGGCAACGGCGTGTCGGTCAAGACCGGCACCTCCATGGCCACCCCGCACGTGGCCGGGATCGCCGCCCTGGTGCAGCAGAAGCACCAGAACTACAACCCCCAGATGATCAAGGCCGCCATCATGAACTCGGCCGTGCACGACGTGCACGCCGCGAACGGGGCCACCTCCGCGGTGGACCGCGTGGGTTCGGGTCGTGTGGACGCACTGCGCGCCGTGAACCAGGACGTGCTGGTCTACGACAAGGCCAATCCGGCCCTGATCTCCTCGACCTTCGGGGTCACCGAGATCAAGAACGGCAAGGAGACCTTCTCCCGTGAGCTGGTCGTGGACAACACCAGCGGCGCGGCGCACACGTACCAGGTGCGCTTCGACGCTTCCACCGACGTCCCGGGCGTGAGCTTCTCCACGCCGGGCTCGGTCAGTGTGGCCAAGGGCGGCAAGGCCACCGTCAAGGTGACCGCCACCGTGGATCGCGCGCAGCTGGCCAAGACCCACGACCCCTCCGAGGCCGTGACCCAGCTGGGCTTCGCCCGTCAGTTCCTGGCCTCCGAATCCGGCCGCCTGGTCCTGACGGAGAACGGCCAGGACCTGCGCGTCCCCATGTCGATCGCCCCGAAGCCGGCGGCCGACATGCGGGTGGACAACGCCACGCTGGACCGGTGGGACAAGAACGGCACGAGCGCCGTCGCCCTCGCCGGCACCGGCCTGGACCAGGGCGGCTGGCAGTCGGCCCTGGGGGCCTTCGAGCTGGGCGCCAAGTCGGGCCGCCTGGATTCCACCAAGCTGGCCGGCGGCAACTCCCAGTTCGCCGATCTGCAGTACGTGGGCGCTTCCTCGAACCTCCCGCAGCTGAAGGCCGAGAAGAAGGACGTGAGCAAGGACGGCATGATCAACTTCGGTGTCTCCAGCTGGGGCAACGCGAGCACGATCAAGCCGGACGTCTCCACGGAGATCGCGATAGACACCACCGGCAATGGTCGCCCCGACTACATCGCGGCCTTGGGCCGGACGGATGGTCTGGACTACCCGGTGGTGAACCTGTACGGCTACGTCAACGGTGAGCTCACGGTGATCGACAGCCAGCCGCTGAACGGTTCCTGGGGTGACGTGGACACCAACACGTTCGACACCAACGCCATGGTGATGCCGGTCAGCGCCGCGAAGCTGGGTATCGATCCCACCAAGACCGACACCAAGCTGACCTACCAGGTGACCACCTTTTCCGGGAGCATCGACGGCCCCGTGGACCGCACGGGCGTGATCGAGTACAGCCCGGTCACCCCGAAGATCTCCTTCCGCGGGGAACAGGTCAACACGTCGCTGTTCACCGATCTGCCCGGTAAGAAGCTGACCGCGCACCGCGGTTCGGAGAGCGCCAAGGGCGAGGCCCTGTTCCTGCACCTGCACAACGCCACCGGGGACCTCTCCGGTATCCGCGCGGGTCAGGACGGCGCCAAGGCCGAGGTCAAGACCTTCCAGTCCGCGGCGAAGGCCCCCGAGACCCAGAACCCGATGTTCAAGGACGTTCCCAAGAACCACGTGTTCTACTCGGAGATCTCCTGGCTGGCCAACAAGGGCATCACCCGCGGTTGGCCGGACGGGACGTTCCGCCCCGCCCAGGCCGTGAACCGTGACCAGATGGCCGCGTTCCTCTACCGGATGGCCGGTTCGCCGCAGTACACGCCTCCCACCAAGTCCCCCTTCAAGGACGTGCCCACCAGCCACGTCTTCTACAAGGAGATCGCCTGGATGAGCGAGCAGGGCATCACCAAGGGGTGGCCGGACGGGACCTTCCGCCCGTACCAGCAGATCAACCGCGACCAGATGGCCGCGTTCTTTTACCGGATGGCGGGATCCCCGGCGTACACCGCTCCGAAGGCCTCCCCCTTCAAGGACGTGCCCACCAACCGCGTCTTCTACAAGGAGATCGCCTGGATGAACGGGCAGAACATCGCCCGTGGTTGGTCGGACGGGACCTTCCGCCCCTACGAGCCCGTGAGGCGCGATCAGATGGCGGCGTTCCTCTTCCGCTACGACCAGCAGAAGTAGTCGCTCCCAGCGGGGTTCACCACATCGGTTGATCCTCCGCAACGGCGAGGGCCCCGTGGCAGCCACAGTGTGGATGTCACGGGGCCCTCGCCGTGTCCGGGTCAGGCCTTTTGCCCTACCGGCCGTAGAGCTGCTTCGCCTCGTCCCGCTTGGCGCGCACCGCCTCGGCGAAGCCCGCGGGCGCCGTCAGTTCTTCCAGGGCCACAGGCTCCGAGGTCTGCCCGGCATGGACCAGCGACCAGTTGGAGCCGACCTCGATCACGGACTGGTGCTTGACGTCGTAGTACCCGGGTTTGCCGCTGAGCGCGACACCCCTGGCCCCGTGCAGCGCCGCGACCAGGTGGTGGTGGAAACGGGTGGTCAGCCACACCTGGTGCGGCCCGAACGTGAAATCCCCGTCCCATGCGGCCTGGAACGGGATGAACCCGTCCGGGGCCACGAGATCCCGCAGCCGGTCGAAGCCCTCATGATCGTCCCCGGGGATGGCCTCGAGGTAGCGCACGGATTCCCGGGGTAGATCCCACCGCCGCACTTGCGCCCCGGCGAAGTCCAGCATCCGTTCGAAGGACCCCTCCGCCAGGGTGTCCGACTGCACGCACACCACCACCTCGCTCGGGGCGTCCGTACCTTCGGTGCGAGCGGACGACCCATCCCCCTTGTGCCCGGACAGGAGCCCGAGGGCCCGTGCGTGGCGGGTGTCCTCCGCGAGGAGGAAAGCGTCGTCGAACCCCACGGGCACTCCGGCGGCCTGGGCGCTGGGGCGGTCCCGCACGCTGAGGTGGTCCAGGTCCGTGAGCGGGTCCCCCGCGAAGGGCATCAGCCCCTGACCCGTGGCGAACAACCGCGCCCCCGAGATGTCCCGGACCGCGCGCATCGCCTCGACGATGTGCAGGTTCGCGGCCCAGTCCCGGTGCAGCACCCCGCCGCCCAGCAGGTGCACGGTGCTCGCTTCGCGCAGGGCGAGCAATCCCGCGTCGTACTTCGGGGACCCCAGATCCTCGATCAAGCTGCGCATCGAGCGCCCCGAGCCGTGTTCCACGTCGTGCAGAGCGTGGAAGACCGTATTGACCACATGCAGTCGTGGATGGATGCCGCGCAGCAGGGCGGTGACGGTCCCCGGTTCGCGGACGTCCAGCCACACGTCCGTGGTGGGTGCCACCTTGGCCAGGTAATTGACCCAGGTGGCCGCAATCAGCTCGTCCCCGAAATTCGGGTAGCCCGCCCACGAAATCAGGTAGATCGGGGGCTTGCGAGCGGGAGGGACCCGTCGATGGTCCTTCAGAAGATTGCGCATGGATGCAGGGTACCCACAGGTCGATCCCAGGATTCAGGGGTTGCACGGTGTCCCCATCGGCGGGGCCGTTGTCGGCTCGGCGAATCACCGCGCCGAACACATCGACCGCGGCAGCCCCAGAGTAGCCCCGTCCGGTCCCGCCTGCCGTGCGCAGGATGACGGACGGCCACCACCGGTGCCCGTGCGGACGGGTAATGTTCTCTCCCATGACTGCACCCCACCCACCCCATGACGGTCCCACCGGCGCACGCGGTTCGGCCAGCGTGATCCACGGGGGATCCCGCGAGCACTCGCCGCACGCGCCGTCGCAACCGCCACAGGGAAGTTACCTCAAGCCGCGCCACCTGGTGATGATGGCGCTCGGTTCGGCCATCGGCACCGGCCTGTTCGTGGGGACGGGCGCGGCGATCCAGACCGCCGGGCCCGCCGTATTGATTTCCTACCTCGTGGCGTGTCTGCTGCTCGTGCTCGTGATGCGCGCGCTGGGCGAGATGGCCGCCGCGGATCCGTCCTCCGGCGCGTTCTCGACCTACGCGGGCAAGGCCATGGGACCCACGATCGGTCGCGCCCTCGGGTGGTTGTGGTGGGCCCAGATCGTGGTGGTCGTGGCCGCGGAGGCCACCGCCGCCGCGCAGCTCGTGACCGAGATGTGGCCCTCGCTGCCCCAATGGTTGTGGGCGTTGATCTTCATGGCCGTGTTCACGGTCATCAACCTGGTGCGCGTGGGCACGTTGGGTGAGACGGAGTTTTGGTTCGCGCTGCTCAAGGTCGCCGCGGTCGTGGCGTTCCTGGTCGTGGGTGTGCTGTTGCTGATCGGTGTGCTGCCCGCTCCGAGCCCGGGGCTGTCCAACCTCACGGAGCACGGCGGGTTCATGCCCAACGGCATCACGGGGGTTGCGGCCGCACTGCTGGTGGTCGTCTTCGCGTTCGGCGGCACCGAGCTCGTGACTATCGCCGCCGCCGAGACGGAGGACCCGCAGACCAACGTGGCCCGCGCGATCCGCACCATCCTGATCCGCATCCTGATCTTCTACGTGGGCTCCGTGACCGTCATGGTGCTGGTGCTGCCGTGGAACAATGAGGGCCTCTCCTCCAGCCCGTTCGTCGCGGTCCTCACGGAGGTGGGGATCCCCGGTGCGAACGTCCTGATGAACATCGTCATCATCCTGGCGCTGCTGTCCGCGCTCAACGCGAACGTGTATGGCAGTTCGCGCATGCTCTACTCCCTCGCGCGCCGGGGATCCGCACCGCGTGGGCTCGCGGCCACCTCCTCGCGCGGGGTTCCCCGCCTCGCCGTCACGATCTCGGTGCTCTTCGGCTTCATCGCCGTGGTGCTCAACTACCTGTGGCCCGAGACGGTGCTCAACGTCATGCTCAACGTGATTGGCTCCACGTGCCTGGTGGTCTGGGCCCTGGCGCTGATCTCCCAGATCATCCTGCGCAAGCGCGCCGACCGCGCCGGGGTGTCCTCGCCGCTGAAGATGTGGGCCTTCCCGTGGCTGTCCTACTTCGCCCTGGCCCTGTTGGCCGCGATCGTC